>CANCOY010000069.1 GCA_947379865.1 Acetobacteraceae bacterium
GGGTTGAGCGCCGCAGTGTCTCAGATCAGGCCGCCGAGCGGGCTGGAGGGATCGGCGTAGAGCTTGCGCTTCATCCGGCCCGCCAGATAGGCGAGGCGCCCGGCCTCCACTGCCGCCTTCATGGCGCGCGCCATCACGATCGGATAGCGGGCTTCGGCAATGGCGGTGTTCATCAGCACGCCATCGCAGCCAAGTTCCATGGCAATGGCCGCGTCAGAGGCCGTGCCCACGCCCGCATCCACCAGCACCGGCACCTTTGACTGTTCAACAATCAGCCGGATGTTGACGCGGTTCTGGATGCCAAGGCCAGAGCCAATGGGTGCGGCCAGCGGCATGATCGCGCAGCAGCCCATGTCTTCCAGCGCCTTGGCCAGGATGGGATCATCCGAGCAATAGACCATCACATCAAAACCATCACGGACGAGCAGTTCGGCCGCCTTGAGGGTTTCTGTCATATGGGGATAGAGCGTCTTCTGGTCGCCCAGAACCTCGAGCTTGACCAGCGACCAGCCCCCCGCCTCCCGCGCCAGCCGCAGGGTGCGTACCGCATCATCGGCGGTGTAGCAGCCGGCAGTGTTGGGCAGGTAGGTGTAGGTTTTGGGATCGACATAATCCTGGAGCATGGGCGCCCCGGCCTTTTCGATGTTCACCCGGCGCACGGCGACGGTGACGATCTCGGCACCCGACGCGGCGATGGCGTCGCGGGTTTCGTCAAAATCCTTGTACTTGCCCGTCCCCACCAACAGACGGGAATGGAACGTGCGGCCGGCCACCACCAGGGCATCGCCTGCGGATGGATCCACAAGGCCTGCAGGCGCCGCGTCATTGCCACCACCGATGAAATGCACGATCTCAAGCCGGTCGCCATCGGCAAGAATCACCCCGTCCCAGGTGGAACGCGGCACGATTTCCAGATTGCGCTCCAGCGCCACCTTGGACGGGTCGAGACCCAGCGAGCCAACCAGCGCTGCAAGGCTGAGCGGGGTTGCGAAACTGTGGCTCTCGCCATTAATCGTGACGGTCATGCCCATGTCCCCGATGCACCTGAAAGGCGCAGGAATCCGCCCCTGCGCGCCTGTCGGCACCTTAGCCACGACCTCTGCTGACGGCAACAAGCGGGCCACCGCGACGGCTCATGAAAGGCTGGCGCGCGCCCCCCACCGGATCGGCACTGTGGCGCCGCCCTTTCCACCCCGGGCGGGAGGGGCTATAAGCCAAGCACACCCGGGCAGCTTGCCCGCCCGCTCATCGATCCGCCCACAGGGGCGAACGGACACCGATGACACCCCTGGTTCTCATCCTCAACGGCCCCAACCTCAACCTGCTCGGCGTACGGGAACCTGCGGTCTATGGCCGCGATACCCTCGACGATGTAAGGGCCCTGGCCGAGCGCCGGGCAACCGAGCTTGGGCTGGCCATCGACTTTCGCCAGTCGAATCACGAGGGCGTTCTCGTGGACTGGATCCAGGAAGCCCGGGGCAAGGCGGCGGCCATCATCATCAATGCTGGCGCCCTGACACACACATCCATCGCGATTCTCGACGCCCTATCAGCCGTCGAGCTTCCGGTGGTAGAAGTCCACCTTTCGAATATTTTCCGTCGTGAGACGTTCCGTCATCATTCCTATGTCAGCCTTGCTGCCCGGGGTGTCATCTGCGGTTTCGGACCAAAGGGATATGCTCTGGCCCTCGAGGCTGTCAGCGGACTGATTGATGGGGCAGCGACGCCCTGACTACCGGAGCCGTTCCATGTCGAAAATGACGGTTGATACCGCCCTGATCCGCGAACTTGCCGCGCTCCTCAAGGAAGCCGACCTGTCGGAAATTGAGGTGGCCGAAAACGGCCGCAGCGTGCGCGTGGCCCGCCAGCTTCAGACCGTTGCCATGGCACCCGCCATGGCCACTGCTGCCCCTGCCGCCGTTGCCGCACCCTCTGGCGCGGCGTCGGCATCCGGTGCGCCGGCTGCGGGAACCGTTACCAGCCCGATGGTTGGCACCATCTATACCGCGCCTGAACCAGGTGCTGCGGCCTTCATCCGGGTCGGCGACCGGGTCAACAAGGGCCAGACCCTGCTGATCGTCGAGGCGATGAAGACCATGAACCCCATTCCCGCCCCCCGGGACGGGACGATCACCCAGATCTTCGTCGAGAACGGCCAGCCCGTTGAATTCGGCGAACCTCTTGTCGTGCTTGATTGAGCCCATGGTCGACAAGGTCCTGATCGCCAACCGGGGCGAAATCGCACTGCGCATTCACCGGGCCTGCCGGGAGATGGGCATTCATACGGTGGCCGTCCATTCAACCGCCGACGCCGACGCCATGCATGTGCGTCTGGCGGACGAGAGCGTGTGCATTGGTCCGCCCTCTTCGTCGCTGTCCTATCTGAACATCCCGGCCATCATCTCCGCTGCCGAGATCACCAACACCGACGCCATCCATCCAGGCTATGGCTTCCTCTCCGAGAACGCGAACTTCGCGCAGATCGTTGAGGAGCACGGCATGACCTTCATCGGCCCGCGCCCCGACCATATCCGCATGATGGGCGACAAGATCGTTGCCAAGAAGACCGTCAAGGCCCTGGGGATTCCCTGCGTGCCCGGGTCGGACGGTGCGGTCACGGATGACGGCGTGGCCGCCATCCTGGCCGACGAGATCGGCTATCCGGTGCTGATCAAGGCGGCTGCCGGTGGCGGTGGACGTGGCATGAAGGTGGCCCACTCGGCCTCCGACCTGTCCGTGGCGCTCAGCACGGCGCGCAGCGAGGCCAAGGCGGCCTTTGGCGACGATGCCGTCTATATGGAAAAATATCTCGGCCGCCCGCGTCATATCGAGATGCAGATCATCGCCGATTCCTTCGGCAATGTGGTGCACCTGGGCGAGCGCGACTGTTCGCTGCAGCGCCGCCACCAGAAGGTGCTGGAAGAAGCCCCCTCACCCGCCCTGAATGCTGACGAGCGCGTGGCCATTGGCAAGGTCGTGACCGATGCGATTCGCAAGCTCGGCTATCTTGGCGTGGGCACGATCGAGTTTCTCTATGAGAACGGGCAGTTCTATTTCATCGAAATGAACACCCGCCTGCAGGTGGAACACCCGATCACCGAGGCGATCACCGGCATCGATATCGTGCGGGAACAGATCCGCATTGCGTCGGGTGCGCCGCTGTCGTTCACCCAAGAAGACGTGACCTTCTCTGGCCACGCCATCGAGTGCCGGATCAATGCCGAAAACCCGGTGACCTTTGCACCCTGCCCCGGCCGGATCAACGACTACCATCCGCCCGGCGGCCCTGGCGTGCGGGTCGATTCCGCCGTCTATGCCGGCTACACCATTCCGCCCTATTACGACAGCCTGATCGGCAAGCTGATCGTGCATGGCAAGACGCGCAATGAATGCCTGATGCGGCTGCGGCGCTGTCTTGAGGAATATGTGATCGCCGGGATCGATACGACAATCCCGCTGCATCTGCGTCTGATCTCCGAAAATGACTTTGTAAATGGCGCCTACCATATACACTGGCTAGAGGAGTTCATTGACGCGAACCGGGAATGACCAGAGCGACACCTGAACTGTTGCTGAAAGCCTATGAAAACGGTGTGTTCCCCATGGCGGCGCACCGTTGGTCAGGTGGTTTCTACTGGGAAGACCCGAAGGTGCGGGGCATTCTGCCGCTTGATACGTTCCACGTATCGCGCAGCCTCGCCAAGCTGATGCGCCGTGACCCCTTTTACATAAGGGTCAACACCGCGTTTCGCGACGTCGTACAGGGCTGCGCCGAACCGGCCCCCGACCGTATGGGCACCTGGATTTCCTTTGGGATCGAGGACCTCTATTGCGAGTTGCATGCCATGGGCCATGCCCATTGCGTCGAGGTCTGGGACGACTATCAGCTGGTGGGGGGCATATATGGCGTGGCGCGCGGCGCCGCCTTCTTTGGCGAGAGCATGTTCAGCCGCGTGGACAATGCCTCAAAAATTGCCCTTGCCCACCTCGTCGCCCGGCTGAAGGCTGGCGGTTTTCGCCTGCTCGATACCCAGGCGGTAACAAGCCATCTGAAGACATTTGGCGCGATCGAGATTTCGCGCACCCAATATCACCATCTGCTGCTCGATGCCCTTGCCGGGGAGGCAGACTTCTTCCGCTTGCCTCAGGGGGCCGACGGGGCAACCGCCTTGCAGTCCTTGACCCAGACATCATAGACCGGGTGTTCAAGCGCAGACAGCGCCGGACTTGAGGCAAACATCCAGCCGGAAAAGACCGAACTTGCGCTGGCCCCAACCGGTGTCTCGGTAATCTCAAGAAATGCGGTCGCCTCGGGCGGCTCTTCCGGCGGGCTTTTCTGGCAGGCGCGCGCAGCAATCAACAAGGAACCGAAGCGGGCGGAGCCACCCACCGGGACCTCGACGATGGAAATGCGCGCTGTCACCTTGTCCAGCCCCTGCATCACCACGACCTGCGGGCCGGTTGGCACGGCAAGCGGTGGCGGTGGTGGCGGGATCGGCTTCGTCGTGGCGCCCATGCCGGGAAGCGGCAGCGCGTCGGGCAGCGGCACGTCTTCCTGCGGTGGCAGCGACTCGCCTGTCGCCTCATCTGCCGGAGACGAGATCTCGGGAAGCGGCAAAGCCTGGATCTGGGCCGCCGACGGGCCAGGTGAGCCCGCTACAAGCAACACAACAATGGCGAGCATCATGAACGACAGGGACGGCGCCCTGCGGTTCACGGGGCCTGTGGCTGTGGCCTCTGGGGTCAAGGTGCGGCTGGCGCAGCTGCTGCCGGAGCCTGCTGTCCCGCGCCAGACTTGCTGCTGCTCGTAAAACTGAAGACCGCCTGACCGATCAGGCCCATGAGGTCAACCGCGCCCTGGGTGTGTTTGACCGTGGCGCCGGCTGCAAGGTCGGTTTCGCTGCCGCCGGGATCGAGCTGCAGATAATAGCTGCCCAGCAGCCCCTGGGAGGCAATCTTGGCAGCGGAGTCGTCGGGAAGTTTAACGTCATCATGGACGGTGAAGACCACCTCGGCGCGGAACGTCTTGGGGTCAAGCGAGGCGGAGACAACCGACCCCACCTTGATCCCGGAAAGCCGCACATCGCTGCCGACATTAAGACCGTCGACGCGATCAAAGGCCGCCTTCAGCTGGTAGCCAGTTTCCCTGCCTACACCGGCACTGCTGTAGGCAAAGAAGAGGAAGGCCCCCGCCACAGCCAGAACCACGGCGCCGATCAGGGTTTCGACCGCATTGCCGTTCATGTCGTCCTCACTTCAGTTATCCGCAGGCCGCCGCCTTTGGAAGGAGTCTCGTCAAATCTCAGGGACGCCAGGCTTCATAGTCGCCTGTTGCCTTGGCACGGATGTGCGCACCGCCGTCCAGACTGCCGAGCGGGTGATAGGCCCCGTCCGTGCCAGTCATGTTGGGCTGGTGTGGCTTCTCCCACGACTTGGTGGGCAGCGGGTCCACGCTAGGCGGCGTGTCCGTCATCCCGTGCAGCCAGGCATGCCATTCAGGGGGAATCCGCGAAGCCTCGATGACGCCATTGTACATCACCCAACGACGGTCTTCGGTGCGGTCCTTATAATAGGTGTTGCCCTGCGAATCCGAACCGACCTGGACACCGCGGCGGCGCGTATAGAGCGCCGTGCCAAGCGTCGAGTCGTTCCACCAAGTAAGGGCGCGAATAATAAAGCTCATGCCAAGCCTAGCTGTCGCGGGGCGCCAAGCGAGGCCGAACCCCTGGGCGCGGACACAGGGCCCGCCACGGCCGCGACTATGGCACCGGGACACTGGAGCGTCCAGAGCGCGGCGGCGGTATCGGCCAGCCCCGCGCCCCCCATCCTTGCGATTTCCTGTTGCCTCCCCGGTAGCGAATCAGAAAGGATGCTCAGCGCGCGAACCAAATACGGCGAATTTGGCTCATGAAGTGTTCGAAGAGCGTGCACGCCACAAAATGTGCCCGCTTATGACGAAAAGCTTCTTGCCCAACCCGCTCCATCCAGACTAGATTTCGCGCCTTCGCCGCTGCTGGACACAAGGTCTGGTGACGCCGGACCTAAAGTGGGAAGGGGATGAACATGAAGATCGAGCGGCGATTCACCGAAGAGGGGCGCTCGCCCTATGCTGCCTTGGCATTCCGCAAGGCAGTAAGCGAGATCCGTAACCCCGATGGGTCGGTCGTGTTCAAGCTCGATGGTATCGACGTTCCCGAGGCGTGGAGCCAGGTAGCCTGCGACGTCCTGGCGCAGAAGTATTTCCGCAAGGCCGGCATCCCCAGCCGCCTCAAGACCGTGGATGAGCCCGGCGTGCCAGACTGGTTGCGCCGCCGCGTGCCCGATGAGGCCGCCCTTGCGGCGCTGCCGGCGGCGGAACGCACCCGCGGCGAACAGGACGCCCGGGAAGTGTTCGACCGCTTGGCCGGCACCTGGACCTATTGGGGCTGGAAGCACGGCTATTTCAATGGCGAGGCCGATGCGCGCGCGTTCTTTGATGAACTGGCGTTCATGCTGGCCGCCCAGAAGGCAGCTCCCAACTCTCCGCAGTGGTTCAACACGGGCCTCCACTGGGCCTATGGTGTTGATGGCCCGGCCCAGGGCCATTTTTACTGCGACCCCGTCACGGGCCAGTTGCAGGCCAGCGAAAGCGCCTATGAGCATCCCCAGCCCCATGCCTGCTTCATCCAGTCGATCTCTGACGATCTGGTGAACGAAGGCGGCATCATGGACCTTTGGGTCCGCGAGGCGCGTCTCTTCAAGTACGGCTCTGGCACCGGCACCAATTTCTCGTCCCTGCGCGGCGAGAACGAGCCCCTGTCGGGTGGTGGCAAGTCGTCTGGCCTGATGAGCTTCCTCAAGATCGGCGACCGGGCGGCGGGCGCGATCAAATCAGGTGGCACCACGCGCCGTGCGGCCAAGATGGTGGTGGTCGATGTCGATCACCCCGATATCGAGGCCTATATCGACTGGAAGGTGAAGGAAGAGCAGAAAGTGGCGGCCCTTGTCGCCGGTTCCAAGCTCGCCTCCCGCCATCTCAACCTGATCATCGAGGCCACCAGCCAGGGCGAGAGCGACGCGCGGTTCGACCCCAAGCAGAACAATGCCCTGAAGAAGGAAATCATCGCCGCCCGCAAGGTGATGATCCCCGAGAACTACATCCAGCGCGCGATCCAGTGGGCCCGCCAAGGCTATACTGAAATCGCCTTCGACAGCTATGACACCGACTGGGACTCCAACGCCTATCTGACCGTCTCTGGCCAGAACTCCAACAACTCCGTCCGCGTCACCGATGATTTCATCCGTGCCGTGATGGAAGATGGCAAGTGGGAACTGCGTCGTCGCATCGACGGCAAGGTTGCCCATACCCTGCCAGCGGCAGAGCTTTGGGAAAAGATCGCCGAAGCCGCCTGGTCCTGCGCTGACCCGGGTATCCAGTTCCACACCACCATCAACGACTGGCACACCTGCCCGGCCTCTGGCGAGATCCGCGCCTCCAATCCGTGCTCGGAATACATGTTCCTTGACGACACGGCCTGCAACCTTGCCTCGCTGAACCTGATGACCTTCAGGAATGCCGACGGCGGGTTCGACGTGACCGGCTTTGAGCATGCCTGCCGCCTGTGGACCGTGGTGCTTGAGGTCTCGGTTCTGATGGCGCAGTTCCCGTCGCGCCAGATTGCCGAACTCTCTTATCATTACCGCACCCTGGGCCTCGGCTTTGCCAATATCGGTGGCCTCCTGATGGCCGCCGGCCAGTCCTATGACTCTGACGAGGGCCGGGCCACCTGCGGCGCGATCTCTGCCATCATGACCGGTGTTGCCTATGCCACATCGGCAGAGATGGCGGCCGAGCTTGGCCCCTTCCCCGGCTTTGCCCCCAACCGCGATCACATGCTGCGCGTGGTGCGCAACCACCGCCGGGCCGCCCATGGTCACACAACGGGCTATGAGGGGCTGAATACCCTTCCCGTCGCCCTCGACATTGCCAATGTCCCCGAGCCTGCCATGGCCCGCGCGGCGGCGGCGGCCTGGGACCAGGCGCTCAGCCTTGGTGAAGCCCATGGCTATCGCAATGCCCAGGCCACCGTGATTGCGCCGACCGGCACCATCGGCCTGGTGATGGATTGTGATACCACGGGTATCGAGCCTGATTTTGCCATGGTGAAGTTCAAGAAGCTGGCCGGTGGCGGTTACTTCAAGATCATCAACCAGACGGTGCCGGTTGGCCTGAAGACCCTGGGCTATAGCGATGCCCAGATCGACGACATGATCCATTATGCTGTCGGCCGTGGCACGCTTGCCGGGGCCTCTGGCATCAACCACGCAACCCTGCGGGCCAAGGGCTTTGGCGATGCGCAGATCGAGGCCATCGAAGGTGGTCTGGCCAGCGCCTTTGACATCAAGTTCGCCTTCAACAAGTGGAGCCTGGGCGAAGCTTTCTGCACGGAGCAGCTGGGCATTCCGGCCGCCTCGCTCGACGACTTCAGCTTTGACATGCTCGCCTGGCTTGGTTTCACCAAGACGGAGATCGAACAGGCCAATCTGCACGTCTGCGGCGCCATGACCCTGGAAGGGGCACCGCATCTGAAGGACGAGCATCTGCCGGTCTTCGATTGTGCCAACCCCTGCGGCCGTATCGGCAAGCGTTACCTGTCGGTGGACAGCCACATCCTGATGATGGCGGCCTCGCAGCCGTTCATCTCTGGCGCGATCTCCAAGACGATCAACATGCCGAGTACGGCAAGCGTCGAGGATTGCAAGGACGCCTATCTGAAGTCCTGGCGCCTTGGCCTCAAGGCAAATGCGCTCTATCGCGACGGCTCCAAGCTGAGCCAGCCGCTGGCAGCCCAGATCCTTGACGATGTGGAGGACGAAGAGCCCCTGTCGGCCGCCCAGCGTGCGCCGATCATTGCTGAACGGATCGTCGAGAAGATCGTCGAGCGTGTGGTGGCTGCCGGCCGCCAGCGTCTGCCGCAGCGCCGCAAGGGATACACCCAGAAGGCCGTTGTCGGTGGCCACAAGGTCTATCTGCGCACCGGCGAATATGACGATGGTCAGCTTGGCGAGATCTTCATCGACATGCACAAGGAGGGCGCCGCCTTCCGCAGTCTGATGAACAACTTCGCCATCGCCATCTCCATCGGCCTGCAGTATGGCGTGCCGCTTGAGGAATATGTGGAGGCCTTCACCTTCACCCGCTTCGAGCCGTCAGGCATGGTTGAGGGCAACGATGCCATCAAGATGGCAACCTCGCTGCTCGACTATGTCTTCCGCGAGCTTGCGGTCTCCTACCTTGGTCGTAACGACCTTGCCCATGTCCAGCCGGAAGATCTGCGGGTTGACGCGCTGGGTGGCGGTGCCATCGAACGCGGTGCCGCCCATGACCCGGACGACGAAGAGGAAATCGAGGCACAGCTCAGCCGCATGGCTGAGGAACGCGCCAAGACGCTGGCCTCCAATGGCTATGTCCGCTCGAACCTCTATGTGCTGAACGCGCCGCGCGGCCAGGTGGCGGCGACCACTGTTACTGCCGGTCTCGAACTTGCGGTTGGCGGTGGTGGAACCTCCTTTGCCTATGCCGGCGTAACGGAAACGGCGATCCAGCTTGGCTCCGATGTCCGCCTTGAGCGGGTGCGGGAAGCGCGCATCAAGGGCTATGAGGGTGACGCCTGCGGCGAATGCGGCAACTTCACGCTGGTTCGCAATGGCACCTGCATGAAGTGCAACACCTGCGGGTCGACCAGCGGCTGCAGCTGAGGCAGGCAGCCCCAAATAAAACGGCCGGCGGAGAGATCCGCCGGCCGTCTTTGTTTCTGCCCGGGAAAAGCGCCGCTTCAGCTGGCGGGGGTGGGCTTCTTTTCCGGCAGGGCCAAGCGGATGTGCAGTTCGCGCAACTGCTTGGCGCTGACCTCTGACGGGGCGTTCATCATCAGGTCTTCCGCCTTCTGGTTCATGGGGAAGAGGGTGACCTCACGGATGTTCTGCTCGTCCGCCAGCAGCATCACGATACGGTCCACGCCCGGGGCCAGACCGCCGTGGGGCGGCGCGCCATAGCGGAAAGCGTTCAGCATGCCACCAAACCGGCGCTCCACCTCTTCCGGCGGATAGCCGGCAATGCGGAAGGCCTCAAGCATGGTTTCGGGGCTGTGATTGCGGATGGCCCCTGAACACAGCTCGATGCCATTGCAGACGATGTCGTACTGGAAGGCATTGATGGTGAGGGGGTCCTGGGTCTGCAGCGCCTCCATCCCGCCCTGGGGCATGGAGAAAGGGTTGTGGCTGAAGATCACCTGCTTGGCGTCCTCGTCATACTCGAACATCGGGAAATCGACGATCCAGCAGAACTTGAACGTGCCCTCCTCGATCAGGCCAAGCTCCTGGCCGATGCGCGTGCGGGCAAGGCCTGCCAGACGTGCCGCACTTGCCGGCTTGTCGGCGGCAAAGAATACGGAATCGCCATCCTTGACGCCGGTCTGCGCGCGAATGGCTGCCAGGCGCTCGGGATCAAGGTTCTTGGCGATGGGGCCCTTGGCCTCACCCCCTTCAAACACGACATAGCCAAGGCCACCCGCCCCTTCGGAGCGGGCCCAATCGTTGAGCTTGTCATAGAAGCTGCGCGGCCGGCCGCCAGCGCCGGGTGCCGGGATCGCACGCACCACGCTGCCTGCCTCAACCTGCCGGGCAAACAGGCCAAAGCCCGAACCCCGGAAGATCTCCGTCACGTCGGTGATGACGATGGGGTTGCGCAGGTCCGGCTTGTCATTGCCGTACTTCAGCATGGATTCGGCAAAGGGAATGCGCGGGAACGGCGCCGGCGTCACCACATGGGTCGAGAACTCGCGGAAAACGCCCTCTAGCACCGGTTCGATGGCGGCAAAGACATCGTCCTGCGTAACAAAGCTCATTTCGACGTCGAGTTGGTAGAACTCACCCGGGCTGCGGTCGGCGCGGGCGTCCTCGTCGCGGAAGCAGGGGGCGATCTGGAAATAGCGATCGAAACCGGCCACCATCAGCAGCTGCTTGAAGATCTGCGGTGCCTGCGGCAGGGCATAGAACTTGCCGGGATGGATGCGGCTCGGCACCAGGAAGTCGCGCGCGCCCTCGGGGCTGGACGCCGTCAGGATCGGCGTCTGGAACTCGGTAAAGCCCTGGTCGATCATGCGGCGACGCAGGCTGGAGATCACCTGGCTGCGCAACATCATGTTGCGGTGGGTCCGCTCGCGGCGCAGATCAAGATAGCGGTACTTCAGGCGCGTCTCTTCGGGGTATTCCTGCTCGCCAAAGACCGGCAGGGGCAGCTCATCGGCTGCCGACTGAAGCACAAGGTCGGCGACACGCACTTCGATCCCGCCGGTGGGCAGATTGGCGTTCACCGTCTCGGCGCTGCGGGCCACCACCTGGCCTGTCACCGTGATCACGCTCTCGGCCCGCAGGCTTTCGGCAAGGCGGAAATCGCGGGCATCAGAGTCGAGCACCACCTGGGTGATGCCGTAATGGTCGCGCAGGTCGATGAACAGCAGCTGACCGTGGTCGCGCTTGCGGTGCACCCATCCGGACAGCCGCACCGTCTCGCCCACATTGGCGGGGCGCAGGGCAACGCAGGTATGGCTCCGGTAGGCGTGCATGGGGATCCCCCTCGGGTGAACAGAACCGCTGGGTTTTACGAGCCGCGCCCCTTATAGGCAACAGGGGGCCGCCCGGATGACGCCATAAGGCCATGGCCCTGTGCATTGCGCAGCGTCTTCCCCTTACCTAGCGTACCCCCATGACACAGGCGCCGCACCCCCTGCCCGATTCACCCGCCACGCCCCTTGAGACACCCAAGTGGCTGCGGGAGCTTTGGTATTTCGCCCTGCCATCACGCGCCCTGAAGGCGGGCGCCATGCTTGCCAAGACCATGCTGGGGGAGCCCATGCTGCTGGCACGCGACCAGAGCGGCAAGGTTTTTGCGCTTCGTGATATTTGTCCGCACCGCGGCATCCCCCTGTCATGCGGCCGGTTTGATGGTACCGAGGTTGAGTGCCGCTATCACGGCTGGCGATTCGATGCGGCCGGTACCTGCACCGCCATCCCCTCGCTGGTCGATGATCAGGCCGTGGATGTGGGCCGCATCGGGGTGCGCACCTACGCCGTCGCCGAGGCCCAGGGCAACATCTGGGTCTACTTCGGCGATGCTGACGATACCCTGCCCGAAGTCCCCAGTGCCCCGGGGTTTGAAGCCGGCGACCAGCGCCATGTGGAGACGATGGTGTTCTCTGGCGCCCTCGACCATGCGGTTGTCGGGCTGATGGATCCGGCACATGGTCCCTATGTGCATCGCTCTTGGTGGTGGCGGACCAAGGCATCCATGCATGCCAAGGCCAAGGCCTTTGCCCCCTCGCCTCTGGGCTTCCAGATGGTGCGCCACACGCCGTCCAGCAATTCCCTTGCCTACAAGGTGCTGGGTGGCAAGCCCGAGACGGAGATCACCTTCCGCCTGCCGTCTATCCGTATTGAAAGCATTGCGGCCGGCCGGCATCGCTTTGTTGGCATCACGGCGGTGACGCCGGTAGATGATTCATCGTGCGAGGTGAACCAGATCATGTATTGGACCATGCCCTGGCTGACCTGGCTGAAGCCTGTTTTGCGTCCCTTCATCCAGACATTCCTGAGGCAGGACAGGGACATTGTCGCCATGCAACAGGCCGGACTGCGCCATGATCCCCGGCTGATGTTGATCGATGACGCCGATACGCAGGCAAAATGGTACTTTGGCCTGAAGCGGGAATTCGCCCGGTCGCGCGCGGAAAAGCGGGAATTTATCAATCCGGTCAAGGCCCGCACCCTGCGCTGGCGCTCATGACAGGGGTCGGCTCCGATCCAATCTGCCGACCTTTGCGTGCGGAAAGGCTTTCAACCGGCGCCCCGGGGCGTGTATAGGTCAGATGCAATGACACTCTCCCGCACCGCCCTGAACACCGACCTCGTGACCACCACGACTGAACTCGCAGCCCTCTGCGAACGCCTCTCCCATGGCGAGTACGTGACGGTCGATACCGAGTTCATGCGCGAAAACACCTTCTGGCCCCGCCTCTGCCTGATCCAGGTGGGTGGCGCCGATGAAGCGCGCGCCATCGACCCCATGGCTGAAGGCATCGATCTGGAGCCTCTGTTTGCCCTGATGGCAAACCCGGGGATCCTCAAGGTCTTTCACGCGGCGCGGCAGGACATCGAAATTTTCCTGCACCTGTCTGGCCGGATCCCCGAACCCCTGTTCGATACGCAGGTCGCGGCCATGGTCTGTGGCTATGGCGAATCCGTGTCTTATGAAACGCTGGTGGCCAAGATCGCCCGCGCCGGTCTGGACAAGTCGTCGCGTTTCACCGACTGGGCCCGCCGCCCGCTGACAGACCGGCAGCTGCGATATGCCCTTGATGATGTCACGCACCTGCGCGACGTCTATGAGACGCTCTCTTCCGAGCTTGAGCGCACCGGCCGCTCCACCTGGCTTGATGAAGAAATGGCGATCCTGATGGACCCCGCCACCTATCGGGTTGAACCCGCCCGGGCCTGGCAGCGCATCAAGACCCGCACCTCGAACCGGCGTTTCCTCGGCGTGCTGAAGGAGATCTCGGCCTGGCGCGAAGTTGAGGCCCAGGTGCGCGACCTGCCGCGCGGGCGCATCCTGAAGGATGATGCCCTGCTTGAAATCGCCGCCAATCCGCCCGGCTCTATCGAGGACCTCAAGCAGTTGCGCGGCGTCCCGCGTGGCTTTGCCGAGGGCCGGCTGGGCCAGGGTCTGGTGGACATGGTCAACCGTGCCCAGCCCATGCCCGATGCCGAAATGCCCGAGGTGGAGCGGAGTGTCGAGGGTGCGCGCGGCCTGGGGCCGCTGGTCGAACTGCTGAAGGTCATCCTCAAGGCCAAATGCGAGGCCCATGACGTGGCCCAGAAGCTGGTCGCCAACTCCGCCGATCTTGAACGCATCGCCGCCGGTGATACCGATGTCCCTGCGCTGCACGGCTGGCGGGGCCAGATCTTTGGCGACGATGCCGTGGCACTCAAGGAAGGTCGCCTGGCTTTGGCGGCTGAGGGGCGGCGCGTCAAGCTTGTCCGCCTCGAACCGAAGGACTGACAGGCAGCAGCCCCCCTCAGTTCGCGGGGCGACCCATCAGCGTCCGGTTGATGAGCTGGTTGATGGCCGATCTCGACGGCGGTGTCGCAGGCAGACGCCGCCCTGCTGCTGGATCGCCAGGGTCCGCAGACGGCGAGAAAAGGCGCACCGTCAATCGGCCCGCCGCCACGGTGGCATCAAGCATCACAGCCCCCGAACGATCAAACAGCATGACCGGCCCCTGAAGATCTGCATGGTCGAAGGTCAGGGCCGCATGGGGCGCCCCCGTTGACCCATAGAGCCTGGCGGCGCCGTTCAATACACCGTCCTCAAGCGTTACCTCCAGGTGATAACCGCGTGCCCCCGCCCCCAGCCTGACATTCTCATAAACCCGCGCGCCCGAGCCGTCGCCGGGTTGCACCGGGTCGCCAGAGGCATGCAGATTGCCGGCGAGGAGCGGCTGAAAGTAAAGGGCGGTGCCGGACATCGCTGCGGCCAGAACGATACCGACCACATCGCCACGCTCATCGACCACCGGCGCCCCGGAAATGCCGCGCCAATTCTCCCGCGCAGGGCAGGTCATTTCCTGATCAAGGCGGAATCCCTCCATCGGGTTGTCCGCCCTGAGGGCTGGCCCAACCAGGGTGCAGACGGATTCGAGCGGTCCGACACCACCGGGAAAACCGGCCACGTGCAGCCTGGAGCCGGGCGCTGGCAGACGGCTCGCAAAGCGCCTTACCCCGTCGGCACTCTGGGCAGCCGCCGGCAGGGGCGCCCAAAGCAGGTCGAAACGGCCCGCCTCCGTCATGCCTTTATTGGCAAGGCCACTGCGCCGGACGCCGTTGATGACCGTATCTTCGCCAAGGCGGCGGGCAGTGGCGCCAAACACCAGTTCAACCGCCTCCCCCGCCTCTGGCGCGCAATGACGGGCTGTAATGACATAGGTTTCTTCACTGCCAGGTGGCCTAGCGAGGGTGGCGGTGCAGGCCGTGGCACGCGGCAGGCCCGGCGTGTGGGCCCGCCACAACAAGGCAGCCCCCTCCCCAGCCTGAGCCGATGCAGCACTCAACAGCACCGCAAGTGCAAGCGCATATTGCGTGATGGGCAGGCGCACGGCACCTCCGTGCCGCAGCCGCCCAAGCGTAAAGTTCGCGGGGTCCTGTCGACGGGGGGAATGCGGCGCGCTGTGAAGGCGACGCCCCGCAAACAGGTTCCAACCATCGGCCCACACCTGCGACACAGGACGCAGGAAGGCGAGACAAACTTCTGCTGAACGCGCCATCTTATTCCCGACCAGTTACGGGAACAAATTGAGGGCGACACAGTTAACAGGAGAATAATGCTATTCGTGCAAGCGCGGTTTTTACTGATTTATGCTTGAGGATAGGTGCACCGCTGACACACAACCGGCCTCAGCTAAGGGCAGTCTCAATCCTGGGTTCAAGATCTAGGATGCGGGCCAGCGCTGTAAAGCGGCGCCGCACCACGTCGCCGACCAGCACCGCATAAGTGCGGGGAATACTCAGCACGAGGCTGCGGTCGATGCGCAAGAGGGGGCAGTGCTCCAGCACCCCAGGCGTCCCGCCGGAAAGCGTTTGGCCAAGCCGCAGGGCAAGGCCCACGGCGCGGGCATAAGTGGTATCGGTATCGTCCAGCAGGGCCTGAGCCTGTCTGGCGGTGCCGGCTTCGGGCTCGCCATCATAGCGATAGTAAATCGCCAGGGCGATCATGGCGCGCCCGCGATGGTCCACGCCCACAAAATGTCCCCTCAGGATCTCGAAGAAGACTTGCTGGGCGCGATAGTCCGGATGACAGCGCCAGCCAATGTCCGAGAGATGGCTGGTGGCGTGGCGCAGGCGTGCATCAACGGGGGTCTCGGCGTGAAACAGCGGCGTTGTCCAGGCGGTAAGCTCATCGCCGTGTTCGGCAAAGCGGCCAAGGCGAGCCCCCATGGCACGCGCGGTTTCGATGAGGGGATCCTGGCGGCGGACAGCCTCGGGCATCTGGCGGTAGAGCAGGCCCTCACGCAGCCCGAAGGCCGAGAAGACCACGGACTCCGGCCGCGCCGCTTTCAGCACGCGGTCCAGCACCAGCGCGGCAAGCGGCAGCGTATCGATACGCCGGCGTGACAGGCCCGACATCCGCTCCAGGCTCTCGCGCGAGAGATTGGAAATAACACGCGAGATGTTACGGACATGGCCCCGATCGATGCGGTAATTGTGCAGCACCCTGAGCGGATAGCTGGTGTGCGCCATGTGGATGCGGGCCAGGGAACGCCAGGCGCCCCCCACGGCATAGAATGTCTGGCCGCGCATGCCCGCCACCCAGGGCAGGCTCTCTATGCAGCCATCGATGATCCCCACCGCGCGTTCACGATCACCGCCGGCGGCATCCTGCAGGCGCAGCGGGCCAAGCGGCAGCGTGGCCTGTTCGCCGACAGCACCAGAACCGACGTGGACCAGTTCAAGGCTGCCGCCCCCCAGATCCCCCACCAGACCTTCAGCATCGGGAATGGCAGAAAGCACCCCTTCGGCGGCGAGCGCAGCTTCTTCCGTTCCCGTCAGGACACGGACCTTGACCCCCGTGCGGGCCTGCACCTCGGCAACGAAATCCGGGCCATCGGCCGCATCGCGCACGGCTGCCGTGGCAACCACATCCAGCAGGCCAATGCCCATCACCCGCGAGAGCGCGGCAAAGCGGTCGAGTGTGGAGAGGGCCAGAAGGGCACCCTCAGGGTCCAGCCGCCCGGTGGAGCCAAGATGGCGCCCAAGGCCACAGAGGACCTTTTCATTGAAAAGCGTATCCGGATCCCGGCCGCCACCCTCATAGACCACCAGCCGCACCGAGTTCGAGCCAATGTCGATGACACCAACACGCCCTGCGCCAGCGGCACCCGCAGCATCCTGTGGCTGGTTCCCAAACCCACCCCTGTCGATCAATGCACCCACCTCAATCGTGTCCAAGGACCAGACGCGGCGTCAGCCCGCCTGCCTTCAGAGCCTTGCCACGGCCGGACAGGCTGGGGTTGGTCATGAAATAATTGTGTGCGCTAAAGGCGCCATCCTCTGCCTTGAGACGGCGATAGGAGCCATCGGCCTCAAGCACCCAGGACTGGGCCACGTCCTTCATGTTGGCGACCATGATCTGATCCAGGATCTGCTGATGCACGGTGGGATTCTCGATCGGCACGAGTGTTTCCACCCGACGGTCGAGATTGCGCGGCATCCAGTCTGCCGACGAGATAAAGATCTTGGCCTTGCGGGATGGCAGTTCCGAGCCTGCAGCGAAACAGACAATGCGCGAATGCTCAAGAAAGCGCCCGACGATGCTCTTGACCGTAATGTTCTCGGACATGCCCGGAACACCGGGACGCAGGCAGCAGACGCCACGGATGATCAGATCAACCTCAACCCCCGCGCAACTTGCCTCATAGAGCTTGTCGATGACCTGGGGGTCGACGAGGGAATTGAGCTTGGCCCAGATGCCCGAGGGCCGGCCCGCCTTGGCATTGGTGATTTCATCATCCATCAGGCGCAGCAATGTCTGACGCAGCGAATTCGGCGAAACCGACAGCTTCTCATAATGATCCGGCGAAGCGTAACCTGTCAGGAAGTTGAACAGGTAGCTGGCATCGCGGGCCAGAAGCGGATCAGCCGTAAAGAACGAGAGATCGGTATAGACCCGTGCCGTGATGGGATGGTAGTTGCCGGTTCCAAAATGGACATAGGTGGTCAGTCCCCCGCCCTCGCGGCGCACCACAAGGCTTACCTTGGCGTGGGTCTTGAGTTCGACAAAACCATAGACAACCTGAACACCGGCACGCTCCAGATCACGCGCCCACTGGATGTTCGCTGCCTCGTCAAAGCGGGCTTTCAGCTCAACCAGGGCCGTCACCGACTTGCCAGCCTCCGCCGCCTCGATCAGCGCCTTGACGATGGGGCTGTCGTGGCTGGTGCGGTAAAGCGTTTGCTTGATCGCCACAACATTGGGATCGGAGGCCGCCTGGCGCACGAACTGCACCACCACATCAAAGCTCTCGAAAGGGTGGTGGACGACAATATCCTTGTTGCGGATGGCGCCAAAACAGTCGCCGCCAAAATCCCGGATACGCTCGGGAAAGCGCGGGTTATAGGGCGGGAAAACCAGATCCGCCCGATCCCGCACGATCAGCTGCTTGGTGTCGGCCAGGCCCAGCAGGCCATCGACAACCACCACATCGCGCTCGGACACGGCCAGTTCATCGGTCACGAAGCGACGCAGATCCTCCGGCATGGCCGCATCGACCTTGAGGCGGATGACACTGCCACGGCGACGACGCTTCAGGGCCGATTCATAGAGGCGGACCAGATCTTCTGCCTCTTCTTCGACTTCAAGATCGCTGTCGCGCAGGATGCGAAAGACGCCGCGCCCGAACATCTCATAGTTCGGGAACAGGCGATCCATGAAGAGGGCCACAACGTTCTCGAGGCTGATGAAGCGGATCGAATCGCCGGGCAGGCGCATGAACCGGTCAACCTGATTGGGCAGCGGTAGCAAGGCGTTGAGCAACTGGCCATCCACCTTGCGGCGCAATTGCAGGACAAGCGCAAAGCCCAGGTTCGGCAGGAACGGGAACGGATGCGCCGGGTCGATGGCAAGCGGGGTCAGGACCGGAAAGATCAGGTCGAGGAAGCGCGCCTCAAGCCAGGGGTGATCCTCTGGCTGCAACTCGGCCGGTTCAATGACGGAAACCCCGGCGGCCCGCATCTCGGCCTTGACCTCGATCCAGCAGCGCTGCTGGTCGTCCATCAGGCGCGCGGTCATGGTGTTGACGGCGGCAAGCTGCTGATGCGGCGTCAGGCCGTCATAGCTGAGGGTGTTCGCAATGCCGGCGTTGATCTGGCCCTTCAGGCCGGCAACGCGCACCATGTAGAACTCATCAAGGTTCGCCGCAGAGATGGACAGAAATCGCAGGCGTTCCAACACCGGGTGGCGTGGGTTGAACGCCTCGTCAAGGACGCGGGTGTTGAAGGCAAGCCATGAGGTCTCGCGGTTGATGAAGCGCCTCGGCCCGCGGGCATCAAGGTCCTGCCACTCAAGCGCGGGATTGTCCCTGGTGGAGGCCGCTGGCTCGCTCACCGCGCCCTGGGAACGCGACGGGCGGTTGCGACGAGGGGGCTTTGCCTCAGCTTCGGCTGGGGTCTGGCTGTCATGGCCGACGACCTCGGCCTGCTCGATCGCATCCGTCACAACAACACTCCGCTTTGGCTGAACTGCCTTGCAACAGTATCGTAGCAAGGTTGCACTGTCATGACTGCCCTGCCCTGCCCGCCGCAATGAGATCAAGGGTCTTGCGGGCAAGAGCAAGGGAAATGGCCCGTCCCTCGGTCAGGGAGACGGCATCAAGTGCCTCCACCACGTCGCCGATGGCGGCGGCCGAGCGTTCAACCCGGCTGGCAAGGAAGCCAATGACGCCCGCACCCACCCTGATCTGCCGGTCGGCAAACAATTTGACCATCAAGGTCTCGAGCAGCGCGTCATCCGGGGGGCCAAGCATGGCAACCGGCAGGGCCTTGAGGCGCGAGGCAAGGTCGGGAAGGGTGACGGGCCAGCGCGCCGGCGCCTCGACACCCGTGAGCAGCAGAGAGCCCGAGGCCTCGCGCACCCGGTTGATCAGGTGAAAAAGCGCCTCCGGCACGGTGCAGCGGTCGGCATCATCAATCACCACGGCCGCGCCCTCGGCCGTCAGGACCGCCAGATCTTCAGCCCAAAGACTGTCGGCCTGCACCAGACGTGCCCCCGAACGGGCCTGCCAGACATGGGCCAGATGGGTCTTGCCACAGCCGGGAGGACCGGCAAGGGCAAGGATCCGGCCGGGCCAGTCGGGCCAGCGGTCGAGCCAGGCGACCGCATCGGCATTTCCCGATCCAACAATGAAATCAGCCCGCCCAAGCGCCGGACGGGTGCCCAGATCAAGCGCCAGCTGGTTTCCGCCAAGTGCCTTGCCCGGTGGCATCGCCATATGCGCTCAGCCCGGCAGGTCGTTGGGCTCGCGCTCCATATAGAGCGGGCTCGCCAGATACTGGGACAGGGCAAAGCGGCTGATCACACCGAGTGCCGCCGCCATGGGCACCGCCAGCAGCACACCGACAAACCCAAACAAGGTGGCGCCCGCAAACAGGGCAAAGATGATCCAAAGGTCGTGCAGGCCCACATTGCGCCCCACAAGGCGCGGCGCGATGAAGGTGCCCTCGATGGACTGCATCACCAGATAGACACCAAGCACCAGCGAAAGGCTGACGTAATCCGGCCAGAACTGGCCAACGCCAATGATCAGGGCAATGGTGATGCCAATAAAGGCCCCCACATAGGGAATGAAGGACAGAATTCCCGTAACCAGACCAATTACGAG
>CANCOY010000070.1 GCA_947379865.1 Acetobacteraceae bacterium
GCATCACGACCTCCCGGTTTTGCAGGGGGGAAGGCTTCAACCACGGGGAAATGATCCAGAGTTGAACAAACCCCGTCAAGCACCATCATCAGCACACACTGTTTCAAAAGCCAGATAGATCGGGCATAGGCAAAATTTTCCTGCTGTACCGTGTTCAGGATTGGGTTACAAAATCACATGACTCATTTCCGGCCAGCCTCCGGGGAGGCGCTTTATCCCGAGGAATTCGCCGCCCGCCTGAGCGGTGTGGACGTGCGCGTGCTGCGAAGCTGGCAGGGGTCCGGCGCCAGCCCAGCCCTGATCTACACGTTTCGCGACCTTGTCTGTTTACGCGTGCTCCGGTTTCTCAGCCATGAGATGGGGCTCGGTCCCGCCGCTCTGCGGGACCTGCGGGAAAAACTGTCGTTGCTGGATGATGCAGCGTGGGAACTGGCGTGGCTGGATGTTCAGGGCCAGACCATAGCATTTGTCGTCCCGCACCCGGGGGAAGCGGCCCCTGCTGGCATGGATATTGGCCACAAGGCCTTGCCGCTTGCCCGGTTCATTGGCGAGATGTCCGCTGCCGTTGCCGGCCTTGGGGATCGCAAGCCGGGGGATCTTGGCCGGATCGAACGCAAGCGCGGCGTGATGGGCGGCCGGCCCGTGATCGCAGGCACGCGCATTCTCGTGTCCAGCGTTCAGGCCTTTGCGGAAGCTGGCTATAGCGCTGCCCAGATCAGGGAACAGTATCCCACACTGACCCTGGCTGATGTGGCCGCTGCGACAGGCTTCACCGAGGCTGCGTGACACACGTCATGCGCTTTCTGTTTGACGAGGGCATTCCGGACCCTGCCCGCCTGCCACTTGAGGCACTTGGCCATGAAGTCATCCTGCACCGCCATGTCCTGCCGCAGGGCGCACCGGATGATGCCGTCTGCGCCACAGCCCTACGCAGGCAGGCCATTCTGGTTGCCATGGATGCAGATATGAAAGCATTTGCACGCCGCTATGGCGGTGGAGGCGGCAATGAGCGCTTCAAAGGGCTCAACCTGCTGCGTCTGCGGTGCGCTGAAGTTCAGGCAGAGCAAAGACTGGCACAGGCACTATCCCTGATCGAACACGAATGGGACTACGCCATTCGCAAGCGGGCGCGCCGCCTGTGGATCGAGATCGAAGCCCACCGGACCCACACATACAGATAGCTCACACCCTCAGCGCAGGGCGAGCACCAGGGCGAGCGCCGCCAGCGCCAGGGTGCTCCAGATCCAGGGGCGGCGCTGGGCGCGGCTGGCTTCGGTCAGGGCGCGGGCGCTGTCGGGGTGCAGGCGCAGGCCGCCTTCGCCAATCTGGCCGGCCACATGCTCTGCCCGTTCCATCAGCTGGGGCAGGCGGCGGGCGAGTGAGGTGGCGTTGTCGGCCGCCTCCCACAGGCGGGCCTCGGGGCCAAGATTGTCGATCACCCAGCGTTCCACCACGGGACGCGCGATGTCCCACATGCTGGCCTCAGGGTCGAGGCCACGGGCCACCCCCTCCACCACCACCATGGTCTTTTGCAGCAGCAGCAGCTGGGGCTGCGTTTCCATGTCGAAGGTCTCGGTGATCTGGAACAGCTGGGCCAGCAGGCGGGCCATGGAAATGTCGGAGGCGGGCCTGCCCAGGATCGGCTCACCAATCGACCGGCAGGCCTGGGCAAAGACGGCAACAGATTTGGACGGCGGCAGGATGCCCGCATCCGCATGCACCTGCGCCACCCGGCGATAGTCCGCCGTGACGAACCCCAGCAGGGTTTCCGCCATGAAGCGCCGCATGGGCCGGTCGAGGCGGCCCATGATGCCGAAATCAACCGCCACCAGCGTGCCATCGTCGCGCACGAACAGGTTTCCCTGGTGCATGTCGGCATGAAAGAAGCCGTGCACCAGCGCCTGGGTGAGGAAGGCCTGGATCAGGCGGGTGGCAAGGCCGGGCAGGTCGTGGCCAGCGGCGGCAAGCGCGGCCACGTCGCCAACGGGCACGCCGGTGATCCGCTCCACCGTCAGCACGCGGCGGGCGGTCAGCGACCAGTGCACGGCAGGCACGGCAAAGCGGCCATCTGGCCCCACATCCCTGGCCACAAGCTCTGCCAGTTCCGAGGCGGCGGCAGCCTCAAGCCGCAGGTCCATTTCCATGCGGGTGGAGTCGGCCAGGGTTGCCACCACGTCCACCGGCTTCAGGCGGCGCAGGGGCGAAATGAACCGCTCGCCCAGAGCCGCCCCCCAGGCCAGCGCCTCAAGGTCGCGGGCAAAAGCCGCCTCCACGCCGGGCCGCAGGATCTTCACCGCCACCTCGGCCCCGTCGAGGGTGGTGGCAAAATGCACCTGCGCGATGGAGGCGGCGGCCACCGGCTCAACCTCGAAATGGGCGAACAGCGCGTCGAGCGGCTGGCCTAGTTCGGCCTCCACAATGGCGCGCGCGGTCTCGAAGGGGAACGGCGGCAGCTTGTCCTGCAGGGTGGCAAGCGCCGTTGCCACCTCTGCCCCCACCACATCGGGGCGGGCGGCCAGGCTCTGGCCGAATTTCACATAAGTGGGCCCCAGGTCCTCAAGGACTGCGGCCAGGCGCGCGCCCGGGCTGGCGTCCATCTGCGCCCGCGGCGTGCGTGTGCCAAGGGCCAGCAGCCGCAGGCCGGCGCGGGCCAAAAGAGGCAGTTGCGCGGTGCCACCCGGGGTGAGCGCCCGGTGGGCCGCCAGACGCCGCCCCACCTTCAGCAGCCGCAAGGCCTGTGCAATCACCCTCGTCTCCCGCCGGCCTAGAGGCGCCAGCCGGAATGCAGGGCCGCGATACCACCCGAGAGGTTGCGCACCTGCACCCGCTCCAGACCGGCAGCCCGCAGCATGCCGGCAAAGCGTTCCTGCTCGGGAAACTTGCGGATGCTCTCCACCAGATAGCGATAGCTCTCGGCATCGCCCGCCACCAGTTCGCCAAGCCTGGGGATCACATTGAACGAGAAGGCATCGTAAAGCTGGGCGAGGCCCGGGATCACCACATGGCTGAATTCAAGGCAGATGAACCGCCCACCCGGCCGCAGCACGCGGTACATCTCGGCCAGCGCCTGGTCGATATGTGTAACATTACGAATGCCAAAGGCGATGGTGACCGCATCCACCGTGCCATCTGGCAGTGGCAGGGCCTCGACATTGCCCACCACCCAGTCCACATTGGCAAGGCCCGAAGTGGCGGCACGCTCGCGCCCCACGCGGACCATGTTTTCGTTGATGTCGGCCACCGTCACCCGCCCGCCGCCGCGTTCGCGGAAGCGCTGGGCAATGTCGCCGGTGCCGCCGGCCACGTCCAGCAGGTGCATATAGGGGCGCGGCGCCAACCAGTCGATGAGGGTCGCCTTCCACAGGCGGTGGACGCCGGCGGACATCAGGTCGTTCATCAGGTCATAGCGGCCCGCCACGCCATCAAAGACGCCGCGCACAAGGCGCGCCTTGTCGGCCTCGGCCACCCGGCGGAAGCCAAAATCGGTCTCGGGCGGGGTGCTTGGGCTTGCGCCCGTGGGGCCTTGGTTTGCCATGTCCGGACCATAGCGGAAGGCCATGGGGCACGCTAGGTTCGGTCCATGCCTGAACTGCCCGAAGTGGAGACAGTGTGCCGGGGTCTGGCCCTCAAGCTTGAGGGGCGCCGCCTTGTGCGCGTGGAACAGAACCGGCCGGACCTGCGCGTGCCCCTGCCCCAGGATTTCGTTCGCCGGCTGACGGGCCGCCGGATCGAGCGCATCCGCCGCCGCGCCAAATACATCCTGATGGACCTCGACGGGCCGGACATCCTTGTCATTCACCTTGGCATGTCGGGCCGGGTGATCCTGGGCCATGTGCCCGAGGGGGAGGCAGGGCTGCACGAGCATGTGCGCTTCATCGCCGACGATGGCACCACCGCCACCTACAAGGACCATCGCCGCTTTGGCCTGATGGCGCTGGTGGCCGCCGACGCGCTTGACGCCCACCCCATGTTTGCCGATCTGGGGCCAGAGCCGCTGGGCAACGGCTTTTCCGCCGCCGTGCTCTCGGCAGCACTCGCCGGTCGCAAGACCCCCATCAAATCGGCCTTGCTGGACCAGACCGTGGTCTCGGGCCTTGGCAATATCTATGTCTGCGAGGCGCTTTACCGCGCCGGCATCTCGCCCCGGCGGCTTGCGCAAAGCGTGGCGGGGGCACGGGCCGAACGCCTGGTGCCCGCCATCCGCGAGGTCCTGACCGAAGCGATTGCGGCCGGCGGCTCCACCTTGCGCGACTATGTGCAGACCGATGGCGAACTGGGCTATTTCCAGAAGGCCTTTGCCGTCTATGGCCGCGAGGGCGAGCCCTGCCCTGGCTGCACCTGCAAGGCCAGCGTGGAACGCGTGGTCCAGGCCGGCCGCTCCACCTTCTTCTGCGCCCACAAACAGCGCTGATGCCGCCATGCTGGCGGTCCGCGCAAAAGGCCTTATGATCCGGCGATCATGCGTGCGCTTGTCCGAACCGCCTTCGTGATCCTCTGCCTTGCTGCGGCGCCCGTCTGGGCGGCGGGGTTTGTGGAGGGCGTGGAGGATCTGCCGCTGATGGATGGCCTTGAGGGTGAGGTCGGCACGGCGGTGGTGTTCGACAAGCCCGGTGGCCGCATCGTGGAAGCCTTTGCCACAGGCCATGTGGGCCGGGCCGAGGCCCTGGCGTTTTATGGCGCCACCCTGCCCCAGCTTGGCTGGACCCCCGAGAAGACCGGCACCAGCACCAGGGACGGCCGCCTGGCCTTCGGGCGCGAGGGCGAGCGCCTGAACCTGGAATTCCGCGAGGCCAAGGGTGCCCTGCGGGTGCGCTTTGCCATTGCGCCAGATTGAACGGGCGCTCCCAACCCATTCAAACCCCAGCACAACCCCATATCACCCCATAAGCCCAACACACAGCAAAGAGGAAGCGGCCCATGGCCTATGAAACCCTTCTGGTCGAGCAGCGCGGCGAAGTCCTGCTCATCACCCTCAACCGGCCCGAGGCGCTGAACGCGCTGAACCGCAAGCTGATGGACGAGATGACCGCCGTCCTCGACAAGTCCGAGGTGGACGACAGCGTGGGCGTGGTGGTGATCACCGGCAGCGCCAAGGCCTTTGCGGCCGGCGCCGACATCAAGGAAATGCAGTCCCGCTCCTATATGGACGTCTATAAGGAAGACTTCATCACCGCCAATTGGGAGCGGGTGACGCGCTGCCGCAAGCCGGTGATCGCGGCCGTGGCGGGCTTTGCGCTGGGCGGTGGCTGTGAACTTGCCATGATGTGCGATTTCATCATTGCCGCCGACACGGCCAAATTCGGCCAGCCCGAGATCAATCTGGGCGTCATGCCCGGCGCCGGTGGCAGCCAGCGCCTGACCCGCTTTGTGGGCAAGTCCAAGTCCATGGACATGAACCTGACCGGCCGGATGATGGATGCGGTTGAGGCCGAGCGTTCGGGCCTGGTCTCGCGCGTGGTGCCGGCAGCCGAGCTGATCGACAAGGCCATCGAGATTGCCAATGTGATCGCCGCCAAGTCGCGCCCGTCAGTCATGATGACCAAGGAGTCGGTCAACCGCTCCTACGAGGTCACCCTGTCGGAAGGCGTGCGCTTCGAGCGCCGGGTGTTCCACTCCCTCTTCGCCACCGAGGACCAGAAGGAAGGCATGAACGCCTTCGTCGAGAAGCGGAAGCCCAACTTCAAGCACCGCTGAGCCGGTGCGGCCCCGCTTCGGCGTGGTCTCGCTGGGTGTTGCCGATCTGGCACCAGCCCAGGCCTTTTACGAGGCCCTGGGCTGGCGCGGAACGGCAGGGGCCGGGGCCGTGGTCTTTCTGGTGGGCAATGCTGTTCTCTCGCTTGAGGTGGGGGGCAGCACGCCCGCCGATGCGCCCGTCCGGGTGCTGCACCAGGTGATGGCGCGGGGCGAGGTGGCCCGGCTGCTGGGCCGGGTGGCGGCAGCCGGGGGCCAGGTGACAGCGCCAGCGGCCGAGGCGCCCTGGGGGGCCATGGCGGGCGCCTTTGCCGATCCCGACGGGAATGTCTGGGAGGTGGCGTTTGATCCGGACCTGCCGCGCGAGGGTATCATCAGCCTCTGTCAGCCATGATGTCGGCTTTGTGTTGACGCGGACCGCCACAGGGGGGTATACACCGCCCTTCGAATTTGCCCCTTGGGTTTGGAACAAGACATGGCCAATACTGCCTCGGCTGAGAAGCGCGTCCGTCAAACTGAACGCCGCACCGCCGTCAATCGCTCTCGCGTCAGCCGCATCCGCACCTTCGTGAAGAAGGTGGAGCTGGCTCTGGCGGCTGGTAATGCCGAAGAGGCAAAGGCCGCCTTTGAGGCAGCCCAGCCCGAGATCATGCGCGGCGTGACAAAGGGCGTGATGCATCGCAACACCGCCTCGCGCAAGGTTTCGCGCCTCGCCCACCGCGTAAAGGTCATCGCGGCCTCCTGAGGCCCGACCTCGGCGGGCACCCGGGCCACGGACTTCTGTTTCTGGCCACACCACATTGGTATAAAACGCTCCCACATCCGGCAAACACCGGATGGCGGGAGCATTTTGCTGTCTTCTATTCCGTATACGACAAAATTTTTTTCCTGTTCCCGCTTCGGACTTGTTGCGTCTGACGGGCCGCCTTGGTAAGTTCTCATCACCGGGGCGGACACGCCAATCTCGTAACACCTCCCGTAAAACCGCGTATTCGTAGACTTTTGCATAGTAGATGTCACAACATCTGCGACCGTAGAATGTTGTGTGGTGTCGAGCCTGCCAATCAGAGCAAATGATACTTGCTTAAACCGTCTTTACACTTGCCTCATACAGCAGCATCTGCTTGTTTGAGGGGTGGGTTTTGCCAAGGGGTGTCCGCGTGGAAGGCTTTGCTGGCAACGTTGAACCACGCGATGTCTGGGAAGCCCTGGGCGCAGATCCGGCAGCTCTTCTGGTGGACGTGCGCACCAATGCAGAGTGGGCCTATGTCGGCCAGCCGGACCTTGGGACCGTGGGCAAGAAGCCGGTTCTTCTGGCCTGGCAGCTCTTCCCCGACATGACGCTGAATGCCGGCTTCACCGCGGCGCTTGCGGCGGCCGTGCCCGACAAGGCGACCGCCTTGTATTTCCTTTGTCGCTCGGGGGTTCGCTCTCTGGCGGCGGCAAAGGCCATGACGGCACTGGGCTATGCCCGCTGCCACAACATCACGGGCGGGTTCGAGGGCGACCCCGACACCGAACGGCATCGCGGCCGCATCAACGGCTGGAAAGCCCAGGGGCTACCCTGGACCCAGGGATAAGGGTCGCGGGCGCAGGAAAGCGGGCGCCTGACAAAATAACAGACCCGCCCGAAGGCGGGGAGTGGTGGCAGGGTCCGGTGCAACGGCAGGGTTGGCTGGATTTACCGGGGATGGGGATGCAGGGCGCGATGACCGATAAACTTGATGCACAGTGGATTGCCGTGCGGGCTCGGCTGAAGGCCGAGCTTGGCGAGAGCATGTTCAATTCGTGGGTCAAGCCGCTGGGTCCCGTCGCCCTTGCCGATGGCCGGATTACCATTGCCGTGCCCTCA
The DNA here is from genome assembly GCA_947379865.1 of Acetobacteraceae bacterium. Lineage (GTDB taxonomy): Bacteria > Pseudomonadota > Alphaproteobacteria > Zavarziniales > Zavarziniaceae > CANCOY01. Next base: position 7,544 of record CANCOY010000070.1, read on the forward strand.
CGCTTCATGCGCGATTGGGTGCAGTCCCATTTTGCCGACCGTCTGGCCGCACTTTGGCGCCAGGAAAACCCGTCTGTCCTTGGCATCGAGATGCAGGTGACAACCAGCCTTGCCCGCGCCCCGGCGGCAGCAGCGGCGGCGGTGGCCGAGGCGCCGGTGATCCCGCGCGCACCCGCCCGCCCTGGCCTCGCCACCCCGCTGACCGAGCCGCACGAGCGCACCTTCGCCGAAGTCCGCCTGCTGAGCGAGGCCAACACCGGCCATGCCGATCGCGACATCGGCGCGCCGCTCGACGCGCGCTATACCTTTGACAATTTCGTGGTTGGCAAGTCCAACGAACTGGCCCATGCCGCCGCCCGCCGCGTGGCGGAAAGCCCGGACGTGAAATTCAATCCGCTGTTCCTTTATGGCGGCGTTGGCCTGGGCAAGACCCATCTGATGCACGCCATCGCCTGGTCGATCCGCGAGCGCAATCCGGGCCGCCGGGTGATTTATCTGTCGGCCGAAAAGTTCATGTACCAGTTCATCCGGGCGCTGCGCTTCAAGGACACCATGGCCTTCAAGCAGCTGTTCCGCTCCACCGATGTGCTGATGATCGACGACGTGCAGTTCATCTCGGGCAAGGATTCCACCCAGGAAGAGTTCTTCCACACCTTCAACGCCCTGGTGGACCACCAGCGCCAGGTGATCATCTCTGCCGACCGCGCGCCCTCTGATCTCGAGGGGATCGAGGCACGCATCACCTCGCGCCTTGGCTGTGGTCTGGTGGCGGATATTCACCCGACAGACTATGAGCTGCGCCTGGGCATCCTGCAGTCCAAGCTCGACCAGTCGGGTGGCAACCGCGATGTGCCGCCGCGCGTGCTGGAGTTCCTCGCCCATCGCATCACGTCGAACGTGCGCGAGCTGGAAGGCGCGATGAACCGCGTGCTGGCCTATTCCGATCTGGTGGGCCGGCCCATCACGCTGGAGATGATGCAGGAAGTCCTGCAGGACCTGCTGCGCGCCAATGACCGCCGCGTCACCATCGAGGACATCCAGCGCCGCACGGCGGAATATTTCAACATCCGCCTGGCCGACATGCTCTCTGCCCGTCGCGCCCGCGCTGTCGCCCGGCCGCGCCAGGTGGCCATGTACCTTGCCAAGCAGCTCACCTCGCGCTCGCTGCCGGAAATCGGCCGCAAGTTCGGCGGCCGCGATCACACCACCGTGATCCACGCGGTGCGCAAGATCGAGGAACTGCGCGAACAGGACTCCAGCCTCAGCGACGACGTCGACATGCTCCGCCGCATGCTGGAAGGCTGAGGGTCAGCCGCCAGTTCGCTGGTCTGTGAAGCTGTAGGTGCCGCTGGCCGCTTCCTGGTCAGCGACCAGGATGTCGCGGATCAGGGAAAAGGGCAGGTCGGGATTATCTTCCACGATCTTGCCCGTGCGGGCCCAGTGCTCGATCTGCTCGGAGACAGAGCGCTGCTGAACCGTTGCACAGGCCCGCGCCAGTTCTACCAGCCCCTTGGATAATTTGACGTCGATCAACATAAGCGACCTCCTGTAGCGGCCATGAGCTTGGCGCAACAGCGGTCGAAAAGGAACCTCTGGTTTCTGCGTGCCCATGGGGTCGAAAGCCCCGCCCGAACCCGTTCACTCCCTTATGGACTTTTCTCCATTTCTGCTATGATGGACGACCGGCCGATTCCCGGTCCGGCTGGTGTCGGCGCGTGGCTGTTTGCCGGCTGCCGTCCGGGTGGCTGGGCCGGGGCGACAGCGCGAGAAGAACGGATCGGTTTCCATGAAATTCACCATCGAACGTGGTGCCCTGCTGCGCACCCTTGGCCACGTCCACAATGTGGTGGAGCGGCGCAACACGATCCCCATTCTCTCCAATGTGCTGATCGAGGCGCGCGACGGCCGCCTCTCGCTGACCGCTACCGATCTTGACCTCGCCATTGTCGAGACGGTCGAGTGCTCCGTCTCCCAGCCCGGCGCCACCACGGCACCTGCCCACACCCTGTTCGACATCGTGCGCAAGCTGCCCGATGGCGCGGAAGTGGAAGTGGTGTTCAAGGGTGAGGACCAGCGCCTGACCATCGCGGCCGGCCGCAGCCGTTTTGCGCTGGCCTGCCTGCCGCGCGAGGATTTCCCGGTGATGAGCGAGGGCGGCCTGCCGCACCAGTTCACCGTGGCCGGTGGCGCCCTGCGCAAGATGATCGACAAGACGCGCTTTGCCATCTCCACCGAGGAAACCCGCTATTATCTGAACGGCATCTATCTGCACGCCACCGAGGCCGCCGGCCTGCCGGTGCTGCGCGCGGTTGCCACCGATGGCCACCGTCTGGCCCGCCTGGAACAGCCCCTGCCCGAGGGTGCGGCCGGCATGCCCGGCGTGATCGTGCCCCGCAAGGTGATCAACGAGGTGCGCAAGCTGGTGGACGAGGCGCAGGGCGATGTCGGCATCAGCCTCAGCGACAGCAAGATCCGCTTTGCCTTCGACAATATCGTGCTCACCTCCAAGCTGATCGACGGCACCTTCCCCGAATATTCCCGCGTCATCCCCACCCAGAACGACAAGGTTCTGCTGGTGGATGGCCCCAGCTTTGCCAATGCGGTTGACCGCGTCTCCACCATCTCGTCCGAGAAGAGCCGGGCGGTGAAGCTGACGATCGAGCATGACAAGGTAACCCTGTCTGTTACCAGCCCCGAGAACGGCAACGCCACCGAGATCCTGGAGGCCGACTACAAGTCGGAGCCCATGGAAATCGGCTTCAACGCCCGTTACCTGCTGGATATCACCAACCAGATCGAAGGCAATGAGGCGCGCTTCGTCCTCTCCGACGCGGTGGCCCCCACCATCGTGCGCGATGGCGATGACGACAGCGCGCTCTATGTGATCATGCCGATGAGGGTATGAGCGCGGAGACCCCCCTTCCGCCCCCTCAGCCCACAGAAGAGTTCCGCCCGCACCCGGCCGTCACACGCCTGCTGGTTACCGACTTCCGCTCTTATGGCCGTGCCGCACTTGAGGCAGACGCCCGGCCGGTGGTGCTGATCGGGGCCAATGGTGCCGGCAAGACCAACCTGCTTGAAGCCCTCTCGTTCCTGAGCCCTGGCCGGGGCCTGCGGCGGGCGCGCCTGTCGGAGGTGGTCCGCCGGGGCGCCTCTGCGGGCTGGGCCGTGGCCGCCACGGTCAACCGGGGCGATGATGCCGTGCAGGTGGGCACCGGGCTGGTGGTGGAGCGCGGCCAGCCCTCCGAGCGGCGCACGGTGCGCCTCAACGGCGCCGGAGCCAGCCAGGCCGATCTGCCAGATCTCCTCAGCCTTGCCTGGCTCACCCCCCAGATGGACCGCCTGTTCATCGAGCCCGCCAGCGGCCGCCGCCGCTTCCTCGATCGTCTGGTCTTTGGCCTCGACCCCGCCCATGGACGGGTGGCCAGCGCCTATGAAAAGGCCATGCGTGAACGTGGTCGCCTGCTGCGCGATGGCCCGCGTGACCCCGCCTGGCTGGCGGCGCTGGAGGAAACCATGGCGGCCGAAGGCGTGGCCCTGGCCGCCGCCCGGCGTGATTTCACGGCCCGATTGGGCGCCGCTTTGGAACTGGGCATCGGCCCCTTTCCCCGTGCGGGCCTGGCGCTGGATGGCGTCATCGAGGGCTGGCTGGAGGAAATGCCGGCGCTGGCCGTGGAAGACCGCTTCCGTGCCGCACTCGCCGCCGCCCGTGGGCGCGATGGCGAGGCCGGCGGTGCCACTTTGGGGCCACACCGCAGCGACCTTGCCGTTACCCACGTCGCCAAGGACATGCCGGCGGCCCAATGCTCCACCGGCGAGCAAAAGGCCCTCTTGATCGCCATGATACTGGCCAATGCGCGCCTCGCCGCCGCCCGGGCCGGGGCGCCGCCCATCCTGCTGCTGGACGAGGTGGCGGCCCATCTGGATGAGGGCCGCCGCCGTGCCCTGTTCGACGAGGTGCTGGCGCTGGGGGTGCAGACCTGGGCCACGGGCACCGACGCCTCCCTGTTCGAGGCGCTGGAGGGCCGGGCCCAGTTCTTCACCGTGGCCGAGGGCGCCGTCAGCCCCAGATAGGCGGGTGCCGGTCCTTCCAGGGCCGCGCCTGTTCCAGCTGGCCGGCCAGGCGCAACAGCAGATCATCCGCCCCCAGCCGCGCCTGGAACATCACCCCCACGGGAAGACCGGCCGCATTCCAATAGAGCGGCACGCTCATGCCCGGATGGCCAAAGGCATTGGCGATGGGCGTGAACGGAATGAAGCTGTTCACCCGCCGCCGCAGTTCCGGAATATCGGCCATGTCGGTGTCCATCACACCCAGCGGCAAAGGCGGGCTGCCCAGGGTGGGCGTCAGCAGCATGTCATAGCGCGAGAGAAACGCCCCCATGGGCCGGTGCATGCGCCAGAGATTGCGGAAGGCCAGCATGAAGGCGCCCGCCTGCATGGCATCCCCCGTCTCTGCCAGGGACAGGGTCCAGCGCTCCACCTCGCCCAGCTGCAGGCGATGGCCGAACAGTTCCGACAGCTCGATCAGGTCGGCGGCGGTGTTGGCCGCAATCACCTTCCAGAAATGCGCCTCGAAGGCATCGAAATCGAGCTCGGGGTCGGCCTCCACCACCTCATGCCCCAGGCTGGTCAGCAGCTTGGCCGCGTCGTCCAGGGCGGCGAGGCAATCGTCGTGCACAGCCACGTGGCTCGCGGTGCGGTGGGAGACGGCGATGCGCAGGCGGCCGGGCGCCCGGCCCACTTCCTCGGCAAAGGGCCGGGCCTTCAGCGGTGCGGCATAGGGCTCGCCCGGGGTGCCACCTTCCAGCAGATCGAGCAGCACGGCGCTGTCGCGCACGCTGCGGCTGACGACGCCGCTGGTGGCCAGGCCATTCCAGCCATCGGCCTCGGCCGGGCCAGCGCTGATGCGGCCCCGGCTGGGCTTGAGGCCAAACAGGCCACAGCACGAGGCCGGAATGCGGATGGAACCACCCCCGTCCGACGCATGGGCCGCCGGCACAATGCCTGCCGCCACCGCCGCCGCCGACCCGCCCGACGAACCACCGGGCGTATGGGCCGTGTTCCAGGGATTGTGGCAGGGGCCAAAGGCCTTGGGCTCCGTCGTCGGCACCACGCCGAATTCCGGGCTGGAGGCCTTGCCCACAATGACGAGGCCCGCTGCCTGCGCCTTGGCCACCAGCGTGCTTTCATAAGACGGCAGCCAGCCCCGGAAGACGGCCGAGCCATTGTTGCTGGGCACGCCCGGCACATTGGCAAAGAGGTCCTTCAACAGGAACGGCACGCCCGACAGCGGCCCCGCAGGCAACGGCCCGGCAGCCGCCTTGCGGCCAAAATCATCCATCCGCTGGGTGATCGCATTCAGCGCCGGATTGTGCTTTTCGATCAGGGCGAGTGCCACCTCCGCCAGTTCGGCCGCCGTCACCGCCCCCTTGGCCACCAATTCACCCAGACCCACGGCATCATGGGCCACATAATCGCTGATGCTGATCATGAAAATTCCTCCCGGTTCCAGCGGTCTGACGCCGCCCGGCCCCCAGTGTGGGCGTTGTTGCAGCAGCTTCCAAGGGGGGAAACGGGGCTGGCTATTCCGCTAGCCGAGCCGTGGCCAGTTTCAGATGGGCCGCATAGGCACGGACCGCGCTCAGGACCAGCTCTGGCGGAACAGCATCCCCGGCAGCGGCGAGAGCGGCGCTGGCCTCATGTGCCGCAGCAATCTGGATAACCAGGGCAACCTCCCGTGCTTTGGCCGCCGCGATGCCGGCCTCGTCGAGGCGTTGCAGCAGATAGGCCGGATCTTCGGCAAGGCGGCGGATCAGGGCGTCCTGGGCCTTCGATTGGGTAACCTTGCCGCGCTCCCAGCGCACCCAGGTCTTCTCGCCACAGCCAAGCAAGTGCTCCATCTCCACCTGGGTCAGGTGGAGACGACTGCGGATCTGCTTCAATGCGGCCACGCCAAGCAGGCCCTGCTCCCGGCGGATGACATCGGCAACCGCCCGGAAACTGGCGTCCAGCATGGCGCCGGGGTGCGAGATCTTCCCGCAGGCGCGGCAGCGCACATGCCAATCCTCCGGAACCTCGACGTTTCCCCGCCTGAGCGCATAGACATGGGGCGCCCGGCGCTCCTCCACGTCATCGGCGCCGCATTCGAGGCAGAAGATTGGTCCCATGTCCCCGTCCACGGACATGGCTGGAGCCAACCTTGTGACATCAGCCATCCGAAGAAAGCTGAATTCCGGTGTTTTTTTATACGACATCAGCGTCCTCCTTGAATGAGGTTACGATCAGGCAGTCCCGATGGATGACAAACTTGATGAAGGCCCGGCCAAAACGGGGAATATAAGCACCGTAGTAGTCAGACATCGTTCCCTGTGGATATGTCTTGGTCGGGAGCGATTTGTTAAACCAAGCGTTCTTCTCATCCACGTGGCGGGAGATATTGACGAACCAGTCGCGCACGTCCTCGGGCTCCCAGTCATAATTCGCCACATCCAGTCTCGGGGTCTCCCGCATCTGGAAAGATCTCCGTTCAGAGGCAAGCCTAGCGACATCCGTAAGCGAGTAAGCGGGGTTTCCGTTTCGAGACATGTAGCACCATGCTAACAAATCGCCAAGCGACAATTTCGGCCTAATCGCTTTAATGCACCTCGAAGAATGAAATATGCGTTAAAAATACCCCTATTCCCCCAGCGCGAAGGTGCTCCGGATGAGGGCGTCCTGGGCTTTGGAGGGGGAGGCGGTGCCGGCTTCCCAGGTGCGCCAGTGCTCGAAGCCGCAGCCCAGCAGGGTGCGGATGTCGTGGTCGCTGATGCGGTGGCGGCGGCGCAGGGCCTTCAGCTCGGCCGGGTTGAGCACGCGGTCGGCCTCGCGCAGGGTCTGCAACAGGGCCTCGAGGCTGGCGCTGAACATCACGCCGGGGTGGGAGACCGTCTGGCAGGCGTGGCACCAGATGTGCCAGTCATGGGGAACGACCACCGGCCCCTGGCTGAGCTGGTGGCAGAAGGGCGCGCGGCGCTCCTCGATATCGGCGGCGCCGCACAGGATGCAGACGAGGGGCTGCACCATCAGAGGCGGCGGCGTGGAGAGGTTTTCTTTGCGTCGGAACCACATGGCGGCATCAAAGCCGAGGCGGCTGAATTTTTTCTTAACTCGACCCCTCTCCCGAAGGTCAGCCTGTGGGCTTTTGAACCAGCCTTGACACCCGGCCCGCCGGGCGGGACCGTTGGGCATATTTAACGGGAGCGCCGCCATGACAAGAGACCTGCATTACCTGACCCTGGCCGAGGTCTCGGCGCGGCTTGCCGACGGGCGGTTGACCTCTGTTGCCGTTACCGAGGCCGCCCTTGAGCGGATCGCGGCGCTGGACGGCCAGCTGGGGGCCTTCGTTACGGTCACGGCGGCGCACGCCCGGGCCGCCGCCCGCCAGGCCGATGCGGAACTGGCGCGCGGCCAATGGCGCGGCCCCCTGCACGGCGTGCCCATTGCCCTGAAGGACCTGATCGACACGGCCGGCATCCGCACCACCGCCGGCACACGGGTGCGGGCCGATTATGTGCCCACGGGCGATGCCACCGTCACCACGCGCCTCGCCCAGGCGGGTGCGGTGATGCTGGGCAAGGTGAAGCTGACCGAAGGCGCCTATGCCGAGCATCACCCCGACGTCACCCCGCCCCAGAACCCCTGGAGTGCGGCGCACTGGACCGGCGTTTCATCCTCTGGCTCGGGCGTGGCGGTGGCGGCGGGGCTTTGCTATGGGGCGCTGGGCACGGATACCGGCGGCTCCATCCGCTTTCCTTCTGGCGCCTGCGGCCTGACGGGGCTGAAGCCCACCTGGGGGCGGGTGAGCCGGGCCGGCGTCTTTGCGCTGGCCGACAGCCTCGACCATATCGGCCCCATGACCCGCACTGCCCGCGATGCCGCCCTGATGCTGAAGGCCCTGGCCGGCCCCGATGCGCGCGACCCCACGGCCCTGCGCGCGCCCGTGCCCGATTATGCGGCCGCCCTTGATGGCGATGTGAAGGGCCTGGTCATCGGTATCGACCGCGCCTATGCCCTCGACGGGGTAGAGCCCGTGGTGGCAGACGCGGTGGAGAGCCTGATTGCCACCCTGGTATCACTGGGGGCCGAGGTGCGTGAGGTGCGCCTGCCCCCGGCGGACGAGTTGATCACCCAATGGGGCATGGCCTGTGCGGTGGAAACGGCCCTTGCCCATCTCGACACCTTCCCCGCCCGCGCCGCCGACTATGGCCCGGCCCTGCGCGACCTGATCGCCGGGGGCCGCGCCCTGCCCGCCTTGGCGCTTGGCCGCATCAACCAGGCCCGCGCCGCCTTCACCGGCGGGCTGACGGCGCTGTTTGACGAGGTCGACATTCTGGTGGCGCCCACCCTGCCGGTTTCCACCCCCACGCTGCAGGGCATGGCCGAGATCCTGGGCGGGGCGGCCGGCGGGGTGGAACCCTTGCGCTTCACCGCCCCCGTCAACATGTCGGGCAGCCCCAGCCTGACACTGCCCGCAGGCTTTACGCCGGGCGGCCTGCCCGTGGGTGTGCAGCTGATTGGCCGCCATCTGGAAGAGGGCCTGTTGCTGCGCGCCGGCGACGCCTTCCAGCGCGTCACCGACTGGCACACCCGCCACCCGGCCCTGTAGCCGGGTGGTGCAAGCCGGGTGGTGTAACCGGGTAACGCCCTAGATTTCTACCTGGGTGCCCAGTTCGATCACCCGGTTGGTGGGAATGCCAAAGAAGTCCATGGCGCTGGTGGAATTGCGCGACATCCAGGCAAAGACCTGTTCGCGCCAGGGCGCCATGCCCGGCTTGTCCGAGGGCACGATGGTTTCGCGCCCCAGGAAGAACGAGGTGGTCATCAGGTCGGTGACAAAGCCGCGTGCCGGGCCAAGCCGGGCCAGCGCCACGGGCACGTTCGGCTCGTCCATGAAGCCAAAGCGCAGGATCAGCCGATAAAAGCCAGAGGCCAGCGGCAAGAGGTCCATCCGCCGCTCCTCGGCCACAAAGGGCACGTCCTCGATCAGCACCGTCAGCAGCACATTGCGCTCGTGCAGCACCTTGTTGTGCTTGAGGTTGTGAAGGAGGGCCGGCGGCACCACCTCGGTCGTGCCGGTCATGAAGATGGCCGTGCCCGGCACCCGGTGCACCCGCGACGAGCTGGAGGTGCGCAGGAACAGGTCGATGGGCATGGCATCCTTGCGCAGGCTGGCCGCCAACAGGCCCCGCCCGCGCTTCCACGTCATCAAGAGCACGAAGATGACGAGGCCAATGGCCAGCGGAAACCAGCCGCCATGGGGGATCTTGGTGGCATTGGCGGCAAAGAAGGCGAAATCCACCACGAACAGGCCCAGCGCCAGGGCACCGGCGGCAAAGACATTCCATTTCCACAACAGGAAGAACACCAGGCTGACCAGCAGGGTGTCGATCATCATGGTGCCCGTCACCGCCACGCCATAAGCCGCCGCCAGCCGCTCGGACGAGCCAAAGCCCACCACCAGCAGGCTGACCAGCACCAGCAGCATCCAGTTGATGAAGGGGATATAGATCTGCCCCATCTCGAGGCTGGAGGTGTGGACAATGGCCATGCGCGGCAGGAAACCCAGCTGGATCGCCTGGCGTGTCACCGAAAAGGCGCCAGAAATCACCGCCTGGCTGGCAATTACCGCCGCCGCCGTGGCCAGCCCCAGCATGGGCAGCAGGGCCCAGTCGGGCACCAGATGATAGAAGGGGTTCTCGATCGCCGACGGGTCATCCAGCAACAGCGCACCCTGGCCGAAATAGTTGAGCAGCAGGGCCGGCAGGATCAGGGCAAACCACGAAAGGCGGATGGGCCGCCGCCCGAAATGCCCCATGTCGGCATAAAGCGCCTCTGCCCCCGTCAGCGCCAGCACGACAGAGCCAAGGGTCAGGAACGCCTGCCAGCCATCATGGGCAAAAAAGGCAATGGCATTGCGCGGGTCCAGCGCCAGCAGGATTTCCGGATGGCGCCAGATGTTCAGCACGCCGGTAATCGCCAGCACCGCAAACCACAGGCACATCACCGGCCCGAACAGGGCGCCCACCATGGCCGAGCCGCGCTTCTGGATCAGGAACAGGCCCACCAGGATCACCACCGTGGCCGGCACGATGAAGGCCTCGAACCCCGGTGCCGCCACCTCCACCCCTTCCACCGCGCCCAGCACGGAAATGGCCGGGGTGATGATGCTGTCGCCATAGAACAGGGCGGCGGCAAAGATGCCCAGCACCACCACCGTGAACGACAGGCGCGAATCCTGGGTGATGCGGCTGACCAGCGCCAGCAACGCCAGGCTGCCGCCCTCGCCCTTGTTGTCGGCCCGCATGACGATGGCGACATATTTGAACGAGACCACCAGCATCACCGACCAGAAGATCAGCGACAGCACGGCATAGACATGGGGGCGGTCCACCGCCAGGGGATGGGCGCCGATGAAGCACTGCTTCATGGCATAAAGCGGGCTGGTGCCGATGTCGCCATAGACGACCCCGATGGCCCCCATCATGAGGGAGCCCAGCGGGCGCGCAGGGTGGGCGGAAGGGCGAGCGATCATGGTGGGGTGTCCCGGGTCGCTCAGACAGGTTTGAAGTGCTTGGCCAGCCGCAGCTTCTGGCCCTGGTAGTTGGAGCCCAGACCCTGGCCATAAAGCAGGTCCGGCACCTCGGCCAGGCGTTCGTATTTCAGCCAGCCCACCAGCTGGCCATGCTCGATGACGAAGGGCACTTCGTGGCTGCGCACCTCCAGCACGGCGCGGCTGCCCTCGGTTCCCCCGTCCATGCCAAAGCCCGGATCAAAGAAGCCGGCATAATGCACGCGGAATTCGCCCGACAACGTGTCGTACGCGATCATTTCCGCCGCATGGTCTGCCGGCACCGACACGGTTTCGCGGGTGACCAGGATATAGAAATCGTCAGGGTCCAGAATAAAGGGCGCGCGCGGATTGGCGCGGATAGGCTCCCAGAAATCCAGCGGATCATAATGGTTGACCCGGTCCACGTCGATCAGGCCGGCGAACTTGCGGGCGCGCCAGCCCACCAGATCCCCCTCGCCCGCCCCGTCCACATCAAGGCTGACGCCAATCGCCCCCGTGGCATCATCGCGGATGGTGGCCCCCCCCACGAGCGCACCCCCCACCAGCCCCTCGCGGTCCTGCAGGCGGCGCAGGGTGGCGGCATCAATGGCGGGCGCGCCATCGCGGAAGCGCAGCTGGCTCAGGCGCGAGCCGGCGCGGGCGACGATGGAAAAGGTGCGCGGCGCCACTTCGGCATAAAGCGGCCCGCAATAGGCCTCGTCCACCCGGTCGAACGCGGTGCCCCGGTCGGTGATGAGGCGGGTGAACACATCCAGCCGCCCGATGGAGCTTTTGGGATTGGCAAAGGCCATGATGCCCGGCGGCAGGGCCAGATGCTCCATCAGCTCGACAACATAGACACAGCCGCGCTCGAACACGGCCCCGGCCGACAGATCAATTTCGTGCATGCCAAAGCGCGCCAGACGCTCGGCCACCGTATGGCCGCTGCCCGCCAGGAAACTGGCCCGCACCCGCCAGGCCCGCACGCCCAGCCTCAGGTCGAGGCTGGCCGGCTGCACCTGCCCCGCCTCGATCGGCTGGGCAGCGCCCACCACGCCCGCCGCGATCAGGCCGCGGATGCGCTGCGAGGGAAACAGGCCGCCCACGCCCGTGGCACCCGTGCCACCCGCCCCGCCCGTGGCACCCGCTCCGCCCGTGGCACCCTCTGCTCCGGCTAAGCCGCTGGCGCGTGCATCGATCGGCTGGGACATGGCTGGACTCGTCAAGGAAGGCACGGCGCCGTCTGTGGCCGCCCCCGACAATAGCCCAAGGGCGCCCCCTGCCGCAAAGGCCCGGGGTGGGGGGGGTGGGGGCGCCTAGTCTTCGGCCAACGGTCGGCTCAGGACATTGCCGCTGCGATAATCCGCCACGGCCCCGGCCAGATGGGCCGCATTGGCGGGTGAACCCAGCAGATAGGCGGTTTCCATGATGCTGTTGTAGGTGGCGAGCGACATCAGCACGGCATCCGGCCCACCGCGCTGGTGGATCACCGTCACCCCCGCATCTGCCACCACCTGATCGATCAGCCGGTCCAGGTCTTGCCGAGCATCGCTTAGGGAAACAACACGCATGATATCATCCTTGAGAGTCAGGCCTATTCCTCGCTGGCGGAGCTTGTCGCCCGTTCCACGATCAGCCGCAGCAGGCTGGGGTTGCCCCCTGACAAGGCCAGGGCGAGGGATTCGATGGAGGTAAACCAGATCCGTGGGTCATCCGCCGCCACGCGCTGGGTGCCACGCGCCACGGCCAGGGTGCGGGCCTTCATCTCCTCATAGGTGGCAATGCCGATTTTCAGGGTTGTCATGGGGTCACCCCTCGTTTGCGCTTGAGTTATCAGACAGGCGTAACCCGGCGCAATACCAGATCCGCAACCTGTGCGAACACACCCAAAAATAAAGTGCATCGCGTTAACGGAATATTGCCCAAGCCCGGTCAAGGCTGATCCCAAAAGGGGGGATTGGCTGGATGAATGCCGTCGAGATCGAGGAGGCGGTATCGGCGCTGGCGGCGGCACCGTTTGAGGCGGGGGAGTTTCCCTTTGCCTTCCT
>CANCOY010000071.1 GCA_947379865.1 Acetobacteraceae bacterium
CTCAACGGTTCAACAGCGGCGATAGTTACCGTGGGGGGTGTTGGCGAAGACAGTCTGGTTAACGTCGAGAATCTGATCGGTGGTTCTGGAACTGACACTCTTACGGGCGACAGTCTCGCAAACGTCCTCAAAGGTGGCGGTGGCATTGATACCCTGAATGGTGGGGCGGGTATTGATACAGCCGACTATTCCGACAAGACGGCAGCGGTGGTGGTTACACTGAACGCTGCCACGGCGGTCCGCGTGTCAGTTGCCGGCGTTGCTGACGACAGCCTTGTCAATATCGAGAACCTTATTGGTGGGGATGGAAACGACAATCTGGTCGGCGACAGTCTTGCGAATGTGCTGAAGGGTGGCGCTGGCAAAGACACGCTGAACGGTGGCGTTGGCAATGATACGGTTGACTATTCTGACAAGACCGGCTCGGTCATTGTCACTCTGGCTGGGGCAACTGCTGCCAATGTCACGGTTTCTGCCGTTGTCGAGGACAGTGTTGTCAACGCTGAGAACGTGACCGGTGGCTCTGGCAATGACACCTTGACGGGCGACAGCCTGGCGAACTCGCTGTCGGGTGGTACGGGGAATGACATTCTGAAGGGTGGCGTTGGTAACGACACGCTTGATGGTGGTGCCGGTACGGACACGGCCGATTATTCGGACAAGACCGTGGCGGTTACGGTTATGCTCAATGGGGCTGTGGCTGCTGCAGTGACCATTGCCACGGCGGCTGAGGATAGCATTGTCAACATCGAGAACCTGACGGGTGGCAGTGGCAATGACACGCTGACGGGTGACAGCCAGGCCAATGCGCTGAGTGGTGGTACGGGGAATGATACCTTGTCAGGTGGAGCGGGCGCGGATGTGCTGACTGGCGGTGCGGGTGCGGATAACTTCCGCTATGCCGCAACGACAGACGGTGGCGACACGATCTCCGACTTCACCACCGGTGCAACGGGCACGGGAGACAAGATCTCATTTGTCAGCGCCAACTTTGGCAGTCTCACGGTGGGGGCCCTTTCCACCACCCTGTTCCTTGCCAGTTCGACAGGTGCTGCATCGGCGACGACCCAACGTTTCCTCTTCAACACCACCAATGGTGTCCTGACTTATGATGCTGACGGCAGCGGTTCAGGGGCGGCGGTGACCATCGCCACCCTGAACGTCCGCACCCTGGCCTCGACGGATATCATCATCGTGTAAAGGGTGCGGCGTACTTCCAGCCTTGGAAGCGGTCGAAACAAACACCCCCCACGCCAGGAGGGTGCTGGGCCCGCAGGCAAAAACAGCAAAAAGTCCGTCAGAGCAATCTGGCGGGCTTTTTGTTGTGCGTCGAATTTGCACGGTCATTGGTAAGCCTGATCCAGGGGCAAGCTTGGCAGGGCCGATAGTGTTTTTTTCGCTCAAATCATTTTGAGAATTCTTGATGCCATGCCATAAGCCTCTCTCTTTCATGCAAGAGGATGCGCCGATGGAATTGGACCATGTCGTCGATGAGATCGAAGCGCCGATTGAGCGGGTCTGGGACCTGCTGGCTGATCTTGGTGGCGTCGGGGCGCTTGTTCCCGACGGAGGAATTGCCGGCTTCCCGGCGGTCGAGAGCGTGTCGATGGAGGGGGAAGGGCAGGGGGCCATTCGCTTGGTCCACCTCGCCGGTGGTGCGACGATGCGCGAGCGCTTCGACCTGATCGACGTGGTGAACCGCACCATCATCTATGTGGGCCTGCCACCCAATCCGCTGCCGATCGAGGACTATCGTGCCACCATCGTGCTGACGGCGCTTGGTCCGGCACGCACCAGGGTCGACTGGAGCAGCACTGGCACGTTGAACGGTGCTTCCCTCGAAGATATCCGGACCGTGCTCGAAACGCTTCACACGACCCTGATCGACGGGGCGCGCCGCCTGAGCTGCCTTTAGAGCAAGGATATATTGGAAATCTTCCTGGCTCAGGTGATTTCCGTGGCACCGTTTCTTGTCTGATCCAGTGGCGGTGCATTGGCAGCGACGCGGCGCTTCCTCTTCAACACGACAAGTGGTGTACTGATTGGTGATCCCAACGGATAACATCATCGTGTAGAGAGCGCCCCGTTCCCAGCATGAATTCTCCACAGCCAGACAGCCCCCTTGGCAGAGCCGCGGGGCATTTTCGTGCCGGACGCTTTGACGCGGCGGTGGCCAGCCTTGAAGCGTATCTGGCAGCTGATCCCGGTGATCATGCCGCCTGGTTCTCTCTGGGGCAGGCGCGCTATCGTCTGGGGCAGTTTGGTGCGGCGGTCGACGCCTATCGTGAGGCGCTGCGTCTGGCGCCCGACAAGGCAGACTATGTCGCCGACCTTGGCACCGCCCTGAAGGCCGATGGGCGGCTGGGGGAGGCGGAGGCCATGTTGCGGGAGGCGCTGCGCCGGGCGCCTGTTAATCCCCTGCCGGCCCTGGCGCTCGCCGGTCTCTTGCTGGGGCAGCGCCGCCTCGCGGAGGCGGAGGGCCTCTATCGCACGCTGATTGCGACAGACCCTGTGCTTGAGAAAGCGGTGGAGGCGCTTGCCACAGTCATGCTGTCAGAGTCGCGCCCGGGCGAGGCGGTGACGGTGATCGAGGCCTATCTGCAGCGGCGGCCGGATGACCAGAAACTGCGGGCCCTTTTCTCGACAGCTCTCTCCAACCATGGCAACGCCCTTGGCCGCCTCGGCCGTCATGAGGAGGCAGTGGCGGCCCACCAACGCGCCATTGCGGCTCAGCCCCACTCGGCTGCGGCCCATGCCAATCTGGGCATTTCCCTGCGGGATCAGGGACGCATGGATGAAGCTGTAGCGGCGCATGAAAAGGCGATTGCAGCACAGCCAGACTTTGCCAGGGCTCATGCCAATCTTGCCAATGCGCTGCACCAGTTGGGTCGCCACGCAGAGGCGGAAGCTGCGATCCATACCTGTCTTGGCCTTGATCCCGATAATGCCCATGCCCGCTTCCTGCTGGGTATCCTGCAACTCCTGAGGGGGGAGCATAAGGCGGGCTGGCGGGATTATGAGGCGCGCATGGACATGCCGGACATTGCCCCCAGGCTGCCCGGCTGCCCGCGCTGGGATGGCACGCCGCTGGATGGCACCCTGCTGCTTCAGGCCGAACAGGGGGTGGGTGACACGATCCACTTTGTCCGCTTTCTGCCCTGGGCCAAGGCACGGGTGCGGACCCTGGTGATTACGGTCCATGCCCCCCTGATCAGTCTGCTGCAACGGACCTTTGAGGGCATCACCTTCCTGCCCCATGACGGGCCACTGGTGCCAGCCCAATATGACGCCGCCGCCCCCTTGCTCAGCGTGCCCTATATCATGGGGTTGGAGCGGGCGGATATTCCCTCGGCACAGGGCTATCTCGCAGCCCCTGCTCCGGCGCAGCTGCCAGGGGGGGAGAGGGTGGGCCTGCGGGTAGGCCTGGTATGGGCGGGTAATCCGGCCCATGCCAATGATGCGGCCCGCTCCCTTTCTGCGGGCGCGCTGCTGCCGGTTCTCTCGGTCCCCGGGGTGGCCTGGTACAGCCTGCAGGTGCCCTCGGCCCTGCCAACCCTGCCCGAGGGCGTGCTGATCGAGGATCTTGGCCCAACGTTTACGGATTATCTTGATACGGCGGCCGCCATCATGGCGCTGGATCTTGTAATTACGGTGGATACATCGGTTGGTCATCTGGCCGGGGCGCTGGGGCGTGAAGCCTGGGTGCTGGTCCCCTTTGTGCCAGACTGGCGCTGGATGCTGGAGCGCGCGGACACCGACTGGTACACCAGCCTGCGCCTCTTCCGGCAGCACGCCCGTGGTGATTGGGCGCCAGTTATTGCCGATGTTGCGGCAGCCCTTGCCACCCGCGTGGGGGGCGGGACCACAATTGCTTCGGGCCAGCAGCAGGCCCTGGCGATTGCCGAGCGGGCGGTCTGCCTGCACGACCTTGGCCACTATGACGAAGCCGACGCCGCCTTCCTGGAGAGCCAGGCGCTTGACACGGGCAATACCATTAATCGGTCGCCCCTTGGCATGCTGCGCCTGCTGCGCGGCGACTTTGCCACCGGCTGGCAGATCTATGAGGCGAGGCTCGATAATGCCGAGCAGCAAAAGCGCCTGGCCGGCCTGCCGCGCTGGGATGGCAAGCCCCTTGAGGGACGCCTGCTGATGCATGCCGAACAGGGGTTTGGTGACACGCTGCAGTTTGCCCGCTTCCTGCCCCTGGTGGCTACACAGGTAAAGGGCCTGACGGTGATCGTGCAGAAGTCGCTGGTGCGCCTCTTGCAGCAGAGCTTCCCCGAGATTGAATTCCTGGCGCGCGGTGTGGCACCTGTTCCGGCCCATTACGCCGCCGTCTGCCCCATGCTGAGCCTGGGGTTTCTGGCTGGTATCAACGCAGGCAATGTACCGTCGGCCAATGGCTATCTGGCAGAGCCGCCCCCGGCCAATCTGCCGGCGCCTGCAGCGGGGCACTTGCGCGTCGGGCTTGTCTGGTCAGGCAATCCTGGCCATGCCAAGGATGCCGCGCGCTCGCTTCAGCCCGGGGTATTGGCGCCGTTACTGTCTGTCCACTGCGTTTCCTGGTTCAGCCTGCAGGTGCCGGCCGCGCTGCTGCCCATGCCCGCTGGAGTTCCCATGGTCGAGCTTGGCGGCAGATTTGGTGATTTCCTGGATACGGCGGCGGCCATCATGGCGCTTGACCTTGTCATCTCGGTTGATACCTCAGTGGTTCATCTGGCGGGTGCACTGGGCAAGGAGGCCTGGGTGCTGCTGCCTTATGTACCTGACTGGCGCTGGCTGCTGGAGCGTGTGGATACGCCCTGGTATGCCAGCCTGCGTCTGTTTCGCCAGAAGACGCTGGGCGACTGGGGGCCGGTTGTGGGGGAGGTGGCTCTGGCCCTTGCCGCCCGGGTCAGGGCGACGTCCGGCAAGGTTGTTTCCGATGTTTGTCAGCCAGCAAATTAATCCCTAGGGTCGCTTCATGCAGAATATCGCGCCAGACAGCCCGCTCGCCGCCGCCGCCGTCCACTACCGCGCCGGGCGCTTTGCCTCGGTGGCGCCGCTTCTGGAAGCCCATCTGGCGGCAAGCCCTGGTGAGCATGCCATCTGGTTCACCTTGGGCGAGGTGCGCTATCGCTTGCGGCAGTTCGCCGGGGCAGTGACGGCCTATCGCGAGGCCCTGCGCCTTGCCCCGGACCGGCCCGAATACTTTGCCGATCTCGGTGTTGCCCTGAAGTCTGATCAGCGCCCTGCTGAGGCAGAAGCCATTTTGCGCGAGGCCATGCGGCGCGCGCCCGACAATACCTCGTCTGCCATGGCCCTGGCGGGCCTTCTTAACAGCCAGCGCCGCCGCAGCGAGGCGGAGACGGTCTATCGCACGCTACTGGCAGCCGACCCACTGATGGCGGGGGCGGTGGAGAACTTTGGCGCCCTGCTGATGGATTTGGGCCGGCTGGACGAGGCGGTAAGCCTGATCGAGACCTATCTTGTGCGTCGGCCCAAGGATGTGCGGCTGGTCTCGCTGCTCTCCATGGTGCTGGACCGGGGCAATAATCTTGATGCGGCCCTTGCCGTTGCGGACCGCGCCCTTGCCGTGGCACCGCCCTCTGGCCTTGATCCGCGCCTGGCATCCTATATGTCGCTGGTGGGGCGCACCGGCCGGCTCGATTTGCGCGGCCGCGTTCTCGACCTGCTCGCCAAGGCCATTCCCTTGAGCCTGCCTGACGACAACAGGGAGGCCTGGTTCAAGTGCGACCGCCAGGCCTTGTGGCGCTTTGCCTATCTGTTTCCCTATTACGGGGTGGAGGACCGGTCGCTGCTGAAGGTGCACCGCGCACTGGGCGAGCAGATTGCCGCAAGCCGCAAGCCACTGTTGCCGCCGCAGCCCGCCAAACAAGAGCCCGGCCGCCTGCGCATCGGCTTCCTCTCGCCCAATTTCGGGGACCATCCCATCGGCCATCTGCTGGCCCCCTTTTTTGAGACCCATGGGCACAGCCGCACGGAAGTCTTTCTTTATGCCACCCATATCTATGCCAAGGATGTGAGTGGTTACGGTGATCGCATCAGGGCCACCCCCGATCACTTCCGCGACTGCCGCAACAAGTCAGACGCAGAACTGGACGCCATCATTCGGGCTGACCGGTTGCATGTCCTCATCGATCTGGTGGGCTATCTTGCAGGTGGCCGGCCCGAGGTTCTGGCACTGCGGCCGGCACCAGTGCAAATCCACTGGCTGCAGTCGCTGGCGGGCATGCCGGCACCCTTCATCGATTACACCATTGTTGATCGCGTCATCGTGCCCGACGATGAGCGCGACAATGGCAATGGCCCGCTGATCCGCCTGGCCGATGCCTTCCAGTGTGGAGAGATGCTGGCCCTGCCAGAGCGGCCACCGACACGCGCTGCCCTGGGACTGCCCGAGGCGGGCTTCGTGTTTTGCGCCTTTGGCAACTGGCTCAAGATCGATGGCCAAGCCTTTGCAGCCTGGATGCAGATTCTGGCTGCCGTACAGGGCAGCGTATTGTGGCTCTCCAAGGGTCCCACGCCGGGCGCGATTGCGGCTATGCGGCAATCAGCCAAGGCGGCGGGCATTGACCCGGCGCGCCTGATCCTCGGCCAACGGACAGACGACAAGCTCTCCCACATTGACCGTCACCGGGCGGCGGATCTCTTTCTCGATACCTTCACCTTCAGCGCGGCCACCACCACCACGGATGCGCTTTCGGCCGGTCTGCCCGTGCTTACCAAGCGTGGCCGCACCGCCCAGGCCCGGCTTAGCGAGAGCCTGATCCGCGCTGTTGGGCCCAGCGAACTGGTGGTGGAGACGGCCGAGGATTTTGTCGCAACTGCCATCCGCCTGGCCCGCGATCCGGGCGAACTTGCCCACCACCGCGCAGCCCTGGCACAGGCCTTGCCCACCAGTCGCCTGTTCGATGCTGGGCGGATGGTTCGCCAGTTCGAGCAGATCTATGAAACGGTCTGGCGGCGTCATGTCGCCGGCGAAGCGCCGGGGCACTTCGATGTTGTGCTCTGACATTGCGCTTATGGGCCTGCAGGCAAGGCGACAGGCAGGCGCTGCCAGACTGGAGATGCTGGCATGAAGTTTCCGGCACTGCGCTATGAGGCTGAAGCCTTCCAGCTTGGCAAAGAGCGGATCATGGGGCGGCAGTCGGCAGGCGACGCCTTTCTGCGCGCCATCGCCATGGTGGCGGGGGATGATGTTGTTCATGGCTATGGCCCCAACCCGGCCAGCCTTGCAAGTTTCACCGAAAGCCTGGGCCGGCACGCTGCTGGTATCAGGGCTGACTGGGTGCAGATTTCCGATATGGCCCGGCTGGCGCAGATCGGCGGTGTTCACTTTCCCGATCCCTCCCTTGGCCAGGCGGCCCGCGCCCGACTGGCGGCAGGGCCTGCTGCCTATTCGATTACTGGCATAACCCATACGATTTCATCCCAGAATGCCATGGGGATGCTGGCGGATCTGCCAGTGGCGCCGGTCATGCCGTGGGATGCCCTGATCTGTACCTCGGGTGCGGTAAAGTCATCTACCGTCAGAATTCTGGAGGCGCAGGAAGAGTATCTGTCCTGGCGCATGGGCCTGCATGCACCGCCGCCGCGACCGGCCCTGCCGGTGATCCCCCTTGGTGTTCATGGGACGGATTTTGTATTCTCGGCACAGGAACGCGCGGCGGCGCGCAGCGGCCTTGGTCTTGGCGCACAGGAGACGGCGTTCCTGTTTCTCGGCCGCCTCAGCTTTCATGCCAAGGCGCATCCCTTTGCCATGTATGTGGCGCTGGAAGCAGTGGCAAGGAAAACTGGCCAGCCGATCGTGCTCATCCAGTGCGGCTGGTTCGCCAACACGTTCATTGAGGATGCCTTCAAGCAGGGCGCAGCCACCTGGGCGCCGTCTGTGCGCCATGTCTGGCTCGATGGCCGCAAGGCTGATCTTCGGGCCAGCGCCTGGGCTGCGTCAGATGTCTTTCTGTCGCTGCCGGACAATATCCAGGAAACCTTTGGCCTGACGCCGCTAGAGGCCATGGCGGCAGGCCTGCCGGTGATCGTGACTGACTGGGATGGTTATCGCGAGACCGTGCCCGATGGCGAGGTTGGCTTTCGCATTCCAACGACGGCACCCCAATCCCCTGTGGGCGATGATTATGCCGTTCACCACGCAGTGGGCACCCAGACCTATGACCAGTACATCGGGCTTGCGGCAAGCCATATCTCGGTTGATCTGGCTGCGCTGGAAGAGGCCGTAACCCGTCTGGTTCTGGACGAGGGCCTGCGCCATTCCCTTGGCGCCGCCGGCAGACGGGTGGTGGCAAGTCGCTTTGACTGGTCAGTGGTCATCAGATCCTATCATGACCTCTGGGTAGAGCTGGCGGCCATGCGCCATGCCGCGGGCGTGGCCCTTGGCGCAGGCGCTCCGCGTACTGCGGCTGATCGTCTTGGGCCCTTTGACCTGTTCGCCAACTATCCCACCACCCACCTGGGTGAGGCGACGGCGCTATACCTGCGCCCGTCCGGCCCCGATCTCGCCAGGGTCCTGGCCGATCCGCTCTTTGCGCTCTCCCGCCTGGACGGGGCTGATGCCCTGCTGGTGGGGCCCCTGCTGAAAGCCCTTGGCGAACGTCCCGGGATTCAGATGGGTGCGCTTGGCCGTGCCTTGGGTGTTGCCACGGAAAAGGTTGTTTTTATCATCAGTCGACTGATCAAGATGGGGATTGTCATGGTGGCAGGAGCATGACGCAGACGAGTGCCAACAGTGCCCTCGCCGGGCCGTTCGAGCAGGGCATTGCCCTGCTGGCAGCCAACCGTGTCGATGATGCGCAGCGTCTTGCGACGGCTTTCCTTGCCGCCAACCCGGAACAGGCGGCGGCCCATATTCTTTTGGGCATGGTGAAGGCGCGGCGGAACGACCTGCAGGGCGCCCTTGCTTGCTTTTCCGAAGCCACAATCTATGCGCCTGGCAGCCATGACGGCTGGTTTTATCGTGGCGCCCTTGCAGTGCAAATGCACAGGCGGGATGAGGCGCGGGAATGCCTGCGCCGGGCAACCATCCTCAACCCGCGCTCGGCCGAGGCGTGGAGCGTTCTGGGCGACCTTGCCTTTCGTCAGGAAAACTGGGCTGAGGCAAACACGGCCTTTGCCCGTGCAACCGCCCTGCAGCCCGAGGATCTGCGGCTGCGTAACCGCCATCTTTGCTCCGCCTACAACATGCGTGACTTTGCGGCTGCCGAGGTAATTGCAGACGAGGTTCTGGCAAGGCATCCGGATGAGCGGCTGTTCCGGCGATTTCGTGCCCGCATCTTCTCGCGCACAGGCCGTATCCCCCAGGCCCTGCCTGAGTACAAGCGCCTGCTTGCCGAGGTACCGGATGACGTGGAGACCCTCAAGGAACTGGGAAACCTTCATCTCTACACCCTCGGCGACATGGTTCAGGGCACGGCCTATCTGAGGGACTTCACCCGTTTGCGCCCGGATGATATTGGCGCCCGCAATGATCTGATCTGGGGGACGCTGAACACCCGCGAGGGCGACGAGGCGGCCAATATCTCAGCCGCCCATGGCCTTGCCACGACCCTGCTTAACGAGGATCGCAGCCTGCTCGAGGCAGCGGGCGCCCTGCAGACGACGTTCCTGCGGACCGGTGATTATGCGGCCCTTGAGCAAATGGAACAGCGCACGGGTGGCATGGCAAAGGTGCTGGATCATTGGGTCCAGACCATGCTGGTGGGGTCACTGCACGGGCAGTTGTCCCGGGTGCGCACGGATGCCGACCGCCGCCTGTTCCTTGCCGCCCACAAGGCCTGGGGCGCCAAGGTAACGCGGCAGGCAGCAGCCCTTCCCATCAAGCGTCTGGCCCGCCGCCCGGCGCTGGATCGCCGCATTCGCCTTGGCCTGATGTCGTCTGATCTGCGTGGCCATGCAGTGGGGCGATTTACCCTTCCGTTGGCGGAGCATTTTGACCGTTCGGGCTTTCACATAACGGCTTACAGCTTCAGCGCCGCCCGGCCAGACCAGATGCAGACGCGCTTTGCCGAACTGTTCGATGCCTTCCGCGTGATGCCGGGCCGCGGCAACCGTGACGTCGCCCAGGTCATTGCGGATGACCAGATCGATGTGCTGATCGAACTTGGCGGTTCCACCCATCTGAACATGGTTGAGGTTCTGGCCTGGCGCCCGGCGCCGGTGCAGATCAGCTGGCTGGGCTATCCCCATTCTGCGGGCCTCGCGGAGATCGATCACATCATCGTCGATCCCTATCTGCGGCCAGCCGACGATACGCTGCTTCTGGAGAAGCCCTTGCAACTGGAGGAAAGCTGGGTTGCCTGCACGGCGCCAGGTTTTGATGATGTGCCAATTGAGGGCGGCCTGCCATCAGACCGTAACGGTTACATCACCTTTGGCACCATGAACAACCCGGTCAAATACTCGGCCGCCCTGATTGCCCGCTGGGCACAGGCCATGAAGGGTGTGCCGGGTTCCCGCTTCCTGTTCGTACGGCCAGAGGGCGGCTCGGCGATTTTCCGGGGCAACATCCAGCAAGAGTTCGCCCGCCATGGCATCGAGCCGGAGCGTATCCTGTTCGAGCCGGTGCGTGGCGCCCATATGCCCCATTACAACCGCATCGACATCGCCCTCGACACCGGCCCCCAGACCGGCGGGACCACGACCTGTGACGCCCTGTGGATGGGCGTACCAACGGTCAGTCTTGTCGGCCCTGGCATGTTCGAGCGCCTGTCCTATTCGAATCTCTCCAATGCCGGACTTGGCGATCTGTGTGCGTTTACGGACGAATCCTTTGCCACCATCGCCGCAACCCTTGCCGACGACCGCACCCGCCTGAGGGAGATCAGGAAGGGCCTTGTCCGCCAGCCCCAGGCCCTGCCCTTGGGCAATGGCGAGCGCTGGGTGCGCAACCTCGAGGTGGCACTGCGGGGGCTTATGGCTCCCTGATGCTTTCGCCAAACCCCTTCAGCACGGGATAGAGAAAATAGGAGATGGCGCTGCGGCGGCCGACCTTGATTTCCCCCTGCACGGTCATGCCGGGGATCAGGGATGCGCCGGGTGGCAGATTTTCAAGGTGCGTGGTGGCAATCTCGATATAGGCGCGGTGCGTGGCCATGCGTGTTGGATTGCTGGGGGGAATATTGCCATTGGCGTCTGGCGACAACCGACCCTCATTGGCGCGGGACGACTGCTGGGTGATGCTGCGCAGTGTGCCCTCCAGCATACCATGACGCTGATAGGGAAAGGCGTCGATCTTGATCTTTACCGGGTCGCCGTCCTTGGCATAGCCGATGTCGGCAGAAGCAATCTCGACTTCTGCAATCAGTCGGCTCCCGGAACGAACCAGAGAGATCAGCGGCTCTGCCTCGCGGGCGATGGCCCCGTCCGAGCGGGTGGAGACGCTCAGCACAATTGCATCGGCCGGTGCCCGCATCTCAACCAGCGCATGCAGGCGGTTTGCCTTGATCAGGCTCTCGTCCACCCTTGCTGCTTCATTACGTGCCTTGGACAGTTCATCAAGAATGTCGCTGCGCCATTGCTCGACAAAGGCATCGCGCTCGCCCTGCCGGGCCGACAGGGCAAAGCGCGTTTCGCCAGCGCGATCATCGGCATTTTGCAGGTCGCGGCTGGCGCGGGCCACCAGATTCTGGGCATCCAGCAGGTTCAGGCGCGAGCCTGTCTGGCTCTTCACCAATTCCTGTCGCATGCCCTCCAGGTCGCGGGCAATCTGCAACTGGCGCGTCAGGCTGGTGTGGTCGTTGATCGCTGATTGCAGGGTGGCTTCCAACTTGTGGATATCATCGGCGAAGGCCCGCAGGCGGGCGGCATAGTTGCTTTGCCGGGCGCGGAAGAGGCTTTCCTGCAGGGTCTGTTCCGGGTCCTGAGGGTTTGACACGGAAAAGGTCTCACCCGCGCGCTCGGCCTCGAGCCGGCCAATACGGGCCAGCAGGGCGCGCTGCTGGGCGCCATATTGCGAGACATCCGCCTCGGTAAACGTTGGGTCAAGGGTGGCCAGCAGATCGCCCTGGCGCACCTGCTGGCCGGGTTTGACATCCACATGCCGAATGATGGAACGCTCAAGGGGCTGCATGACGATGGGTGGATCAGAGGTGGCAAGTTCGCCCGTACCCGTCACAACGATGTCGACATCACAGACTGAGGCGATAACCACAAGGGAGATTACAAAGGCTGCGACCAAAGGAACGGCGCGGCGCAGATGGGGGGGCGGTGATGCCTCGATGATGCGTTCCAGTTCGGGCAGGAAGTCGAGTGCCGCATCGGGCACCGCACTTCCGGCGCCGTCCAGCCAGCCGAGGACCCGGGCCTGTACCTTGCGCAAGGGGGCGCCCACCCGTTGCATAATCATGGCGGACGACATCATGCCATGTGCCTTGTCTGCTGCTGCCAGAGGCGCTGATAGGGTGCACAGCGGGCCAACAGGGTTTCGTGGGGGGCGAAGTCCATGACCTTGCCCTGCTCCAGCATCAGAATGGCATCGGCTCTGACAAGGGATGACAAGCGGTGGGAGACGATGACCATCGTGCGACCCATGGTGATATCCTCCATGTTCGTCTCGATGATGGCCTCTGTTTCGGGGTCGAGGGCGCTGGTGGCCTCGTCGAAGATAAGCATGGGTGGACGGGCCATCAGCGCGCGCGCAATGGCCAGGCGCTGGCGCTGACCGCCGGAGAAATTGGCGCCATTCTCTTCAATCAGGGTGTCGAGGGCCTGCGGCAGGCGTTCGATGAACTCCATGGCGCCTGCCTTGCGTGCTGCGGCAATGATCTCTTCCGGTGTTGCCGTGGGGCGGGTGGCGGCAATGTTTTCCCCCACGGTGCCGCGGAACAGGAAGTTTTCCTGCAGCACCACGCCAATGTTGCGGCGCAGGTGGGTGGGCTCGATCTGGCGCAGGTCGATGCCATCAAGATGGATCAGCCCCTGGCTGGGGACCTGGATGCTCTGGATCAGGCGGGTAAGGGTCGTCTTGCCCGATCCCGAGCGCCCAACCACGCCAATCACCTGGCCCGGTTCGACCGTGAAACTCACCCGGTCAAGGGCTGGGACCGCACTGCCCGGATAAGTGAAGCTGACATTGTCAAACTCCAGCCGGCCTTTGACCGGTGGCTTGATCATGCGCAGGCCCGGGGGTCGTTCCGGGGGGTGGTTCATGATGTTGCCCAGCATGGCCACGGACATGGCCGCTTCCTGGTATTCATTGATCAGGCCGACGATCTGGACGAGGGGCCCGGTGACCCGCCCTGCCAGCATGTTGAAGGCGACAAGCGCGCCGATGCTCAGCGAACCATCGAACACGCTCATGGCGCCATAGCCGATGATTGCGACCTGCATAAGCTTTGAAATGGCATCGGTTACGACATGGGCATTGGCCGAGAGCCGCGAGACGCTGGCGTTCATCTGCACTGACTGGGCCAGCTTTCGGTCCCAGGATTTTTTCTGTTCCACTTCCAGGGCAAGGGATTTGACCGTGCGCATGCCGTGGACCACCTCCACCAGATGCGCCTGCCGAATGCCCTCTGCCTCATAAAGCCGTTTCAAGCGGTCGCGAAAGATCGGCACAAGGAAACCGATGACCAGCGCGATGAGCGAGGAAAATCCAAGCACCAGCAGGGTCAGTCGGCCGCTGTAGAGGGTCAGGATCACGAGGAGAGCTGGCAGGGCAGCGGCATCCAGCATGGTCTGGAAAAGGCGCCCGGTCAGGAACTGGCGGATTTTCTCAGTCTGCTGCAGGTGCTTGGTCAGCACCCCCGCCGTGGTCGCCTCGAAGAAGGTCATGGGTAGGGAGAGAAGATGGGCAAAGGTGCGCGAGACAAGGCGGGCATCGATCCGGTTGGTTGCAAAGATCATCAGATGCTGACGCAGGAAGCTGAACATCGCCTCGAACATAATGCAGACGGCAAAGGCCAGGATGACCACGAACAGCGTTTGCATGCTCTGATGCGGCACCACCTTGTCGATGACAATCTGGAACAGCAGCGGCGTGCCGAACGAGACCACATGAATGAGCAGGGCCGCGATGATCACATCCCGCAGGCGGCTGCCCTGGCGCAGGATCTCGGGAATGAACCAGCGCAGGCCAAAGGGCTGGTTTTCATCATCCAGGCGATATTTGCGGCCAATCAGGATGATGTCGCCTGACCAGGCGTCACAGAACTGCTCCTCCGACAGGGCGACAAGGCCCTTGTCCTCCATGAGGGGGTCCAGAACCATCAGACGCGGTGCCTCGGGCGTGTCGCCGGGCACGAAACCTGCCACCACCACCGCATTGCCATTGCGCAGCCAGGCCACGGCGGGAAAGATTCTTGCCAGTGCCTTGAGGCCGGCCCAGTCGCCGGGGGTGGTAATTTTTGCAGTCAGGCCTATGGCCATGGCCGCCCGCACCAGCGCCTTCGGATCGGCCGTGGCCCCGAGAGCGGCGGTGACATCATCCACCCGAACCTCAACCCCATGATGCTGACCGAGCAGGACCAGGCAGCGGCACGCAGGGTGGGGCAAGGTGATCTGCATGTTCATGACCAGGCATCCCAAACGTCTGCCCCAAAAGCAGGCGGGGTGTAGTTTCTAAATAGTAAAGTCTATCCATAGCTAGCACGATTTGTTAATTTATGCACCGCGTTCCGTTGCCGTGCCGCGCCCTGTCAGTACTGGTCTGACATGATGCGTTGTCTTGGCATCAAACATCACGGCTTCAGCGCCGTTACGGCCATGGGTTCATGAAAGCAGTCATTCTGGCAGGCGGGCGGGGAACGCGGATTGCTGCGGCAAGCGACCTGCGCCCAAAGCCCATGGTGGAGATTGGCGGCCAGCCAATGCTCTGGCACATCATGAAGCTCTATGCCCATTTCGGGATCACCGACTTCGTGATTTGCCTTGGCTATAACGGCTTCATCATCAAGGAATATTTTGCAAATTACCTGCTGCATGCGGCCGATGTAACCTTCGATCTGGCGAGCGGTGTTGTTGATTTTCATCAAAGGCGGGCCGAACCCTGGCGGGTCACGCTGGTGGACACTGGCGAAGACACCATGACCGGGGGGCGCCTGAAGCGGGTGCGGCACTTTCTGGGCGAGGAGACCTTTTGCCTTACCTATGGCGATGGTCTTGCAGACCTCGACATCGGGGCGACACTTTCCTTTCACCGCACCCATGGTCGGGCCGCGTCTCTCACGGCGGTACGGCCCCCGTCCCGGTTTGGCGCCTTGACCCTTGAGGGCGAAGTGGTGCGTGCCTTCACCGAGAAACCGCTTGTGGAACAGGGCTGGATCAATGGGGGTTTTTTCGTGCTGGAGCCCTCGGTGATAGACCTGGTCCAGGGCGATGGCACCGTATGGGAAGGCGAGCCGCTGGAGACATTGGCCCGCACCGGCCAGTTGCACGCCTTCACCCACGAGGGCTTCTGGCAGCCCATGGACACGCCGCGAGAGCGCGATCTGCTCGACCAGCTGTGGTCCGCTGGCAAGGCGCCGTGGAAATTGTGGTCGTGAACCCGGATCCCGGTTTCTGGCAAGGGCGGCGGGTGCTGCTGACCGGACATACCGGCTTCAAGGGCGCCTGGGCAGCGCTGTGGCTTGAACGCCTGGGGGCAGAGGTCTATGGCCTTTCACGCCCCGCTGATACCCAGCCAAGCCTCTATGCCGAATTGGCCCCCCGTCACGCCGGCGTCCTGTGCGATCTTGGCGACCGCGCCGCCGTAAAGGCGGCCGTGGCGCAGGCAAGGCCACAGATCGTCCTTCACATGGCTGCCCAGGCACTGGTAAGGCGCTCCTATGCCGATCCGGTGGAAACCTTTGCCTCCAATGTCATGGGAACGGTGCACCTGCTGGATGCCCTGGGGCAGCAGGAGGGGCTTGAGGCGGTTCTGGTGGTGACCAGCGACAAGGTCTATGCCCATGGACGGGGGCAGGGGCAGGGGGCAGGGCCCTTTGTCGAAGGGGATGCGCTTGGTGGCATCGACCCCTACAGCGCCTCCAAAGCCTGTGTGGAACATGTGGCCGCCAGCTGGGCACAGGGCCTGTGGGTGGGCGGTCCGCCGCTGGTCACGGCGCGGGCTGGCAATGTGATTGGCGGGGGGGACTGGGCGGTGGACCGGATCATTCCCGATGTCTGGCGGGCGTGGCGACAAGGCGTGCCCCTGACCCTGCGCAACCCCCACGCAACACGGCCCTGGCAGCATGTGCTCGATGCCCTCTCGGGTTATTTCCTCTATGTGGAGGGGCTTTTGCGGGCAGGAGGGGATCGCCTGCCAAGGACCCTCAATTTCTCACCTGTTGCGGGGCAGGGCCTTGATGTGGCGGCAATCGTGGCGGCCATGACAAAGGCGCTTGGCGGCGCAGCGGCCCCCTGGCAGCGCGACGAGAGGCAGGCGCCCCATGAGGCGGCCAGCCTCCGTCTTGATCCCGGCCTTGCGGAACGCGCTCTGGGCTGGCGCGCCCGCCTGCCTGTTGAGACGGCGCTGGGGCTTACGGCCGACTGGTATGCCCGACATGGCTCCGGTGAGGCTGCCCGGCAGTTGTGTCTTGAGCAGATTGCCTATTTTGAAAGTCAGCCATCTTGAAGTCCGACTTCCCGACCTGCCGTTTCTGTGGAGGCGTGCACCTGCGCAGCTTTGTTGATCTGGGCATCATGCCGCTGGCCAATTCCTATGTGCGGCCGGAGGCACGCGACCAGCCAGAGGCGCGCTACCCTCTGCATGCGCGGGTGTGCGAGGCGTGCCTGCTGGTGCAGGTAGAGGAAGCGGTGCTCCCTGAGGCGATCTTTTCCGACTACGCCTATTTCTCGTCTATCTCGGCGGGCTGGGTGGCTCAGGCAAAACGCTTTGCCGAGGCGCAGATCAGGACGCTTGGCCTTGGCCCGGCCTCCAGAGTGGTGGAGATCGCCTCCAACGATGGCTATCTGCTCCAGCACTTTGTGGCCCAGGGCGTGCCAGTGCTGGGGGTGGAGCCCGCCGCCAACATTGCCAAGGTTGCCAACGAAAAAGGGATCGCGACGGACGTTTCCTTTTTTGGCCGGGACACTGCGCGGCGGCTTGTGGCGGCAGGTCATCAGGCGGATCTGGTGGTGGCCAACAATGTGCTGGCCCATGTGCCAGACCTTGATGATTTCGTGGGGGGTCTGGCGCTGGTGCTGAAGCCGGGTGGGCGGCTGTCGCTCGAGTTTCCCCATCTTCTCAACCTCATGGCCGGACGCCAGTTCGACACGATCTATCACGAGCACCTGTGTTATTTTTCGGCTGGTTTCATTGTCCGCCTGCTGGCCGCCCATGACCTGAGCATTGCCGAGGTGGAATGCCTGGCAACCCATGGCGGAAGTCTGCGGATCACCGCCTGCCACAAGGGTTGGGCGCCAGCCCAAACTCCTGCCAGCCTCGCCGATATTCTGGCGGGGGAGCACGCGGCCGGTCTTGACCGGATCGAGGGCTATGGCGGGTTCGCGGCCCGTGTTGCCGAGACCTGCACGGCCCTGCGGCAATGGCTTGCCGAGGCCAGGGCAATGGGACGGACGGTTGCGGCCTATGGGGCGGCGGCGAAGGGCAATACCCTGCTGAATGCCTGTGGCATGACCTCCACTGATATCATCTGTGTTGCAGACATGAGCCCGCATAAACAGGGACTTTTGCTGCCCGGCAGCCACATTCCCATTGTCTCGCCAGAGGCGCTCATCGCTTCGGCCCCGGATGATGTCCTTATCCTGCCCTGGAACCTGTCGGCCGAGATCGCCGGGATCCTGGCGCCGCTGCGCAAGGCTGGCACACGGCTGGTCATCCCCGTGCCAATGCCTCATGCGCTGGGGCCCCAGCGCATAGGGGAGGGGGGGGCATGAAGTTTGCGGCCACTGGCATTCCCGATTGCATGCGCCTGGTTGCGGAACCCATAGAAGACGAACGGGGGTTCTTTGCCCGTACCTTCTGCGAAGATGCCTTTGCGGCAGCCGGCATTCCTTTTCGTACGGTGCAATCTGCCGTCACCTTCAGCCCTGCCATCTTTACCCTGCGCGGCATGCACTGGCAGGCGACGCCAAGCCATGAAGCCAAGATCGTCCGGGTGATGCGCGGGCGCATTTTTGACGTGGTGATTGATCTGCGCCCAGCCTCGCCCACCTATCTGGGTCATGTGGGGGTCGAACTTGGCAGCGGGCGCCTCGATGGTCTGCACGTGCCGCCCGGTTGCGCCCATGGGTTCCTCACGCTGGAGCCCGATACCGAGGTCCTCTATCAGATGGCCGATGTTCACCGGCCAGAGCTTGCCCGGGGCGTGCGTTTTGACGATCCGCTGTTCGCCATAGCCTGGCCCGCCCCGCCTCAGGTCATCCTGGAGCGGGACGCGACGTATCCGGACCATGTGCCGGAGGCAGGTTAAGGGTGCGGCGGGTACTGGTAACAGGGGCAACAGGCTTCATCGGCCGCCCGGCGGTGGATCATCTGCTGTCCCTTGGGGTGGAAGTCCATGGCATTTGCCGTAACCCGACCGCGCGTGCGCAAGGGGTGGTCTGGCATCAGGCAGATCTGCTTGAGCGACGGACAGTCGCGCACCTGCTGGCAGAGGTGGCGCCAACCGACCTGCTGCACCTCGCCTGGGAGACGGCACATGGCAGCTTCTGGGCGGATCCGCGCAATCTTGACTGGGTGGCGGCGAGCCTTGATCTGCTGCGGGCCTTTGCCGGTTCAGGGGGCAAAAGGGTCGTCATGGTCGGAACCTGCGCCGAATACGACTGGCAGACAGACGCAAGTGGCCCTCTGCCCTGGCGGGAAGACCGGGCCATAGATCCCCAGACCCTTTATGGCGCCGCCAAGCACAGCCTTCATTTGCTAAGCGCCCGTTTTGCCCACACCGCAGGGCTCTCGCTGAGTTGGGCACGGCTGTTTCAATTGTCTGGCCCGGGGGAGCAGGAGCAACGCCTCATTGCCTCTCTTGCCGGGACCCTGCGCGCCGGCCTGCCCGCACGCTCCGGTCCCGCCGACCGCATGCTCGACATCATTCACAGCCATGATGCCGGCCGCGGCCTGGCACATCTGCTGCTCTCCCGGCTGGAAGGCCCGGTAAACATCTGTACGGGCAATCCGGTATCGCTTGGAACCATTGTCCACCAACTGGCGAGCCTGGCCGGGCGCCCGGATCTGGCCGCACCCGGGACGCTGCCCATCCGCCCCGGCGACCCTTCTTTCCTTGTCGGCGATCCAGGGCGGCTGGCGGCCACAGGATTTACACCCGAGTACGGCCTTGCTGATATTCTGGCTCATGCCATGGGCCCCATGCCGGGAGCCTAGCTGGCCGCAGGCTGTCGCAAAGGCCCGTGATGCTTCTCTTTACGGTTCCGGCTTCGGCAATCTGACTGGCTGTCACCGAAAGGTCTTGACGGGGTCGGCCGGTGGGCCTAAGTTCACATCTCCGGCGGCACACCGGCCCCTAGCGGGGTTTGGGGCCGCCGAAAACGTCTCTGGAAGGGTTTGGCTACGGCTGGATCTGGACTGGGGCGAGATGGGAGGCGGTGCCTCTACCCAGCTCTTTGACAAGCGTATATGGTGGGCTGAAGCATCGTGTTTACGATGAGTTGGCCCGCAGCGTTGGTGTCCCCGCTCCTCGGGACGGCTATGTGATGGTGCCTTGGCACTGTTTCGAAACCGCCCCGGCCGACTGTCAAATTCCTGAAAAAGGCATTTGACACGAGGTTTGGAAACGGGCATAACCCGCGCCGCTTCGGACCGCTGCCTTGGCAGTGGTGAGGGGCTGGAGCCTGCGGAAGCGGGTTGTTCTTTGAGATCGTGAATAGGAAGGGAAGCGTGGGCGGCGGTTGCGCGAGCAGCAGCTGGTCACGTAGGACGCATTTCTGTGTTTGGGTTTCGGCCTGGATATGGGGTGCGAATTAAGTGCGCAGCGAAATGTCATTCCGATTG
>CANCOY010000072.1 GCA_947379865.1 Acetobacteraceae bacterium
GGATATAATAACGCACGGTGCGCCTTGGCACCCCGGTCAGGGTGCACAGGGAATCAATATCAAAGCTGTCGGCTGCGGCTGGATCGGTCATGAGCTCTTATATAGACACTCACGCTGTATTTATCAAGTGTCTAAAATTGCCCTCAAAAGGCGCCCGGATTCTCCGCAAAGTGGGAACACGGATGTTTTGCGTTGATACACACTAAAAACGTATGTAAGCTGATAATCACCGTACGCGTTAAAGGCGCAGCTTTCTTGCTGATTTCACAACCCTGACCATTCCCTTACCCAATAGAAGCCCCACATGATCCAGACACATTTCCGTACAATGGTGGATGGCCTCGGTGAGATCGAGGTTGACGTCACCCTCATCCCCGGCGAGGCGCCAATCTTTTTCGGCGAGAACCCCGATCCCGGTTCACCCGACGAATACGAGATCGGCGATGTCCGCCTCCTCGGCGTCCAGTCCACAGAAGGCGGCCCAACCCTCATCGACCCCTGCGAGATCGGCATTCGCCAGGGCCGCGGCTGGCGCTCCCTCCTCGACCATCTGACAGAGATTGCGCCTGAGCTGGTCGCTGACGACGTCTGGGAAGCACAGCGCCCCGGCAGGCGGTCGGGGGCCGAGAGATGAGCGTTCCCGCCCTGCTGACGGCCCAGGAAGTCGCACACCTATTGCGGGTATCAGCGAAGACCGTGGAACGTCTTCGCACTTCGGCCGCACTGGGTCATGTGCGAGTGTCGCGGCGCATTTTCTTCACCGAGCGCCATGTCGCCGACTATCTGGAGAACGCCGAATGCCCCGCCACGCCCGCGAAGGTTACTGGATCGAGCGCGAAGCCGGTTCAGACTATTGGTATCGCCACTGGTACGACCCCGAGCGCAAGCGCGTTCGTCGGGAAAGCCTTGCTACTGCAGACTACGTCGCGGCTCAGAGGATCGCCGCAGAGCGCGCGGAAGCCCAACGCGTCCTGAAACAGGACGACCCGGCCCTGGTGTCGGCGGGTAAGGTGATGACGGTCTATCTGGAGGAGCACGCCACCAAGCTGGTGAGCTTCGAGCAGGCCATTCGGGCATGCGAACTGCTGGCCCCAGATTTTGCTGACCTGCCGGTGGCCGAGTGCACCCGCGCCGTGCAAAAGGCCTATGCGGCCAGGCGACAGGCTGCAGGCGTTGCGGTCAGCACCATCAGCCGGGAGCTCTCGGTCCTGCGCTCCGCCTTCAAGCGCGCGGCGCGCGAGGGGCAGATCAGCCATCACCCGGCAGTAATTGAGGTCGACACACGCGAGGACCGCGAGGCGCGTCCGCCCAAGGGCAAGCCGCTGAGCGAGGCGGAACTGGCAGCGCTGTTCCGTGCAGCCGAGGAGCCGCACATCAAGATGTTTCTGCTGGGGCTGTGTTGCACGCTGGCCCGGCCCGAGGCGCTGCTGCAGGTTGACCTCGACACCCAGTACGACCGGGAGGCCGGGCTGCTCGCCCTCAACCCGCCGGGGCGACGGCAAACCAAGAAGCGCCGGGCCCTGATTCCGGTGGCGCCTGTCCTGGCCGAGGCCCTGGCCGGCAAGACGGGACCTCTCATCGCCTATCATGGCAGCCCGGTTAAGGACGCCAAAATAGGCTGGCGCTGCCTGCGGGCGCGGGCCTTTCCTCCGACACCCGAACAACTGGAAGGGTTGCCTGAGCCGACCACAACGGCGGACCGGCGCAAGCGCGCCATGCTGTGCGCCGAGGGCGCCGAGCGCATCGTGCCCTATTCGATCCGCCATACGCTGGCGCGCGCCTTGCGGCGGGCGCGGGTGCCGGCGGAACAGATCAGCCTGATGCTGGGACACGTGGTGTCAGACAGCCGCGATGTCACGGAGATCTACGCTCCTTATGACCCGGATTATTGTGTGGATGCGGTGGCGGCGCTGGATGTTTATGTGCGGCGCGTGCTGGCGCTTGCCGCAAGGCCCGTTTCACCCGGATATCACCCGAATGCCCTTTTGGGGTCGGCCGCTGGCGCCGCTAAGTCCTTGAAACTGTTGGTGGGCGCGACAGGGTTCGAACCTGTGACCCCTACGATGTCAACGTAGTGCTCTACCACTGAGCTACGCGCCCTGATCAGCTTGTCCCTTGATCGGAGGCCGGTTGATAGCATCGTCGGTACCGGGGGGCAAGCCTTCATGACAAAGGCGATAACGCGGCCGGCGAACCGGTTGGGAAGGGGTTCCAAGAATGGGCGACCTGCCCCATGATGGGGGGTCAGCAAAATGGTCAGCCGCTTAATCTCGTGTCTTCGTCTCACTCCCTCACACCAGCGCCTGATCACGGATCCCTGTCGGATGCCGCTATGGTGAACGTGCGGGCGCCACAGGCCCAGACAATCCCCTTTGTGTTTTCCTCACCCCACAGCGGCACGAATTATCCGGCGGATTTCCTTGAGCAATCGCGCCTTGATGCACTCAGCATCCGCCGCTCCGAAGACAGTTTTGTGGATGAACTTTTCGGGGCTGCGCCGGATCTTGGCGCGCCCTTGCTGCGGGCCCTGTTTCCCCGCGCCTATCTGGACCCCAATCGCGAGCCCTATGAACTTGACCCCGGCATGTTCGCCGATGCCTTGCCGGCACATGTGAACACGCGCTCGCTACGGGTGGCGGGCGGCCTTGGGACCATTGCACGGGTGGTCTCGGACGGGGCAGAGATCTATCGCGGGAAGCTGCCCTGGGCCGAGGCGGAACGCCGTATCGCCGCCTGCTACCACCCCTATCATCAGAACCTTGAGGGCCTGCTCAAGGAAACACGCCAGCAATTTGGCATGGCCATCCTGGTGGATTGCCATTCCATGCCCTCCATCGGCGGGCCACAGGACCTCGACCCCGGCCATGGCCGGCCAGACATCGTTCTGGGGGATCGCTTTGGCAATGCGTGCAGCCTGCGCGTGGTGGAAACGGCAACGCGGATTCTGACGGGGCTTGGCTATGTGGTTGCCCGCAACGATCCTTATGCAGGCGGCTATATCACCCATCA
This sequence comes from Acetobacteraceae bacterium, assembly GCA_947379865.1. Taxonomy (GTDB): domain Bacteria; phylum Pseudomonadota; class Alphaproteobacteria; order Zavarziniales; family Zavarziniaceae; genus CANCOY01. Next base: position 3,010 of record CANCOY010000072.1, read on the forward strand.
CTGGGGTCGCCCCGGCCAGGGCTTCCATGCCCTGCAGATCGAACTCAAGCGCGGCCTCTATATGGACGAGGACGCCATCACGCGTGGCCCCCGCTTTGAAGCGGTGAAGGCCAGCATGACCGAATTCATGCGCCAGATGGCAGACGGTGACTGGAGTTCCCTCGCCCGCCGCTTCTGAAGCCTGCCCATCACACAGGCACCGCGATAGCAGAGAACAAACAAAAAAGAGGCCGCATACCTTGCGGCAGCGGCCCGAGTCTAGGGAGGAAACGCCCAAGAAGGGCATGCACGGGTCGCCAAGCAACCTGTGCATCTGAACTATGTATGGTGCAGCGCAAAATAACAAGACAAAAAGTCAGTTATGTATTTTTCGCCACGCCCAGCCCCTGCGGCGCCGGGGTTTTTCCACCCCAATGTATGACGCCTGTCCGCAATTGCACAAAGTTTGTGCAAACAATGGCGTATGCCATGATTATTCCCTATGCTGATCCCCGGCCGCCCCATGGGCGAACCAGAGAGGGACAACGGGTGAGCGCAGACGAGCGAGACAAGGTGGCGTCAGAAGGCCAGGCTGCGACCCAGTTGGATTTCCAGGACCCGCATGATGAAAGCGTCCGTGATAATGCGCTTGAAATCGCCATCGGCCGTCAGGTCAGGGAATTCCGCCGGCAGCAGAATCTGACTGTCGCCGAACTCGCCAAGCAGGCGGAGCTTTCGGCCGGCATGCTCTCGAAGATCGAGAACGGCAACACCTCGCCGTCGCTGGGCACGCTCAAGGCCCTGTCAGCGGCGCTGGATGTTCCGGTAACGGCGTTTTTTCGCAAGTTCGAGGAGCAACGCGATGCCACCCATGTGCTGGCTGGCCAGGGCCTGAAGATCGAGCGCCGGGGCACCCGCGCCGGTCACCAATATGAATTGCTGGGCCATACCCGCAATTCAGCCATCGCGATCGAGCCCTATCTCATCACCCTCACCCACGAGTCCGAGGTGTTCCCGGTCTTCCAGCACACCGGCCATGAGTTCATCTATATGCTGGAAGGTGAGGTGGGCTATCGGCACGGGGGCAGCACCTATGTGCTGAAGCCAGGCGATTCGCTGTTTTTCGATGCCGATGCGCCGCACGGGCCGGAAGAGTTGCACACCCTTCCGATCCGCTTTCTTTCAATCATCGTCTATCCGCGCGAAGACGGCGAGTAGCCTGGAATCAGCCAGGCCGGCAGTCAGGAAGCCGCGATTTCGTGCATCGCCTTCTCGAGAAGGGTGTGCATTTCGTTGCGGATCTGGTGGTCGGTGACGGCAAGCTTCTTCGCGTCAAAATCGGCGCGAAGCTTGCGGAAAATGTCTTCGTCGCCCGCCTCGGCGAAATCGGCCTCGATGATCATCTTGGCATAGGCATCGGCCTCGGCGGCAGACAGGCCCATGAGGCCCGCAGCCCACAGGCCCAGCAACTTGTTGCGCCGCACTACAGCCTTGAAGCGCAACTCGCTGTCGTGGGCAAACTTGGCCTCAAAGGCCTTCTCGCGGTCATCAAACTGGGTCATGGGGCCGTCCTTTGGCTAGGCTTTCCACAGGCGCCTCGAGCGGCAACCCGGCTTTCCTGATATAAGGGGTTTCCAGGGCCGCTTGGCAAGGCCAGCCCCTTGGGGAAACAGTGGACGGGGGCCAGTTCACGGGCTCGCGTTGTACTGCCTTGTGCCATGGGCTAAAGTCTGTCTCGCGTGGTGCCGGTGGTGGGTCCCGCGCCCGCAGCCTTTTTTCTTCGCAGACCCACACTCCGGAGTCCCCCATGAGTCGCCGCAAGCAGGTCTACGAGGGCAAGGCCAAGGTCCTCTATGAGGGTCCGGAACCCGGCACGCTCGTGCAGTACTTCAAGGATGATGCGACCGCCTTCAACAACCAGAAGAAGGGGACCATCACCGGCAAAGGCGTGATCAACAACCGCATTTCCGAGCACATCATGACGCTGCTTGGCGACATCGGGGTTCCCACCCACTTTGTCCGCCGGCTGAACATGCGTGAGCAACTCGTGAAGGAAGTCGAGATCATCCCGGTTGAAGTGGTGGTGCGCAACATCGCCGCCGGCTCGCTCAGCACACGCCTTGGCATTGCCGAAGGCACGATCCTGCCCCGCTCCCTCGTCGAGTTCTTCTACAAGGCTGACGAGTTGGGCGACCCCATGGTCACCGAAGAGCACATCACCTGCTTTGGCTGGGCCACCCCGCCAGAGATGGACGACATCATCGCCATGTCCCTGCGGGTCAATGATTTCCTGTCGGGACTGTTCCTGGGCGTTGGCATCCGGCTGGTGGATTTCAAGCTGGAATTCGGCCGCCTCTATCAGAACGAGGACATGCGGATCATCCTGGCCGACGAGATCAGCCCGGATAACTGCCGCCTGTGGGACATCCGCACCAACGACAAGCTCGACAAGGACCGCTTCCGCCGCGACCTTGGCGGTGTGGCCGATGCCTATCGTGAAGTAGCCCGCCGCCTGGGGATCCTGCCCGAGGGCGGCCCGCGCGACATGAAGGGCCCCGAGGTGATGCAATGAAGGCGAGGGTTCACGTCACGCTGAAGAACGGCGTCCTCGACCCCCAGGGCAAGGCCATTGGCAATGCGCTGGCCGGCCTTGGCTTTGGCGGCGTCGGCGACGTGCGCCAGGGCAAGTTCATCGAACTCGACATTGCCGAGACCGATGCTGCCAAGGCCCGCGAACAGGTGGAGCAGATGTGCAAGCGCCTGCTCGCCAACACGGTTATCGAGAACTATTCGATTGAGCTTGGCTGAAGGCTGGCGACCTGGGCTGAAGGCATCTGCCCTCAGCCAAGCGTGATGGCAGCGATGCGCTCGTTCTGCATCTCGGTCGAGCCATCGGTGTAGTTGGCGACCCGCGCCGAGGCGAGGTGGCGCAGGAACGGATATTCCTCCCGCAAGCCTGCCGCCCCCATGGCCTGCATGCAGTCGGAAATGCGGGCCACCGCCATGCGGGTGGCGAACTTCTTGGCATGGGCTGCCGCCAGGGCCGCATCCGCCCCCTCCTCCACCAGCAAGGCCGCCTTGTCCACCAGCAGGCGGGCCGCCTCCAGATCCGTGGCGACATCCGCCAGCAGCCAGCGCAGCCCCTGATTTGCGATGATCGGCCTGCCAAAGGCAGAGCGCGCCTTGCCGTAATCTATAGCGACACCAAGGCATTTCTCGACCATGGCGCAGCACATGCCGGCCACATAGGTCCGCGCGCCGTTCACCGAGCTCATGGCCTGTTTGAAGGCCTCCCCCGGCGGGTGCAGCATCTCAGCTGCATTGGCGCGATAGCCCTCCAGCCGAAAGCCACCCGCCCCGATGGCCATGCCGCCCGACAGCGCCTCCACCGGCGCCCGGCTGAAACCGGCCCGTGTGCCATCCACCAGGAAACAGGCCACGCCACGCCAGCCCTGTGCCGGATCCGTCTGGACATAAGTGACAAAGACATCGGCCACGGCCGCATTGGTAATCCACGCCTTTTCACCATCCAGTCGCCAACCATCGCCCTCGGCTGTGGCCCGGGTGCGAATCGCGGCGAAATCGCTGCCCGCCCCCGGCTCTGTCAGGGCGGTGGCGCCCACGCGCTCGCCACGCATCAGGGCCGGGACATAAAGCTGGGCAAGGGCCGGGGCCGAATCGCGGGCCAGCTTGGCGGCGACGTTCTGGGTGTTGACCAGGCTGAAGGCGAAATCCCAGCTCTCGGCCGCCAGGGCCTCGGCCATGGCCATCTTGGCGCGGAAGCCCAGCCCCTCGCCGCCCATGGCCTGCGGCACCTCAAGGCCCAGCAGGCCGGCCTTGGCCGCCGCTGCCAGGGCTTCAAGCCCCATGCGGCCTTCCCGCGCCCACAAGGCGGCAAGGGGCGTCACCTGGCTGGCGGCAAAGGCTGCCGCCCGCTGGCGGGTGGCGGTGATGTCTGCATGGGTCGAGATCATGGCGTGCCCTTACTCCAGGTCCGCCTTCAGATGACCTGTACGGGCGTCGCTTGTCATCCCCCCGGGCCATGGCTAGCATCCGCGCGCGGACAGGCCCCGCGCCCCTTCCTCCAATCGCCCCTGAGGTGGCCCCATGAACGCCGCCGTGATCGTCTTTCCTGGCTCCAACTGTGACCGCGATGTCGCCACAGCGCTGGAGCAGGCCATGGGCAAGAAGCCCATCATGGCCTGGCATGGCAATGCTGATCTGCCACAGGTGGATCTTGTCGTGCTGCCCGGCGGGTTCTCTTATGGAGATTACCTGCGCTGCGGTGCCATGGCCGCCCAAAGCCCGGTGATGCGCGAAGTTGTCGCCCGCGCCAAGTCTGGCACGCCGGTGCTTGGCATCTGCAACGGCTTTCAGGTGTTGACCGAAACCGGCCTTTTGCCCGGCGCCCTGATGCGCAATGCCAGCCTGAAGTTCGTCTGCCGCGATGTAACCCTAAGGGTTGAAGCGGCAAACACGAAATTCACCAGCCATTATGCTCCGGGCAGCCTGCCCCGCATGACGGTGGCCCATGGCGATGGCAATTACTTTGCCGATGCCGCCACGCTGGACGAGTTGGAGCAGTCGGGCCGCGTTGCCTTCCGCTATGTGGATGACGCGGGCCAGGCCACGCCCGAAGCCAATCCCAATGGTTCGGCCCGGTCGATTGCCGGCATCCTGAATGCCGCCGGCAATGTGCTGGGCATGATGCCCCATCCCGAACGCCACGCAGACCCATTGCTGGGTGGCACCGATGGCAAGGCCCTGTTCTCAAGCCTGGTCCAGGCACTCTCCTGACGCGAGCGGCGGATAGACACATGAGCGATCCCAATTCCGCGATCACCCCCGAGGTTGTCGCCGCCCACGGCCTGACCCCCGAGGAATACACGCGCTGCCTCGACGCCCTTGGCCGCACGCCAAACCTGACGGAACTGGGCATCTTTTCGGTGATGTGGAGCGAGCATTGCTCCTACAAGTCATCGCGCGTCTGGCTGAAGCAGCTGCCCACCACCGGCCCCCGCGTGATCTGCGGCCCGGGGGAGAACGCGGGCGTTGTCGACATTGGCGAGGGTCTGGCCGCCGTCTTCAAGATGGAGAGCCATAACCACCCCTCCTATATCGAGCCCTATCAGGGGGCGGCGACCGGCGTGGGCGGCATTCTGCGCGATGTCTTCACCATGGGCGCGCGGCCCGTGGCGATCATGGACCCGCTGCGCTTTGGCAGCCCGGATCACCCCAAGATGCGCCACCTCGTCTCGGGCGTGGTGGCTGGCATTGGCGGCTATGGCAATTGCATCGGCGTGCCCACGGTGGGCGGCGAGTGCAGCTTTCATGCCTCTTATGATGGCAACATCCTGGTCAATGCCATGACCGTAGGCCTGGCCCGCGCCGACAAGATTTTCTATTCGGCGGCGGCAGGCATCGGCAATTCCGTTGTCTATGTCGGCTCCAAGACCGGGCGCGACGGCATTCACGGCGCCACCATGGCCAGCGCCGAATTCGACGACGCGTCCGAGGAAAAGCGCCCCACGGTTCAGGTGGGCGACCCGTTCACCGAAAAGCTGCTGCTGGAAGCGTGCCTGGAACTGATGGCCGGCGACACCATCGTCGCCATCCAGGACATGGGGGCAGCGGGCCTGACCTCGTCCTCGGTGGAGATGGCCTCCAAGGGCGGCGTTGGCCTCGAGCTTGACCTCGACAGCGTGCCCTGCCGCGAAACCGGCATGACGGCCTATGAAATGATGCTCTCCGAAAGCCAGGAGCGCATGCTGATGATCCTCAAGCCCGGTCTGGAAGACGTGGGCCGCAAGGTCTTCGAAAAGTGGGGCCTCGACTTCGCCATCATCGGCAAGGTGACGGACACGGGCCGGCTGGTGTTGCGCCACAAGGGCGCCGTGGTCGGCGACCTGCCGGTGGACGCCCTGACGGACGCCGCCCCCATGTATGAGCGCCCGTGGGAGGCAACGCCCAAGCGCGCCCCCCTCCCCGCCCAGGACGTGCCCGCGCCCGACAGCATCATCGGCGCACTTACAACCTTGATCAGCTGCCCCGACCTGTCATCCAAGGCGTGGATCTGGCAGCAGTATGACCACACGGTCATGGCCGACACGGTGGCCCGCCCGGGCGGCGATTCAGCCATCGTGCGCATCCACGGCTCCAACCGCGGCCTTGCCATCACCACAGATTGCACGCCGCGCTATGTGCATGCTGATCCCGAGGCGGGCGGTGCCCAGGCGGTAGCGGAAGCCTGGCGCAACCTGACGGCCGTGGGCGCCCTGCCCCTGGCGGTCACCGACTGCATGAACTTCGGCAACCCCCAAAAACCCAGCGTCATGGGCCAGTTCGTGGGCAGCATCCAGGGCATGTCGGCCGCCTGCCGGGCGCTCGACTTCCCCGTGGTCTCGGGCAATGTCTCCCTCTACAACGAGACCAACGGTCAGGCGATCCAGCCGACGCCCGCCATTGGCGCCATCGGCCTGATCGATGATCTGGGCCAGACCGTGCGCCATGGGCTTGCCCCGGGCCTCAGCCTTGTACTGGTGGGCGACACGCTAGGCCACCTTGGCTCCACCCTCTATCTGCGTGAAGTGCTGGGCCGTGAAGATGGTCCGCCGCCACCGGTAGACCTGGCGGCAGAGCGCCGCAATGGTGATTTCGTGCGCGCGGGCATCCGCGCCGGCACCATCAAGGCCTGCCACGATGTCTCCGACGGTGGCCTGCTGGTGGCGGTGGCGGACATGGCCATGGCGACGGGCACAGGCGCACAGCTTTCGGTGCCGTCAGGGCAATTGCCCCATGCCTTCCTGTTTGGCGAGGACCAGGCCCGCTATGTCGTGGCCCTCGCCCCCGAGGCGGTGCCGGGATTTGAGACCGAAGCACGGGCGGCCGGCGTTCCGGTTCTGCGTCTGGGCCAATCCTCTGGCGACCAGTTGATCGTCGAGGGTCACGGAACCATATCCATAAGTGAGCTGAAGACACGCAACGAAGCGTGGTTGCCTGCCTATATGGCAAGGCCCTAAACTGCTGCGACATATCGCCCGGCGTGGGAATCACGCGGGCAAGGAGTTGAACCGATGCCGATGGAAGCAGGCGAGATCAAGAGAATGATCGTTGAGGCACTGCCAGATGCCGACGTGATGATCGAGGACCTGCGCGGTGACGGTGACCACTATAACGCCCGCGTCATCTCCGCTGCCTTCAAGGGCAAGAGCCGCGTGCAGCAGCACCAGATCGTTTACCAGGCGCTGAAGGGCAACATGGGTGGGCAGTTGCACGCCCTCGCCCTCCAGACCTCGGCCCCACCCGAAACCTGATCACCCCGGCGGCCCCTGGCCGCGCACCGGCTAATGAGGAACATCATGAGCGACAATCCGGTCTTTGCCCGCATCCGCCAGGATATCACCGAAAATCCGGTGGTGCTCTACATGAAGGGCACGCCGATCTTCCCGCAGTGCGGCTTCTCTTCGACTGTGGTGCAGATCCTCAGCCGCGTCGGCGTGAAGTTCAAGGGGATCGACATCCTCACGGACCCGTCCCTGCGCGAAGGCATCAAGAGCTTTTCCGACTGGCCGACCATTCCCCAGCTTTATGTGCAGGGCGAGTTTGTCGGCGGCTGTGATATCGTCCGCGAAATGTTTGAATCGGGCGAGCTTCAGACCCTGCTCAGCGAGAAGGGCCTCGTGGCCGCCTGAGCCACGCACAAGGGTGGCGGCCTGCCGCCACCCTTAATTGCCCGGGGAAAGCCGCAGCAGCGCGCCTGCGTCGGTAACCAGATAGATGGCACCATCCGGCCCCTCTGCCACATCGCGCCCCCTTGTCTTCAGGTTCAGGCGGTCCTCTGAGGCAAAGCTGTTGCCGTCGAGGGTGACGCGGACCAGGCCACGCGCGCTCAACCCACCCAACAGGATCGAACCGCGCCAGCCGGGAAACAGGCTGCCCTGATAGAAGATCATGCCTGATGGCGAGATGACTGGCGTCCACTGGTGGACGGCATCCGTCAGGTCGGGCCGGGTGGGTGGCTTGGCAATGGGCTCGCCCGTGTAATGGTTCCCCCAGCTCACCAGCGGCCAGCCATAGTTGCGGCCCGGCTCGATGCGGTTCAACTCGTCGCCCCCGCGCGGGCCAAATTCGGCAATCCAGAGGTCGCCCGTGGCCGGGTTGATCGCCGCCGCCTCGATATTGCGATGGCCGTAGGACCAGACCTCCGGCAGAGCCCCCGCCGTTCCTGCAAAGGGATTTTCCTCAGGGATTGAGCCATCGGGATTGAGGCGTACAACCTTGCCAAGATCGCTGCCAAGATCCTGCGCCGGCTGGAACATGAATCGTTCCCCCAGCATGACGAAGAGCTTGCCATCGGGTGCAAAGACCAGGCGCGAACCAAAGTGCTTGTCGCTGTCGACCTTTGGCATCTGCCGGAAAATGACCTTGGTGCTCTCAAGGCTGGTCATGTCGGCATTCAGCCGCCCACGGGCAACCGCCGTGCCATTGGTGCCGCCCACGCCTGCCTCGGCAAAGCTCAGATAGACCAGGCGGCTGGCGGCAAAATCAGGCGCCAGCGTCACATCCTGCAGGCCGCCCTGGCCAAGGTAGACCACCTCTGGCACCCCGCCGATGGGGGCCGAGATCGCCCCATCCAGCCCCACCAGGCGCAGGCGGCCGGGTTTCTCCGTTACCAGCAGGCGCCCGTCTGGCATGAAGGCAAGCGCCCAGGGCGCATCCAGTTTTTCCGTCAGCACATCAACCTGGATGCTGAGTTCTGCGGCGGCGAGCGGGACCGGATGCACAGCAAGCCAGCCCAGCATGAGGCCGACAAGCCAAAGGATGGCCGGAAATCCCGCTGTCTTTGTCATGGCCACACCTGCGCGCAATAAAACCACGCCTGCCAGCAACCCGGGGCGCAACGGCAATGGCACCCCGGGTAATGGCCATGATTACTTGGCGGGCTTGCCAGCCACAGCGGGCGACAGGCCCGTGGGATCGATCATCATGCCGTGGACCTGCATATTGTGGCTGTGGGCCAGCTGGTGATAGGCGAACGACGTCTGCATGGCGTTCACCCTGCCCTGGGCATCCTGCGCCGCGTTGACCGACTCCTTGGCCAGCTTCAGGGCAAAAAGTGGCTTTTGCGCGATCTTCTTCGCCAGCTCCAGGGTGAAATCACCCAGGGTTGCGGCGGGGACTACATGGTTGAGCATGCCAAGACGCAGGGCCTCCTCCGCACTCAGCCAATCACCGGCAAACAGCATTTCCTTGGCCTTGCGGATGCCAACCTCCCAAGGGTGCGCGAAATACTCCACCCCGCCCACGCCCATGGCCACCGTATTATCGAGGAACATGGCATCGTCGCTGGCGACAATCAGGTCGCAGGGCCAGGCCAGCATCAGGCCGCCCGCGATGCACTTGCCATGGATCTGGGCGATGGTCGGCTTGGGGATGTTGCGCCAGCGCTCCGAGAAGCCGATGTAGATTTCCTTCTCGCGCGCCATCTGGGCCTCGGCCCCGGCGCATTCAAAGCCACACCAGGTACCGACCGTGCGGTGCTGGGCCATGGCCTCCTTCGGGTTGGTCTCGCGCAGATCATGGCCCGACGAGAAATGCGGACCATTGGCGGAAAGGATGATGACCTTGACCGTGTTGTCCTGCGCCGCCTTGTCGAAGGCGTCGTTCAGCTCATAGAGAAGGTGCGTGTCCTGCGCATTGCGGGTATCTGGCCGGTTCAGGACGATGCGCGCCACATGGGGGGCGGGATTCTCATAGATCAGTGTGTCGAACGACATGAACGGTTCCTCCTCGCCCACGCGGGGCCGACCCTTGGCGGGCCTGTGACTGAGGGGATCCTAGAGAGAGCCGCACACAAAAGAAAAGGGCCCGCCGAAGCGAGCCCTTTTTACCGAATGCCAGAAGGCTGGTTTAGCGCGAGTAATACTCGACGACCAGATTCGGCTCCATCTTCACCGGGTACGGTACGTCGGCCAGCACCGGGGTGCGGACGAAGGTGCCCTTCATGGCGTGATGATCGACCTGGATATAGTCGGGCACGTCACGCTCGGCAGACTGGGTCGCTTCCATCACGACGGTCATCTGCTTGGAGCGATCGCGGATCTCGATCTCGTCCCCGTCCTTTACCAGGTAGGAGGCGATGTTGACCCGGCGGCCGTTGACCTTGATGTGGCCGTGGTTGACCAGCTGGCGCGATGCAAAGGGCGTGACCGCAAACTTCATGCGGTAGACCACGGCATCGAGACGACGCTCCAGCAGACCCACGAGGTTCTCGCCCGTGTCGCCCTTGCGACGCGTGGCCTCCTCATAAAGGTTGCGGAACTGCTTCTCGGTGATGTTGCCGTAGTAGCCCTTCAGCTTCTGCTTGGCCGCCATCTGGACACCGAAGTCCGAGACCTTGCCCTTGCGACGCTGACCGTGCTGCCCGGGCCCGTACTCACGCCGATTGATCGGGCTCTTGGGGCGGCCCCACAGGTTCTCGCCTAGACGGCGATTGATCTTGTATTTTGACTGAGCCCGCTTCGTCATGACCCGTTCCGACAATAGAAAATACGCCGCGAGGCGCATGTCGCCCGCGTAGGGCAGTGGATGTACCCCGGCAGGCTTGGCTTGTCAAACTAAGCCTTCAAACCGTCATCGATTTTGTCGCACGCTGGTCGGCAAATCCGGCGATACCCTCGGCAATCTCGTCAGGATACTCATGGGCAACCCAATGGGTGCCCTCGGGAAAGCGCACCAGCCGCAGGTCGGGCACAAAGCCGTCGAGGTCCTCGATGCAGCCAGGCAGCAGGGCGTGGTCCTGAAGGCCCCAGAAGACCAGGGTCGGCACACGCACGATCAGGGCATCTGGATCGTAAACCCCTTCGCCCGAGCCCGCCTCGGCCCGGCCATCGGTGCCGGGCGGTGCCAGTTTCATGGCGCGGTACCAGGCGATCATGGCTTCCACCGCGCCCTCCTGCCCCCAGGCCGCCAGATAGCCATCGCGCTCGGCATCACTCAGGTGGCCCGCCGCATGGGCGGGGGCGAGGCTGCGCCAAAGCGCGGCGAAATTTTCGGCACTCAGGCGCGCCACGGCATCGGCGTCGCGGAATTGCAGCATGTACTGGCTGGCAGTGGCCTGGGCGGGCGTGCGCGTCAGTTCGCGCTGGAAGACACCCGGATGCACGGCATTGAGAATCACCAGCCCCTGCAGCCTGTCGGGATGCGTCAGCGCATAGCCCCAGGCCAGCGCCCCGCCCCAGTCATGGGCCACAAGGGTAAAGGGCCTACCGGGCGAGACCAGCGCCGCCAGTTCATGCACGTCCGCAATCAGCCTCTTGGCACGATAGCGCGCGATGTCCTTGGGTTTGTCAGTGAGGTTGTATCCGGCCTGGTCCGGCGCCACACAGCGGAAGCGCCCACCCAGCCGCGCCATCAGCTTTTGCCATTCCCCCCAGTATTCGGGAAAGCCATGCAGGAACAGCAGCACATGGCCATCTGCCGGGCCGCAGCTGGCCACGTGCATGCGCAGCCCATTGATCTGATGAAAGCTGTGCTCAATGGGCTGCATGGGGCGGTCTCGCGGCGGATGTACGGAGCCAGACCATAACGTGACCGCGCCCGGGCGGCGAGGCCCGGCTCAGCCCTTTGGCTCAGCTCTCTGGCTCAGCTATCTGGCCAGCCGCGCTGGCGGCGCCCGACAAGGGCACGGACGACGCCGCGCAGGGTCTGCACTTCCTGGTCGGTCGGATGGGCACGCTGGAAGATGTTGCGCAGATTGCGGATCATGTTGGGCACTTTGGGCGGCGGCTTGAGGAAATCAGCCTCCAGAAGTTCTGCCTCAAGATGCTCAAAGAAACCGACCAGCTTCTCCTTCGAAGCCGGCGCCGCGTCGCCATAGTGCAGGCGCCGCGCTGGTGTCTCCGCGCCCGAGAGCAGCCATTCATAGCCGGTCAACAGCACCGCCTGGGCGAGGTTCAGGCTGGCAAAGCCCGGAACCGTGGGAATGCTTAGCACCGTATCCGCCAGCGCAATGTCGTCATTGCCAAGGCCCGCGCGCTCGCCGCCAAACAGGATGGCGCAGTTGATGCCCTGGCCCATGGCCTCACGCAGGTCCACTGCCGCCTCGCGGGGGGTGACGATGGTCTTGGTCATGCCCCGCTCGCGCGCGGTGGTGGCAAAGACCCGGCCCACATCGGAAATCGCCTCGGCCGTGGTCGCGAACACCTCGGCCAGGCCCAGGATGTCGTCGGCGCCAGAGGCACTGGCCCAGGCGTGTTCATTGGGCCAGCCATCGCGCGGGTCCACCAGCCGCAGTTCCGAGAGGCCGAAATTCTTCATGGCCCGCGCCACGGCGCCGATGTTCTGGCCCAGCTGCGGCTGGACAAGTACCACCACGGGCGCCGCACCCGGCGACCCGGCCTGCAGGCTGCGATCCGTGCCCGTCATTCTGGCCCCTAGCCGGCCATGTCGGAGGGCACGGCGCCACCTGCGGGCGCCCCTGCGCGCATCAGCTTGTAGATGATGCTGTCGTACAGCGCCTGGAACGAGGCATCGACGATATTGGGCGAGACGCCCACGGTGAACCAGCGGTTGCCCGACCTGTCGGCACTCTCGATCATCACACGCGTAACGGCGCCAGTGCCATATTGCTGCTGGCCGCTGGCGCCGAGTGTCAGGATACGCACCTTGAAATCGACCAGCTCGATATCGGCGATATAGGACGAATACTTGCCCAGGTCCTTGCGCAGGGCGGCGTCCAGCGCGTTGACCGGGCCGTTGCCCTCCCCCACCGACATCAGCCGCTCGCCATCTACTGTAACCTTTACGATGGCTTCCGAGACGGTGACCAGCTCACGGTTGGCATTGAGGCGGCGTTCCACCATCACCTTGAAGCTGTCGACCGCAAAGTATTCCGGCAGGCGGCCCAGCGCCCGGCGGGCCATCAGCTCAAAGCTCGCCTCGGCGCCATCATAGGAATAGCCCTGGAACTCACGGTCCTTCACGGTCTCCAGCAGGCGGCCCACCTTGGGGTCGCCCGGCTCCACCTCGATCCCCAGATCGCGCAGGCGCGACAGGATGTTGGAGCGGCCGGCCTGGTCCGACACCAGCACATGGCGCTGGTTGCCCACGGTCTCGGGCGGGATGTGCTCGTAGGTGCGTGGGTCCTTTTCCACCGCCGAGACATGCAGGCCGCCCTTGTGGGCAAAGGCGGCGGCGCCAACATAAGCGGCATGGCGATTGGGCGCGCGGTTCAGGATCTCGTCCAGCAGGCGCGAGGTGGAGGTGAGCTGGCGCAGGCCCTCGTCGGAAATGCCCGTCTCGAAGCGCTCGGCGAAGCCCGGCTTCAGCATCAGCGAGGGGATCAGGCTGGCCAGGTTGGCATTGCCACAGCGCTCCCCCAGACCATTCAGGGTGCCCTGCACCTGGCGCACGCCAGCGCGCACCGCGGCCAGCGAATTGGCCACCGCGTTCTCGGTATCATTATGGGCGTGGATGCCCAGATGGCTGCCGGGGATCACCCGCGCCACCTCCCCCACGATCCGCTCAATCTCGTGCGGCAGGGTGCCACCATTGGTGTCACATAACACCACCCAGCGCGCACCAGCCTCGTGGGCGGCGCGGGCGCAGGCCAGCGCGTAGTCGGGATTGGCCTTGTAGCCATCAAAGAAATGTTCGCAGTCGAACAGGGGCTCGCGCCCGGCGGCGGCGATGTGGCGAATGGAATCGGCGATGATCTCGACGTTTTCGTCCAGCGCGATTTCCAGCGCCACATGGACATGGAAATCCCAGGTCTTGCCGACAATGCAGATGGCCGGCGTCGCCGCCTCGATCAGGCCGGCAAGGCCCGGATCATTGGCAACGCTGCGGCCCGACCGCCGGGTCATGCCAAAGGCGGTGAAGGTGGCGCGCTCCAGCCGGGGGGCATCGGCGAAGAAGGCCGTGTCGGTCGGGTTGGCGCCGGGCCAGCCGCCCTCGACATAGTCAACGCCCATGCGGTCAAGGGTATTGGCAATCAGCCGCTTGTCCTCGACGCTGAAGTCGACACCCTGGGTCTGGGCGCCATCGCGCAGGGTGGTGTCGAACAGGAAGATGCGTTCCCGGCTCATGCGTTCAGCCTCCAGCTGGTGCCATGGGGGCCATCTTCCAGCGAGATGCCCTCGCTGACCAGCAGGTCGCGGATGCGGTCGGCCTCGGCAAAGTCGCGGGCCGCGCGCGCCGCCCTGCGGTCGGCCACCAGGCCATCGATGCGGGCGGCATCCACCGCCACACCGCTTGCCTGCCAGCGGAAATAGCGTGCCGGCTCGTCATCCAGCAGGCCCATCAGCCGGCCACCGGCCCTCAGCGCCTGGGCGGCCGTGATATAATCGGCGTCGTTATTGGCAAGAAAGGCGGCATTGGCAATGCCATGCATGGCGGCAATGGCTTCCGGCGTGTTCAGGTCATCGTCGAGCGCATCGGCCACGGTCGCCGGCGGGGTCACCGTGCGGCGGGCGACGGCATAATCGGCGGCCTCGCCCTTTTCGATGATCTTGTACCAGCGGTCGGTGGCCATGCGCGCGCGGGCCACCAGCTCGTCCGACCAGTCGGCCGGCTGGCGATAATGGGTCATCAGCAGGGCCAGGCGCACGGCATCCCGGGGGCCGGTGAGCAGCGCATCCCGGATGGTCACGAAATTGCCGAGGGACTTCGACATCTTCTCGCCATTGACGGTCAGGAAGCCCGAATGCACCCAATAGCGCGCAAAGGGCGCGTGATTGGCGCATTCCGACTGGGCCAGTTCGTTTTCATGGTGGGGGAAAACCAGATCGCGGCCGCCGCCATGGATATCAAAGGTGGGGCCAAGCAGGGCCGCACTCATGGCCGAGCATTCGATATGCCAGCCCGGCCGCCCCCGGCCCCATGGCGAATCCCAGCCCGGCTGTTCGGCACTGGAGGGCTTCCACAGTACGAAATCCTTGGGATCGCGCTTGAAGGGTGCCACCTCGATACGCGAGCCATCCACCATCTCGTCCAGCGTGCGGCCGGAAAGGCGGCCGTAATCGGGCTTGGAATTCACGTCGAACAGCACATGGCCCTCGGCCTCATAGGCGTGGCCATCGGCGATCAGGCGGCTGATCATGGCCAGCATGGCGCCGATATGGCTGGTGGCCTTGGGCTCGTGGTCGGGCTCCTTCAGGCCAAGGCTGGCCAGATCCTCGTGCAGGGCCTTGATGGTGCGCTGGGTGATGGTGTTGATGGTCACGTTCTCGGCGGCGGCCTGGGCGTTGATCTTGTCGTCCACGTCCGTGATGTTGCGGACGTAGGTTACCACGGGATGCTGGCTGGCCAGGACCCGGTAGAGCATGTCAAAGATCAGGAAGGTGCGGCCGTTGCCGATGTGGGCCAGGTCATAGACCGTCGGCCCGCAGACATACATGCCCACCCGGCCCGGTTGCTGCGGCTCGAAGGCGCGCTTGCTGCGTGTGGCGGTGTCATAAAGGACGAGGGGCACGTTTTTTCTCTTGGGGATCATGGCCTTGAATGGCCGCAGGCTCAGGATTGTGTCTCGACTATCAGAACCACGGCGATTAATCCACCAATACAGCCCTTGAGGGGACAGGAACCATGAGCGAAGCCACTATGCGCGCCGTCGTGCGCAGCGAATTCGGCCCCCTCGAGACCCTCAGCCTCGGGACAGCGCCCCGACCCAGCCCCAAGGCAGGCGAGGTGCTGATCCGCGTCCGCGCCTCTGGCCTCAGCTTTCTCGACACCCTGATTGCCCAGGGCAAATACCAGGTGAAGCCGCCCCTGCCCTTTGTCCCCGGCTCGGAGTTTGCGGGCGAAGTGGCTGAACTGGGGGATGGGGTAACCAGCTTTGCCGTGGGCGACCGGGTGATCGGCTCGGGCTTCACCGGCGGCCTGGCCGACTATGCGGTGTCCCCCGCCTCAGGCACCCTTGCCATCCCGGACGGCCTTGGCTGGCACGAGGCGGCGGGGTTCCGCATCAACTATGCCACGGGCTATCACGCTCTGGTGGACCGCGCCGAGGCAAAGGTGGGAGAAACCCTGCTGGTGCTGGGCGCTGCCGGGGCCACGGGGGCGGCCGCTGTCGAACTGGGCCGGGAACTGGGCCTGAAAGTGATTGCGGCGGCCTCATCGCCCGAAAAGCGCGCCTTTGCCGAGGCCCTGGGGGCGCAGGCCAGTGTGGACTATACCGCCCCCGACTGGCGCGACGCGCTGAAGGCGCTGGCGCCGGGCGGTATCGACATCGTCTATGATCCGGTGGGCGGCGCTTTTTCCGAACCCGCCTTCCGCAGCCTCGCCTGGAAGGGCCGACATCTGGTGGTGGGCTTTGCGGCGGGCAGCATCCCCGCCCTGCCCTTCAACCTCGCCCTGCTCAAGGGCGCCTCGCTGGTGGGGGTCGATGCGGCGCGCTTTGGCATGGTCCACGAACCCGCCCAGAGCCTTGCCAACAACCAAACCCTGATGGACTGGCTGATCGCCGGCCGCCTGAAATCCGCCCCCGGTCAGGTCTATCCCTTCACCCGCTTCGCCGACGCCTTCGCGGCAGTTGCCGGGCGGACCGCCGTCGGCCGGGTGGTGGTCGAGGTGGGGTGAGGCTGCGGCCAAACCCTATTTGTTTTCGGGGGCTGGCGGCCTTGGCGCGACCGGTTTCATGACGCTTGACCCACCCGTCGGCGGCACCGGTCGCCGGTCGCTGCCCGTTTGCGGCTGATAGCCCCGCTGGCCTGGCTGATAGCCTTCATAGATCGGCTGGTAGGTGTCTTTTTTCGGTGCGTCCTGCTTATTCATATGTGGCTTCCTTCCGAAACTCGATGGACGATATCTCTTC
>CANCOY010000073.1 GCA_947379865.1 Acetobacteraceae bacterium
AGACCCGGCAGGGCACCGGCGCGAACCATGGACCTGCGCGCCGCCACCGCGTTGACCGCGCCATTGGGATCCACCATGCCATTTTCATCCGCCTGCTGGAGCCGCCGGAAGCGCGCCCATTCCTCAGGCTTGTCGGGGCGCATGCCCCCTTCTTCCTCTTCCTCTTCCTCGGCCGATGCCGTGGCGGGGCCACCCAGATATCTGGGTTGTTCCATGAGGTTGCGCTGATGCAGCACATAGGCCGAGGCACTGGCGGCAAGGCCGCCCGCCAGACCGAGGGCAAGGAGCAGGTGTTTGATCGAGAAAGCCACAGTTGAATTCCGATGCAACGATATCCGGAATTCAAACTAGGTTTGGAAACCTCTATGACCGGTTAAGACCAGCCACACCCATACCTAGGTATGGGCCAGCAACCACGCGCGTAATCAGCTGCGTTTGATCTCAATCGCCTGCGAGGTATAGAAGCCGCGGGCGACCTTGAGGGTGCGGGCGGATTCCCAGCCGGCAAAGGCGGGATCGCGGGCGATCAGCTGGCGCAGTTTCTTCTCGGCCACCGGGGCGATGGCGGGGGAGCGGTCGCCGCGCGGCACCAGCCGGCCCACCGCCAGGAAGGCCAGCAGAAAGGCTGAGCTGGGGGCAAAGGTCACCAGGATCGAGGTGCTGGTGCGCGAGGCCATGCCGGCCAGCACCCGCACGATGTCGCTGGCGCGGTAATGGATCAGGCTGTCCATACCCACGACATGGTCAAAGTCACCAAAGGCCGGATCGAACATGTCGCCCACCCGAAAATCGATGTGGCCGCTGCCGAAATCGCCGTTGATGCGCTCCTGCGCCAGCTGGACAAGGTTCGCAGAGAGATCTACTGCGGTTACATGGGCGCCACGCCGCGCCGCCTCCACCGCCAGGGCGCAGGTGCCGCAGCCGGCATCCAGCAGCCGCTTGCCGCTGAGGTCGGCCGGCAGCCAGTCCAGCAGGGTGGCGCGCATGGTATCGCGCCCCGCCCGCACCGTGGCGCGGATGCCACTGACCGGCGCATCGGACGTAAGGCGCTTCCAGGCCTCCACCGCCGTGCGGTCGAAATAGGTTTCCAGCTGGCGGCGGCGCTGGGCATAGGTCTCGGTAGGCATGGCGGTTTCTTTCTACTCAGGCCATCACGCCTTCAAGACGGTCTTCCAGTTCATCAGCAGCCCGGCGCAATTTGTCGAGCACCGAGGCGTCGGGCGACCAGAAGTTGCGCTCATGTGCTTCCATCAGCCGGTTGGCGATCTTGGCCGAGGCCGTGGGGTTCAGCTTCGAGATGCGTTCGCGCATCTCGGGGTCGAGGACATAGACCTCGGCAATGTTCTGATAGACCCAGGGCGCCACCGACCCGGTGGTCGCCGACCAGCCAAGTGTGTTGCTGACATGGGCCTCGATCTCGCGCACGCCCTCGAAGCCATGTTTCAGCAGGCCTTCATACCATTTGGGGTTCAGGGTGCGGGTGCGGGTCTCCAGCGTGACCTGTTCCGAGATGGTGCGCACCACACCGTCGCCGCGCGTCTGGTCGCCGATATAGACGGCCGAAGACGTACCACCCCGGGCGCGCCGCACCGCCCGGCTGATGCCACCCAGGGTGTCGAAATAATGGTCGACCGTGGTTACCCCCACCTCGATGCTGTCGAGATTCTGGTAGGTGACATCGACCGTGGAAAGCACGGCGGCCAGAACCTTGTCGTGGCGCGCAGGCTTGCCATCCACGCCATAGGCAAAGCCCTTGCGCTTGACAAAGGCCTCGGCCAGTTCGTCCTCGTCGTTCCAGCTGCCCTCGCCCACCAGCATGTTCACATTGGCGCCATAGGTGCCATCGGAATTGCCGAACACCCGCAGGGCGGCTTCCTCGATGGAGCAGCCATGCTGTTCCATATGCGCCAGCACATGGCGGCGGATGTGGTTCTGCTCCAGCGGCTCATCTGCCTGGGCCGCCAGCAGGGCCGCCTCGGCCAGCAGCTTCATCTGCAGGGGCAGCAGATCGCGGAAGATTCCAGAAAGCGTGATCACCACGTCCACGCGTGGCCGACCCAGGGCCTCCAGCGGGATCAGGCTGGCGCCGGCAAGGCGGCCATAGCTGTCGAAGCGCGGGGCCGCCCCCATCAGGGCCAGGGCCTGGGCAATCGGCCCACCCTCAGTCTTGAGGTTGTCGGTGCCCCACAGCACCATGGCCACGGTTTCGGGCGGGCCATGGCCATCGGCCTCGTGGCGTTCCAGCAGGCGCTGGGCCTGGCGGGCGCCGTCCTGCACCGCAAAGGCACTGGGCAGCTTGAAGGGATCGAACCCATGCAGGTTACGGCCCGTGGGCAGCACGTCCATGCTGCGCAGAATGTCGCCGCCCGGGGCGGGATGAATGTAACGGCCATCCAGCGCCTGCAGGATGCCCGGGATCTCGTGATCGGTGGCCAGCAGATCGTCGAGGCGGGCACGCTCGGCCAGATCGGTGATGCCGGCAGCATCCAGCATTTCGCTGCGCTCAGCCTCGTTCGGCGGCTCACCCACCACATGCAGGCCATTGGGGATCAGCGTGTACTCAAGCTCAAGCAGGGCGCGGCCAAGCACGTCAATGGCAGCCACAGGGTCGTCCCACACCGGCTCCGCCGTGGCGAGATCCACTTCCGTTGCCTGGGCCTGGATCAGTCCCGCCAAGCCCGCCCGCTGACCAAAGTCGGCATCCGGCTCCATGGTGCGCCAGCGATCGATGGACGCCTTGAGATCCACCAGCCCGCGATAAAGCCCGGCTGAGGAGACCGGCGGCGTCAGATAGCTGACGAGCGTCGCCCCCGCCCGGCGCTTGGCCAGCATGCCTTCCGAGGGGTTGTTGGAGGCATAGAGATAAAAATTCGGCAGATCGCCGATCAGGCGGTCGGGCCAGCAGTTGCCCGACATGCCCGCCTGCTTGCCCGGCATGAACTCCAGCGCCCCATGGGTGCCGAAATGCAGCACGGCATGGGCGCCGAAATCCTCGGCCAGCCAGCGATAGAAGGCGACAAAGGCATGGGTGGGGGCAAAGCCATGTTCAAAGAGGAGACGCATGGGGTCCCCCTCATAGCCAAAGCCCGGCTGGATGCCGATGAAGACATTCCCCATCTGCAGGCCCTGGATGAAGATATCGCGGCCATCGGCCAGGATCTTGCCCGGTGCCGGGCCCCAGCTTGCCTCGATCTCGTCCAGCCAGGGGGTGCGGCGCACGTGATCATCAACGCTGACCCGCGCCGCCACATTGGCCGTGGTGCCAAGGCGCTCGCGATTGCCGTTGATCACCATGTCGCGCAGCACATCCGGGTTCTCGGGGATGTCGCCCACCGTATAGCCCGCCGCCTTCATGGCATGGAGGGTGTTGTACAGCGAGGAAAAGACGCCGAGATAGGCCGCCGTGCCCGACGTCCCCGCATTGGGCGGGAAGTTGAACAGGACCGTGGCGATCTTGCGGTTTGCCCGTTCCGACCGGCGCAGGGCCACCAGCCTGGCCACCCGCGAGGCCAGCATGGGCGCGCGTTCGGGATGGGGCACCATGTTGCGGGCACAGGCGACGCCATCACAGCCAGCACAGCGCTTGCTGGGAATCTCCGAGGCGCCGCAGCGGCCGCCAAAGGTCATGGGCCAGATGCCGCCGTCAAGCTCGGGGATCGCCACCATCATGGTCGCTTCCACCGGCAGCAGGCCGCGATTGTCGCCGCTCCACTGCAGCATGGTCTGGAATTCGAGGGGATGGGCCGTGACATAGGGCACGTCCAGCTTCGCCAGCGCCGCCTCTGCCGCCCGGGCATCGTTATAGGCGGGGCCGCCGACCAGCGAGAAACCGGTCAGCGAGATCACCGCATCGACCGCAGGCACGCCATCGCGGAAAAAGAACGCATCCATGGCCGGCCGGGCATCAAGGCCCGAGGAAAAGGCCGGAATCACATTCAGCCCCTGGGACTCAAGGGCCGTGATCACGCCATCATAATGGCGGGCGTTATTGGCCAGCACATAAGAGCGCAGCAGCACGATGCCCACCGTCCCCTTGGTGCCGGGTCGGGGGAGGAGATCGACCTGCTCCACCACCCGGCCCTTGGCGCGGGGGTGATAGAGGCCAAGGTCGGGATACTGCACCGGCGGCTCAACCTTGACCTTGCCAGCCAGCACCGCCCTGGGGCCAGAGGCATAGCGGTTGACCAGCAGCGCCACCATATTGGCCAGATTGTCGGCAGAGCCGGCCAGCCAATATTGCAGGGTCAGGAAATAGGCGCGCACGTCCTGGGCGGTGCCGGGGATGAAGCGCAGCAGCTTTGGCAGTTCGCGCAGCATCTTCATCTGGCCTTCGCCAGAGGCCGCCGCCCCACCCGGCTTGGGCTTGCCGCGCAGCTTCTTCAAGAGGCCCGCGATGCCCTTGGCCTCGCCCGCCATGCTGAACTTGCCAAGGCGCGTCATGCGCATGATCTCAGGCGCCGACAGGCAACAGGCCAGCGCATCACAATGCTCGCGCCGCGCCTGCAGGGCCGGCAGAACCAGCCGAATGTGGTCTTCGAGGAACAGCATGCCCGAAATAATGATGTCGGCCCGGCCGATGTCGGCGATACAGGCTTCCAGGGCGTGCGGGTCGGAGGCGAATTCGTCGGCTGCGTGCATAACAAGGTCGAGGGACGGCAGGCTGCGGTTCAGCATCTGGCGCGCCGTGGTCACGGCGGTGCCGAAATGGCTGTCCATGGTCAGAATCAGAACCCGGATGGCGGGAGCCTCAACCTCGGTCCGACTTACGCGCATGTCCTGTTGCCTCGGTCTGAGAGGGCGCCAGACGGCAAAGCACAAAGGCTCAAGACCCCGGATCTGGCACCGACCCACAAGGTCCGGCGCCGTTTTCCCGTCATGTCTGGCCGTCTCGCTCGCACGCTCGCGCTCCCTCTGGGTACGCAGTGCGACAAATTTTCGCGAATTTGCAGCACTTGTCAACTAAAGTTGACGTATCGGAAAACTTACACTCGCCTCTGCACCTCCCCATAGCCTCGCCCATCCTGACCTTGCGCTTGACGCCTCCTCCCCCAACCGTGACAAGAAGTCGGACATGACCCAAAAGCTTGCAGGCGAGGGAAAGATGACACTGCGGCGCGCCACCCCTTCCGACTGGCGCCAGGTGGGCGATGTGATCGGCCGGGCCTTTGCCGAAGACCCGGTCTCGCGCTGGACCCTTGGCTCAGCCGCTGGCGTGCGCACGACCTTCACGGCGCTTGCCCGTCACGTCTATCTGCCGCGCGGCATCTGCCTGCTGGCGGGGGATCAGGGGGGCACCATGTGGATGCCGCCTGGCGGCAGCAAGGCCCTGGGCCTGCTGCCGGAACTGGCGCTGATCACACGGCTGGTTCTGGGGGGCGGCGCCGGCGTCATTGGCCGCGCCCTGGCTGTGGAGAAGGGGATGAAGGGCCACACGCCGACCTTTCCCCACTTCTATCTGTTCACTGTGGGCGTGCTGCCGGAGGCTCGCGGCCAGGGCCTTGGCCGGGCGCTGATCAGCCAGACCCTGGGGCAAGCCGATGCCGAGGGCATGCCCACCTATCTGGAGAACAGCAACCCGCGCAACACGGCCCTTTATCTGGGCCTTGGCTTCAAGCCGCTGGAGACGTTCTCGCCAGCACCGGGCTGCCCGGTGCTGACCGCCATGCTACGCCAGCCAGGCGGTTGAGGTCTCGGATACGGGCTCAGCCGCGCCGCACCGGGCGGGCCAGGGGAACGGCGGCGATCAGGTCTCTGGTATCCTGATGCTGGGGGGACTCGAACACGGCACGGCGCGACCCCGCCTCAACAATGTGCCCGCCGCGCATGACGGCCACCTGGTGGCACATGCGCTCGATCACCGCCATGTCGTGGGAGATGAAGAGATAGGCCAGTCCCTCTGTCTCTTGCAGCTCCAGCATGAGGTCGAGGACCTTTGCCCGGACGGAGACATCAAGCGCCGCCACCGACTCATCAGCCACGATCAGCTTTGGCTTCAGGGCCAGCGCCCGGGCGATGCAGATGCGCTGGCGCTGGCCACCAGAGAATTCATGGGGGTAGCGGCTGGCGGCCTCCGGTGTCAGGCCAACCCGGCGCAACAGGTCGGCCACGCGGTCCAGCCGGTCGCCTGCGGTGCCCAGACCATGGATCAGCATGGGTTCGGCCACGGCCGCCCCCACGGTCATGCGGGGGTCAAGCGAGGCATAGGGATCCTGGAAGATCATCTGCGCCAGCCGCCGCACCGGACGCATGGCCCGCACGCCCCGGTCGGTCAGGGGCTGACCATCGATGGTGACACTGCCGCTGAACGGCACCAGGCCCAGCACCGCCTTGCCCGTGGTGGACTTGCCCGAGCCACTTTCCCCGACCAGGCCAAGGGTCTGCCCGGCGGGGACGCTGAAAGATATGCCATGGACCACTGGCGTGCCCGCCCGCGCGCCGCCAAACCAGCCGGCGCGGGCGCCATAGGCCACCCGCAACCCCTCAGCCACCAGCACAGGCGGCGCGGCAGCCACCGCCACCTCATCGCGGGCCATGGCGGGTGCCGTGACACGCGGTGGGCCATCGGTACCGGCATGGGCGCCCAGCAGGGGCACTGCCGCGATCAGCTCTCGCGTATAGGGTGCTTCGGGCCGCTCAAATATCTCGGTGACGGGGCCAACCTCAACCACCCGGCCCGCCTGCATCACCGCCACACGGTCGGCCATCTCGGCCACCACACCCATGTCATGGGTGATCAACAGAATGGCCGTGCCGAACTCGGCCTTCAGCTCGCGCATCAGGGTCAGGATCTGGGCCTGGACCGTTACATCAAGGGCGGTGGTCGGCTCATCGGCAATCAGAACCCCGGGCTGGCATGACAGGGCCATGCCAATCATCACCCGCTGCCGCATGCCGCCCGAGATCTCATGGGGGTACTGCGCCAGACGGCGTGCCGGATCGGTGATGCGCACGGCATCCAGCATGGCCAGGGCGCGGGCGCGGGCGGCGCGTTCATCCGACTGCTGATGGGTGCGGATCGCCTCGATCAGCTGGTCGCCGATGGTGATGACCGGGTTGAGCGAGGTCATCGGCTCCTGAAAGATCATGGCCGCCTCGCCGCCACGCACCTGGCGCATCTCGCGCTCTGACAGGGCGGTGAGGCTACGGCCGCCCAGCAGAATGTCGCCCGAGACGATCCGCAGGGAGGCGCGCGGCAGCAGACGCATGATGGCAAGCGAGGTAACCGACTTGCCCGAGCCGGACTCCCCCGCCAGGCAAAGCGTCTCCCCCGCCATCACGTCAAAGCTGACGCCGTCGAGAATGCGCCGCGCCCCATCAGGCGTCAGTGCATCGACAGTCAGATCCCGGACGGAGAGGACGGGGGTTGCGGGCGTCACGAAAGGACGATCCGGGGGAAGTAGAAGCTGACGACCCAGTTCGGTGCATCCACGATCTCCGAAATCCGCAGATCGCCACAGACCGAGCAGAGCATATAGGCATCCACCGGCGTATAACCGTGCTCCGCACACAAAAGATCGATCATGCGCATCACGGCCTCGCGCGCGCCTGTCATCAGATCGGCGCCGATGCCGGTGGTCACTTCATAACCGGCCGTATCCAGATGGCTGGTAACAGGCCCCGGCGTGGTGAAGCGCGGGCTGACAAGACGCGCGTCCTTCACCAGATCAAGGGTGACGGTAAGGTCCATCTGGCTCTCGATGGCGGTGCCGCAGATCTCGCCATCGCCCTGGGCGGCATGGGTGTCGCCGATGGAAAAGAGGCCACCCTCGACCTCGACCGGCAGATAGAGGGTGACACCTGATGTAATGTCACGAATATCAAGATTGCCGCCGACCCGGCGGGGCGGCACGATGGAATGCAGGCCAGGCTCGGCAGGGGCAAGGCCAATGGTGCCGGCAAAGGGCTTGAGCGGTACCTTGCCACCCGGGCCATAAAGGGCTGGCGCCATGGAGGCGGGATCATATTTCCAGATGTGCAGGGCCGCATCGGTGAACTGGTCGGCCAGCAGGCCAAAGCCCGGGATATTGGCGGTCCAGCCGATGCCGGACGGCACGAATTCGCGGATCGTCACCTTGATGGCATCACCCGGCATGGCCCCTTCGATATAGACGGGGCCGGTTACCGGATTGATCTTGCCGAAATCAAGGTCGATCACGTCCTGAACCGTTGAGCTGGCGCCCAGCTGGCCAGCCGAGGAATCCGAACATTCGAAATGGATTGTCGAACCGGGCTTGGCGACGAGCGTGGGCTCGAAATCGCGGCTCCAGCCGAAATGATGGCTGGACCGATGGATCGTGTAATCGCAAACGGCGCACATCTTGGTGCCCTCCTGAAGGCGTCTGGCGGCAGGTATCAGGGTGTGAAAGGCCCCCTCCGATCGGGAGGGGGCCAAAGGTCCTAGTGCTTCACAAAGATGGCGTCATAGTTGATCACGCGGGTCGGATCGATATAGATCTCGCCGGGACCACCCATGCGCTTGGACTTGGCAACCACACGACGCTCGTGGAAGACCGGCACCCAGGGCGCTTCTTCCATGATGTCGGTGAAAATGCCACCCCAGGCCTTGGCGCGGGCATCCTTCTGGGCCGGATCAGACATGGAGTCGGCGGCAACCGCGCGCTTGTCGATCTCCTTGTTGCAGTACCACGACCAGTTCCAGCCGCCCTGTGTGGCCCCTGAACAGCCAAGGATCGGACCATAGAAATTGGACGGATCCGGGAAGTCCGCAATCCAGGCCATGCCACCTGACCAGATCATGGGTGCCTGGCCTTCGGTGCCGCCAGCGGCGATCACATTGGCATTGGCAATGGCCTTGATCTCGACCTTGACGCCGATGGCGGCAAAATCCTTTTGCAGGGCCTGGGCGATGCGGGGGTTGGGATCTGTGGACGAAGCATAAAGCACCGTGGAGAAGCCCTTGGGCAGGCCAGCCTCGGCAAGCAGCGCCTTGGCCTTGGCCACATCATAGGCATAGCCCTTGTAATTGGCATCGTGGCCCGGCATCAGCGGCGGCAGCGGCTGGTTTGCCGGGGTGGCGCGGCCATTGACGATCTTGACGATGCGGTCCTTGTCGATCGCATAGTTCAGGGCCTGGCGGACCTTGACGTTGTCAAGCGGCTTGATGCGGGTGTTGAGGGTGATGTAACCGGTCTGCAGCTGTTCGCCATCAACAATCAGGTCGGCCGCGTCCGGGCCGTTCTTGATCTCAAGGAACTTGGCAGGCGGAATGCCGTCACCGGCAATGTCAACCTCGCCCTTCTGCAGGCGCAGCAGGGCCACCAATGGCTCCTGGCCGATTTCCACGGTGAACCCGTCGATGCGCGGTGTGTCCTTCAGATAGTATGAGGCGTTCTTCTCGAACACGAGACGCTGCCCGATAACCCATTCCTTCAGCGTGAAGGCGCCCGAGCCCACGGGCTTCTTGCCAAAATCGCCGCCAGCCGCATCCACGGCCTCCTTCGGGACGACGGACGAGAAGTTGATGGCCAGCACATGCAGGAAGGTGGCGTCCGGGCGCGACAGCTTGAAGATGACGGTGTGCGCGTCCGGTGTCTCGATGCCGGCGAGGCCATCAGCCTTGCCACCCGAGAGGTCATCAAAGCCGGCGATCGCGCCAAAGAAGCCGGCACCGGGGCCTTGCGTCTTGGGATTGACGGCGCGCTCGATGGAATACTTCACATCGCCCGCCACCACCTCGCGGCCGTTGGAGAACTTCACGCCCGACCGCAGCTTGAAGGTATAGGTGAGGCCATCAGGCGCCACGGTGAAGGATTCCGCCAGCGACGGCACCAGATTGGCCGTGCCCGGCGTATAGTCCATGAGCCGCGAATAAAGGCTCTTGATCATGGACCAGTTCTGCCAGTCATAGCCGATGGCGGGGTCGAGGGTGGCGATATCGTCCTTGTACGTCACGGTAACCTGGTCACCGGCGGCGTGGGCGGCCAGCGGCGAGAGGGCAAGGAAGCCCGCAAGTGCAGCCCGCTTGATCCATTTTGTTCGCATGAATGACTCCCTTTGCTGTGGCTGAAATGGCCGCCCCGTCAGCGGGCGCGGATTCTGGGATCGATGAAGGGTGCCGCCAGATCGGCAACCAGATTGCCGGCGACGATGGCAAGGGCCGAGATCAGTGTAACCCCCATGATAATGGGAATATCAACCTGCTGGATTGCCTGCCAGGCCAATTGGCCGATGCCGGGCCAGCCATAGACGGCCTCCACCACCACCACACCGCTCATGAACTGGCCGATGTCGATGCCGATCATGGCAATGATCGGCAGCAGGGCATTGGGCACGGCATGGCGCAGGATGACGCGCACCTCGGACACGCCCTTGGCACGGGCGGTGCGCACATAATCCTGGTTGAGCACGTCGATCATGGCCGAGCGCACCATGCGGGCATACCAGCCAGCACCCAGCACGCCCAGCGTGGTGGCGGGCAGCACCACATGGCCGAGGCTGCCAAAGCCCGACATGGGAAACCAGCCAAGGGTTGCGGCAAAGACATAAAGCAGGAACAGGGCAACCACGAACTGCGGCGCCGAGACGCCGACGAACGACAGCATCATCACGCCCCGGTCGATCATGCCGCCCCGGTTGATGGCCGCCACAATCCCCAGCACCAGCCCCAGCGTCACCTCGATCACTATGCCCGCAGCCATCAGCACGAGGGTTGCCGGCAGGCGGGCCATAATGAGGGTGGTGACGCCCGTCTTCTGGGTATAGGAACGCCCCAGATCACCTGTGGCCAGATGGCCGAGATAGCTGAGGAACTGATAGATGAGCGGCCGGTCGAGGCCCAGTTCATGGCGGATGTTGGCCACGGTCTGGGCCGTGGCAGAGCGCCCGGCAAGCTGCACCGCCGGGTCCGCCGGCAGCATGAACAGCAGCAGAAAGGTGATGGCGGCCACCCCCAGCAGGATCAGCATGGCCCCAAGAAGGCGCCGGATCACAAGCTGGAGCATTACAGGCGCCCCCGCTGGGTGGGATCCAGAATGTCACGCAGGGCATCGCCCACCAGATTGAACGACAGGGCCATGAGCAGGATGGCGACGCCGGGAAAGAAGACAAGCCAGGGTGCTGCGGTGAAATAGCCCTGGCTCTCGAAAATGATGTTCCCCCACGAGGGCTCTGGCGGTTGCACGCCGATGCCAAGGAAAGACAGTGTCGCCTCCAGCAGCACCGTCGTCGCAATGCCAAGGGTGCCCCAGACAATGGCCGTCGGCATCAGATGGGGCAGGATATGGCGAAAGATGATGCGTGCGTGCCCCGCCCCCAGCGAACGTTCCGCCATGATGAAGTCGCGCTCCACCAGGCCGCGCGTCTCGGTAAAGACGATGCGCGCCACCTGCACCCAGTTTACCATGGCAATCACCAAAGCAACGATCCAGAGGCTGGGTTTCAGCAGGGCGGCAAGGGTGATGGCCAGCAGCAGCGCGGGGAAGGCCATCATCAGGTCGGTGAAGCGCATCATCAGATTACTGACCGTGCCCTGAAGATATCCCGCCACCATGCCGATGAAGAGGCCAATGCCAACCGCCAGGCCATTGGCCACAAGACCAATCAGCAGCGAGGTGCGCGCACCAAAGAGCAGGCGCGAAAGCACATCCCGCCCCAGCGTGTCGGTGCCCAGCCAGTAGACCGCATCAGGCGGGATCGGCGCCCCTTCCAGCGTCAGCCCGTCGAACAGCTGTTCATCAGGCGAGAAGGGCGCGATCAGCGGCGCGCCCAGGGCCAGCACGATAATGGTTACAACAATGATCAGCCCCAGAAAGGCTGAAGGCCGGCGCATCAGGGCGCGCAAAACGTGCATCAGCCAACCTCCGGCAGGCGGGTGATACCAGCCAGATAGTCGCCAGCCGCCTGTTCAAGGGTGATGCGCCGCTGCATGGCGGCAAGGCGCAGCCGCGCCCAGGCCGCCTCTTCCTCAAGGCCTTTGGCCGCCATCACCTGCTGCACCGCCTGGTGGACCAGGGGCCGCAGGCGCAGGCGTTCTTCCAGATGGCGCACACGCTCTGCCATGACGGCGCGTTCGGCATGAATGGCGGCAGCCAGCACCAGCGCTGGATAGACCGAGGCCGCCACCACGGGCTTGGCCACGATCGCGCTGGCGCCCTGGGCAATGGCCCAGGCGATACGGCCGGGCGCTTCGGACTGGAGGAGGGCCACCACCGGCACAGGCGCCGCCTCTGTCCCCCAGGGCAGCAGGCCGCCCCACCCCTGATCCGCGTCGACAAAGACCACATCCGCCGGGGTCCGCGCCAGATCAAGGGGCTGCCAGTGCACCACGGCTTCCAGCCCCAGCAGGCCCAGCTGGCGCACCAGACGGTCCGTCCCCTCGCCCGCCGCGTGCAGGACAACCGCACGCCAGCCGCTGAAACCGGGCGCGCTCATGACACCACCCTGAGGCCGGCACGCCCGGCGCCTGTGCGGTCCACGACCAGATAGGGGTCAGCGGCGATGGAGGGGCGCGAGGCGATAATGTCAAAGCCACCGCTGCCGTTGATGCGCCCAAGGTGAAATGGCAGCGCGGCATGGTTCGTGCGCGGATCAATCCGCAGGGGACCATGAGGCGTGGCAAAGACGCCCCCATGCAGGGCCGCCCGCACCGCCCCCGGCGCGTCGCTGCCGGCCAGGGCCACCGCCTCGGCAAACAGGCGGACCGCGGTATAGGCACCCTCAAAATATGCCGAGACCCGGCGGTCTGGCCCGTGCAGGGCCGCCACCCTTGCCTTGAAGGCGGCGTTGGCCGGGGATTTCAGGCTGTCGAAATAGGCGGCTGCTGCCAGATGCCCTTCGGCAAGGCCTGGCTCCAGATCCGCCAGTTCGCATTCGCTGAGGTCGCAGCTGAGCACCGGGCAGGCCTCGGGCCGGAAGGCCGGATCACGCAGGCCAAGGTCCCGGAAAGCGGCAAGAAAGGCGTGGCTGGCCGGGCCGATGAGATTGTTCAGGATGAAATCGGGCTGGCGCCGGGCAATGTCGGCGATCAGGCGGCTGACCTCGGTTTCCTCCAGCGGCAGATAGCGCTCGCCCAGCACCTCACCGCCAGCGGCGGTCAGCAGGTCGCGGGCCAGGCGGTTCATCTCCCAGCCCCAGACGTAATTGGCACCCAGCAGATAGGCCCGCTTGCCCTGGCGCGGCAGCAGATGGCTGAACAGCGGCATCAGATGCTGGTTGGGACAGGCGCCGGTATAGATGACGTTCTCGTTCGCCTCGAACCCCTCATAGGGGCAGGTGTACCAGAGCAGGCCATCGTGTTTCTCAACCAGCGGGATCATGTCCTTGCGGGCAAGCGAGGTGACAGCGCCCATGATGTGGCGCACCGCACCCTCGCGCAGCATGTCGCGGGCCGCATCCAGATAGCGGCGCGGATCCCCGCCGGGGTCGGCATGGACCGCCTCGACCGTCACGGGGCAGGCGGGGTCGGCGGCAATGTCCAGCAGGGCAAGGTCGGCGCCGTCACGGCAATCGCGCCCCATGGCGCTATAGGGCCCCACGGTAGAAAACACGATCCCGATCTTTGCACGCACCCGCATCCCTGCCCGATCAATAAAAAGCCCCACAGCGGCCAAGCCGCCCATGGGCGGTTGCGTTGTGGGGCCATGCTGCCCGATGGCCCCCGAAGGACCGATGTAGATTGCCAACTGTTCCAGGCAAACCCTGCCACCATGAAACACGACGGGGCAAAGCCCTGTCAATCAGCATTCGCTGCAGATTGGCAGTAATCGCACAGTGCCCATTTAGCGGGCAGAGGTGATTAATTTCTGATCACGGACGGCATTGAACGGGCTGCCGCCCCGCCCTGTCCAAAACGTGGTCAGGTTGCCATATGAAACCTGTCAGGTTGCGGCCCACAGGCGGGGCAGTTCATCGGACAGCCAGCGTGACAGGGTGGCGTTGAGTTCCAGCGGCTTTTCCTGGGCCATCCAGTGGCCGCAATAGATGGTGGCTTCCGTCAGATTGGCGCAGGCCTCCCGCATGGGCAGGGCAAGGCCGGAATCGACCGTCTCACACACAAAGTCATAGGCCGCGTGGACAAACAGCACGGGCATGGCGAGGCGCCAGTTCGCCCGGGCGCTTTGGGCAAAGGCGGCATTGGCGGCAGCGTTCATGTACCAGCTGTCGGGGCCAAAGAAGCCGTTCTTTTCCAGGGCCGCCGTGTAATGGTCCTCGTCTTCCTCAGTCAGCACGCTGTCGTCGCGGGGCATGTCCGGGGCCGGGGCGCCTGGGCCAAACCAGCCGCCATTGGCACGCACAGCCGCTGTGAAGGCCGGCTGGCCCCGCCCGGCGGGGTCCCCTGCGCGGAACAGGGCCTTGACCGTGGCGCGCACGTCCTTCTCGAAGGCGGTATGGGCGGCGGTGAAATTCTCGCGGTAGAACAGCATGTAATCCCATTGGGCCGCAGGAAACTGCGCCTCGGGATAGATGCGGCGGTCGGCCAGCGGGATCAGGGTCTCGGGCGCCAGGCCTTCGCTGATATAGGGCACGCACAGGCTGGCGACGCCATGGCAGCGCTCCGGGTGCTGCTGCGCCATGGCCCAGACCACGGGGGAGCCCCAGTCATGCCCCACCCACACCGCCTTCTCGACCCCCAGATGATCGAGCAGTTCGACCATGTCGGCCACGATCTGCTGCAGGCAGTAATCCTCGCTGCGGGGATGCACGGTGGAATGGCCATAGCCGCGCATGTCGGGCGCAATGGCCCGGAACCCCAGCCGCCCGAAAGCCGGCAGCTGATGCCGCCACGAGCGCGACTGTTCCGGCCAGCCATGCACAAAGATGATCGGCGTCCCCGTCTCTGGCCCGCACGACAGATAATGGGTGGCATGCCGCGCCGTGGTGACGACATGTTCCTGCACGGAATGGGTCAAGGTGCGCCTCCTGCTGCTGGCCGTCCGGCCCTTCTGTTTGGGTTCAGACCCGCGCCGCCGTCCAGAAGCCGGATTGCGTCGCCTCAAAAAGGGTGCCGCCGCGCGCCAGGGTCCCGATGCCCACCACACGGACATCATCGATCAGGTCGGCCAAAGCGTCCGCCGGCACAAGCTCAGGCTCCCACACCCAGCCCTCAGGATCGGCGGGGGGTGCCGCGTTTTCGTGGATCTCGACCCCGGCCTCTTGCAGATAAGCCAGCGCCAATTCGACCTGCGAACCGTTCCACCGCCCGCCAATCGGCCCGACCGGTGCATGCAAGCTGACCCGCTTGCCCTGGGCGTGCAGCCAGGAAGCGGCCGTCAGGGCGATTTCACCCCCGCCGAACACATTTATCGCCGCAGCAGCCGGAACGTCCTGGCCCATGAGCAGGGCAAAGGCGTTGATGGCGCCGTCAGGCACATCACCGGCCCCCGCGCCGGTTGCAACCAAAACCTCATCAAAGCCGGCAAAATCTGCGCTGGACGCCGTCTGCCCCAGCCGAATGTCAACACCGAGGCGCTCAAGCTCGTGCTGATAGAAGGCAATCAGGCTGGCGAACTCGCGGGCGCGGATTGGCAAAGCGGCGGCGGCCTTCAACTGCCCGCCGATCCGCTCTGACTGTTCCATGAGGGTTACGCGGTGGCCACGGATCGCCCCAAGCCGGGCAGCCTCGCAGCCCGCTGGCCCTGCGCCAATGACGAGCAGTGTCTTGGCAACAGGCGCCGCCTGCCGGGCCACGCGGGCATCGGCCTCACGCGCGAGTTCGGGGTTGATCACGCAATGCGCCCGCCGCCCCAGGAACAGGGAAATCGCGCATTCATTGCAGCCGATACAGCGCCGCACTTCTGCGTCCCGGCCCTGACGGGTCTTGGCGACAAAATTGGGTTCCGCCAGGTTGCCACGCCCAAGGGCAATGAAATCCACCTCGCCCGCCGCCACCGCCGCCGCCGCCTCGTCAAGCGCCCAGGCCAGACGGCCCACCCCAATCACCGGAATGCTGACGGCGGCCTTCACCGCCTTGGCCGCCCCCAGCAGGCCACCCGGCACGCCCGTCCACAATACCGTCGACATGGTGTCGTAATTGCCAGCCGAAATATCCAGCGCATCAAGATAGGGCGCGATCAGGGCGCAGAAGCGCACGCCGTCTTCAAGGCTCAGGCCGCCCTCATAAGGCTCGTAGACGCTGGCGCGGTAGAGCAGGGGAAAGTCAGGCCCCACCGCCGCCCGCAGGGCCTGAACCAGTTCCAGGCCGAAACGGGCACGGCCCGCAAAATCGCCACCATAGGCATCGTTGCGGCGGTTGGTTTGGGGGGACAGGAACTGGCTTGGCAGATAGCCATGGGCGCCGTGCACCTCCACGGCGTCAAAGCCGGCAGCAATGGAGATCTGCGCGGCCACCACGTATTTTTCGATAATGCCGGGGATTTCATCGGCAGACAGCGCGCGCGGGGCATCACCATAAGCGCTGGTGATGTCGGCGGTGGGTGCCACGGGTGCGGCGCCGCCGGGAATGTTCGCGATGGTCGCCTGGCGGCCGCCATGGTGCAGCTGGGCGGCGATCTTGGCCCCCTCATTATGGACGGCTTCCACCAGATCCGAGAGGCCGGCGCGAAAGCGGTATTCATCCAGCCGCAGGGGATTGCCCACCGCGCGGCCCTGCTGCCAGTCGATCGCCGCGTTTTCGGTGATCATCAGGCCAACACCGCCACGGGCGCGCTCCCGATAATATTCGATCATGCGGGGGCCAGCCTCACCGTCAGCAGTCGCAAACATCGTATAGATCGGCGACTGGACGAAGCGATTGCGCAGCTTCAGGCGGCCGATCTGGCCGGGCTGGAAAAGCGCAGCGGATCCTGCATGGTTGTTCCACACATTGTTTTTGTTCATGGGGCAAAGCTTCCCGTTTCAGCCTCAGGCAAGCGCCTGCGGCGTCCATGATTGCGGAACCGCGCCTGCTTTGGAAGGGTGGTTGGACAAGGGGGGCCACCGACCCACCCTGCCAAGAAAAAGGCCCGCCGCGATCGACGGGCCTTTCTGATGGTGCTGGGCCGGGGATCAGCTGCCGATCTCGCCCCCGTCAACCTTGGTGATGGCCACAACAGCGGGGCGCGGCAAGCCCTTTTCGGCGAAATCGGGCCAGGAGGTCGTCAGCTTCTCGATGCTCTCGGAATTCTCGCCCGGGTGCTGGACCGAGACGAACAGGGTCTTGCCATCGGGCGTGAAGCAGGGGCCGGTGGCCTCGGCGCCAAAGGGACAGGCAAACAGGGCCTTGGGCAGGGCGCGGCCCGGGCCTTCCACGTCCATGCCAAAGATGCCGTCGGCAAGGTCGAAAGCATTCTGGCCATCGGTGGCAATCCACATGCGGCCCTTGTGGTCGGACGTGATGTTGTCGGGCGTGGCGAACCAGCCGTCGGCCGTGGTCTCGGGATGGAACTTGGCGCCGACCTCGGGCTTGGAGGGGTCGCCCGCCAGCAGCAGCAGGTCCCATTTGAAGGTGTCGGCGGCGTGGTCCACGGCCTTGC
This sequence comes from Acetobacteraceae bacterium, assembly GCA_947379865.1. Lineage (GTDB taxonomy): Bacteria > Pseudomonadota > Alphaproteobacteria > Zavarziniales > Zavarziniaceae > CANCOY01. Next base: position 17,430 of record CANCOY010000073.1, read on the forward strand.
CCTGGCCCGGCGGGATCAGTTCCACGATGTGGCCCCACTTGTTTTCCGCACGCGGGTTGGCGGCATCAACCTTGTCGGCCTTGCGCTTCTTGTTCTTGGTCATCACGGCATAGACGCGGCCCGTGGTGGGGGAGACGTCGATATCCTCCGGCCGGTCCATGGGGGTGGCGCCCAGCTTGTCGGCCGCCTGGCGGGCATGGATCAGTATCGTGGCCTGGTCGGGGAAACCATTTGCCGCCGTCAGCGGCCCCTTGCCGTGCACCAGCGGGTGCCAGACCAGCGTGCCATCGGCCTTCAGCGTGGCAACGCTCAGGGTTCCCTCATCCAGCAGGCGCAGATTGGCAGCGCGGTCGGCCGGGTTGAACTTGCCCCTGGAGACGAAGCGATAGATGTATTCGAAGTAATCGTCGTCGCCCAGATAGACCACCACGCGGCCATCCTTGTTGATCACCGGCGCCGAACCCTCATGGCCAAAGCGGCCAAGGGCCGTGCGCTTCATCGGCACGGCGGAGGGGTCATAGGGGTCGAGTTCCACCACCCAGTTGAAGCGGTTGATCTCATTGGCTTCCTTTTCGACATTGAACCGGTCGTGGAAGCGGGCGAGGCCCAGCGCATCCTCGTTTTCCATGCCGATGCGGGCCAGCGCATCCTTGGCAGCGGTCTTTTCCGGGTCGCCACCAAAGAAGGAGGCCGACCATTCCTCGCACGACAGCACCGTGCCCCAGGGGGTCTGGCCACCGGCGCAATTGGTGGAGGTGCCGATCACCTTCCTGCCCGACGGATCGGCCGAGGTCTGCAACAGGGCATGGCCAGCGGCCGGGCCGGACAGGGTGAATTCGCTGAAGCCGGTAAGGCGGCGGTTATAGCGCGAACCCGGCACCATGGCCCAGGTACCATCCTTGCGCGCGATCTCAACCAGGGTCAGGCCGATGGCGGCAAGGCTGATGTCTGCCTGTTCCCGGCTCAGGGCCTTGCCCGCGTCATCTTCCGAGGTGACGAGGCCGGGGAACATGATGTGGGGATTGGGATATTCATTGTTGATGGCAAGAATGCCCGAAGTGGACGAGGCCGAGCCGAGCGGCAGCGGGAAGAAGGCCAGATGGTCGTTGTTATAACCGGCCTGCTTGCTTTGGCCCGCTACGGTCTGGGCGGCCGGGTCGAAGGCTGGCGCATCGGCGGCGATGGCATCGCCCCAGCGCACCAGCACCTCGGCCTTGTAGCCTTCGGCCACATGGTGGGTCTTGTCATAGATGCGCTTGAGTTCGGTAAAGCCAAGGCTGGACGGCCCCGCCGCCCGCGCCGCAGCGCCGCCAAGCGCCGAGAGGCCCGCGCTACCGGCCAGCATCGCCGCCGCCGCCACGCCGCCCTTCAGCACCGCCCGGCGCGACAGCCGCGCTGCCGCCACCTCGTCAAACGATGGAGAATTCCCCTGCCTGTCACGCGTCGCCATGTCCTGCCTCCCTGTCCATATCCGAAACGGATCTGGCCGTCAGGCTAGCGCGGCCTGGTTACAGGGCGATGAAATGGG
>CANCOY010000074.1 GCA_947379865.1 Acetobacteraceae bacterium
ATCAGACCTTCCTTGTTGGTGGCGAGATATTCCGCCGAATCCTTGAGGCCGATGGTGAAACCATTCAGCTCGGGGATCACATAACGGGCGAACAGGTCCCACGAACGCAGGGTCGCCTCGCGATTGGCCCAGTCGTGGGCAAAGCCCAGAACCACACCAAAGCCACCCGTCACGCGCTGCAGTTCACGCACCGCCTTGACCATGTCCTCGGGCGTGCCGACCACCGAGGTGCCGGCGCCGCTGGCGCCACCGGTTGCCTGGGCCAGCAGTTCCCACTTGTCGCCAACATGCACGGCGCCGGGGCGGCCAAGCACGCGGGCGTTGTACTCATTATGCCACCAGGCCAGGCCGTCGACGGCTTCCTGCTCGGCCTGCTTCTTTGACTCGGCCAGATGCCAGGACATCAGCACGCGCCAGTTGCGGCGATCCACCGTCTGGCCGTGCTTGGCAGCGGCTTCTTCGGCGAACTTCCACTGCGTCGGCAGGGCCTGCAGGCCCTCGTTCGAGGTGGAGGCGATGGACAGCGCGCCCATGCCGTACTTGCCGGCCAGCTGCATGCCGGACGGGCTGATGGACGAGGCCGCCGCCATGGGAATTTCTTCCTGCAGGGGCAGGAGCTGCAGCTTGCCGTCGTTGATCTCGAACCATTCAGACTTGTAGCTCAACCGCTCGCCGGCAAAGAGGCGGCGGATGACGCCCAGAGCCTCGTCCTGGCGGTCGCGCAGCAGCACATGGTTGATGCCGAACATGCGCGCGTCCGACGGCAGGGCGCCCGGGCCCGTGCCGAAGATCACCCGGCCGCCCGACTGCCAGTCGAGCTGCACGATGCGCTGGGCCGTATTATAGGGGTGATGGTAGGGCAGCGAGACAACGCCCGTGCCCAGCTTGATGCGCTTGGTGCGCTCGGCAGCAGCGGCCAGGAACATTTCCGGAGACGCGATCATCTCCCAGCCGGACGAATGATGCTCGCCGCACCAGAACTCGTCATAGCCCAGCTTGTCCATGTGCGAGACCAGGTTCAGGTCGCTCTGGAACTGCAGATAGGGATGCTCGCCAACGGGATGGTGGGGCGCCAGGAAGGCGCCGAATTTCATGCGTGCCACGATTTATCCTCCGGAATTGAACATGCTGCGGTCTGGGCCGCCCGTCTTGTCGCGAGCCTGGGCCTGGACCGCAGACACTGGAAACCTTAGGCGAACAGGAAGCCCAGCACGTCACTGGCGTGCTTGGTGTCGTTGTATTCCTTGATCGCCGTTATCTTCCCGTCGCGAACGATGAACAGGAAGTGATAGTGATTGTTGTAGATGGCGCCGTTGTTCAGTTCGCCATGGGATTCCGCCTCAACGGCCACGCGCTCGCCCTCGGCGGTCATGGCGTGGACCTTCATGGAAAGCGGGCCCTTCATGTTCTTGGCCAGCAGGGCGCCGATGGCGGGCAGCTGCTCCTGGATCTCGCCAGCGCCGGCGGCCCACCAGGTGAAATTCGGGTGCGCGTGCTTCAGGGCGGCGTCAAGGCCACCGGTCGTCATATCGGCGAAGAAGGCCTTGACCACGTTTGCGCTGTCGGCGGTGCTCATGTGTGTCCTCCCCAGGATCTGGTTGGTTGTTTTCCGGCAGGATACACCGGCTTTTCAGCCGCGGCACCCATCCTGTTTGTTGCACTGGTGCCGGGCCGCTCAGGCCTGGCGCGCCCGCTCATAGTCAGCCGCAAGCTTTGGCCCGGCGAGGAAATAGTGCAGCGCCGCCCAAAGGTTGAGGAACCCCACCATCAGCAGGGCATAGCGCAGGGAATCCGCCCCATAATCCGGCTTCAGCAGGTCGCTGAGGACGCCAGCCAGCGTCGGCCCCAGGCCCATGCCGATCAGGTTGATGGTAAACAGCAGGATCGCCGCCGCCACCGAGCGCATGCCGACGCCCACAAGGTTCTGGACCATGGCAAAGGTGGGAGCCAGATAGAGCCCTGACGCCATGGCAGGAATGAAGATCAGGGCAAAGACGAGCGTGGAATCGCCCGTGAGATAGACGGCGATGCCAAAGGGGAACGAGCCAAGGATTGCGAAGGTCACAACCCAGGATCCCCATTTGGCATCGCGCTTTGACAGCCGGTCGGCCAGCAGGCCACCCATGAAGGTTCCAAAGGCCGAAGCCACACCAAACACCAGCGCCAGGAACAGGCCAACATCAACAACCGAAAGCCCATGCGAGCGCATGAGGAAAGGCGGCCACCACTGCACCCCGGCATAGCCCACGAGTGTCGTCAGCGTGGCGCCGGCGATGGCATGGCGCAGCGAGCGCTGGGACCACATGAAGCGCACCACCGTGCCAAGCGGCGGCGCCGCTGCGGGGGCAACCCCGTCGGTCTGGCCACGGCGCGGTTCGCGCAGGGTAAAGACCACGAGCAGGGCCAGCAGCAGCCCGGGTGCGCCAAGGGCAACGAACGCCATCCGCCAACCATAGGCCTGGCTGATGGAGCCACCAATGAAAAGACCCACCACAAGGCCCAGCGGCACGCCCAGGGCATAGATGGCCAGCGCGGTCGCCCGCTGCTCGCGCGGGAAGAGATCGGCGATGATGGAATGGGCCGGCGGGCTGCCGCCAGCCTCACCCACGCCCACGCCAATGCGGGCCACCAGCAGCTGCGTGAAGCTTCCCGCCAGGCCGCAGACGGCCGTCATGACCGACCAGATGGCCGTGGCAGCGGCAATGATGTTGCGCCGGTTCGACCGGTCGGCCAGCAGCGCGATGGGAACGCCAAGGGTTGCATAAAAAATGGCGAAGGCAAAACCGCCCAGCAGGCCCATGGCACTGTCGCTGACGCCGAACTCGTGCTTGATCGCCTCGGTCAGGATGCCGAGGATCTGGCGGTCGGCATAGTTCGAGATGTAGACCAGAAGCAGCAGGATCAGGGCATAGATGCGATAGGCCGTACTGTATTGCCCGGCGGGGTCTGAGACCTTTTCGATCGTGACGGCCATTTGTTTCGTTGCCTCCCCCGGCTGGCCTCTGGCGGACAGCTCATTCAATTTGACGAATACATGGGGGATTTCGGCCCCGGAGTCGAGCGCGGCCCTTGGTCGCGCTCTGCCTCCCCGGGGATGCTCAGGGGGCCGGGGATGCTCAGGGGGCCGCCTGTGGTCCGCGCACCAGGCGGCCGGGCAATGCCCGTGTCGGCTCGCCATCGTGATAGATCACCTCGCCCGAGACGACGGTGGCGGAATAGCCCGTGGCCTTTTGCATCAGGCGCTTGCCACCGGCCGGCAGGTCGAAGGCCATGGTGGGCCGCTCGGCACGCAGGCGGTCAAAGTCGATCACGTTCACATCCGCCTTCATGCCGGGCAGCAGAAGCCCCCGGTCCAGCAGGCCCACGGCGCGCGCCGTGTCGCTGGTCTGGCGCTTGACCAGCCAGGGCAGGTCGAAGCGGCCATTGGCGCGGTCGCGGCCCCAATGGGCCAGCAGGGTGGTGGGATAGCTGCCATCGCAGATGATGCCCACATGGGCGCCACCATCGCCCAGGCCCATAACGGTGGCAGGGCTCGCCATCATCTCGCGGCAGGCATCAAGGTCGAAATCGGCATAATTCGCAAAGGGCGAATAGAGGAAGCCGCGCCCCTCGTCCTCAAGCAGCAGGTCGAGGGCGAGTTCTTCTGGCCGGCGGCCCTCACGCGCCGCACGGGCGGCAATGGCCGCCTCACGCGGGGGTTCGTAATCCGGCGGGTTGCCCAGCGGAAAGATGAAATCAAAGGCGGTGATCCGCTTGGCCAGGGCCACCTGGGTACCCAGCGGCGCCTCCGACAGCAGGCGGGCGCGGAACTCGGGATTGCGCAGGGCGGCGACCTTTTCCGCCAGGCCAAGATTGGCGATCCCTGCCCAGGACGGGTGCATGGAGAAGGGATTGAAGCTGGCCTGCAGGCCCAGCAGGATGCCGATGCTGCGCGGCGCCACCTGGCCACGCATGGGCAGTCCCTCGCGCACCGAGGCCTCAAGGCGGCCAAGCAGGGTGCGCCACGGCGCCGTACGCGTCGAATGGGTCTGGGCCAGCGAGAAGGTGAGCGGGCGGCCAGAGGCCTGCATGATGCGGCGCATCATCTCGAACTCGCTGTCGAGATCAGGCGTGTCGAAGTCGGAGATCATCTCGATCACGCCCCGGCCGGCATCCTTGATCCCCATGGCAATGCCGGTCAATTCCGCCTCGGTGGCGCGGAGCGACGGCGTGTTATCGCCATTGGCAGAACGATGGTTGAGGGTGCGCGAGGTGGAAAAGCCGATGGCGCCAGCTTCCATGGCCTCGCGCGAGAGGCGGCGCATCTCGGCCACATCGGCCTCGGTGGCGGCCTCAAGCTTGGCGCCGCGTTCGCCCATCACATAGACGCGCAGGGCGCCATGGGGCAGTTGGGCGCAGAAATCGATGTCATGGGGGCGGCGGCCCAGGGCGTCGAGATATTGCCCAAAGGATTCCCAGGCCCAGTCCAGCCCTTCGTGCAGGGCGGCGCCGGGGATGTCTTCCACGCCTTCCATCAGTTCCACCAGACGCTGGCGATCCTGCGGGCGCACGGGCGCAAAGCCGACGCCGCAATTGCCCATGACCACCGTGGTCACGCCATGCCAGCTCGACGGCGCCAGCCGGGAATCCCAGGCGGCCTGGCCATCGTAATGGGTGTGGATGTCAACAAAGCCGGGGGTAACCAGCTTGCCCCGGGCATCGACCTCTTCACGGCCTGAGCCCTCGACGCGGCCAACGGCAACAATGCGGCCGTCCGCCATGGCGATGTCCGCCTCCCTGAGGGCGGCACCGGTCCCATCGGCGACGGTGCCGTTACGGATGACAAGATCGTGGCGTGCGGGCATGGGAGCCTCCCCGGGATTGATTTTTGCTTTCTCCAATGCTGGTGCCTGCGCGGCCATATGTCAAAGCCGGATCGTGGGCTAGAGTGCCGCCGCGCGCAGCCGGCCCTGCCTGCAGCGCCGCTCATGTTGGAAGTATGGCTTTGGGGAACGGCGTCGTGGCGACATCATCAGGCACTTTGCCATCCACTGGCGCGGCACCGGCATTCTGGGGCTGGCGCGTGGTGGCGGGCTGCTTTCTGGCCCTGGTGGTGACGGCGGGCATCGGCTTTTACAATCTGACCATCTATCTCCAGGCCTTTGTCGAGGCGCGGGGCTTTTCGGTCTCGGCGGTCTCGGCTGCCACGGGCGCCTTCTTTCTGGCGGCAGGCCTTTCAGGTGTCCTGGTGGCCCGCTTCATCGAGCGGCACGATGTGCGCCTTGCGCTGGTGGCCGGCGCCGTGCTTGGCGCCATTACCCTGTCGGCCTCCAGCCTCGTTCAGACCGTAGGCCAGCTCTACATCTTCTATGTCCTGCTGGGCATCGCCTATACGACAGCGGGGCTGGTGCCCTGTACCACGGTGCTGGCCCGCTGGTTTGTGAAGAAGCGGACCATTGCGCTGGCGACGGCCTTCACCGGCCTGTCCCTTGGCGGCATCGTGATGACGCCGCCTTGCGTCTGGCTGATCAGCCATCTGGGCATCGGCGGCGCGGGGCCATGGCTGGGTGGCGTGTTCCTGGTGGGGATTGTGGTGCCGGCCATCTTCCTCGTGCGCTCGCGGCCAGAAGACCATGGTCAGGTGCCAGACGGTATCGTGGATGGGGACGGCGTGCAGGCCGCAGCGGCCGAGATTTCCGTGCCCTTTGCCACGGCGGTGCGCAGCCGCTTTTTCATCTGCCTCAGCATTGGCTATGTGCTGGTCATGACGGCGCAGGTCGGCGGCATTTCGCACCTTTACCGCTTGGTCGCCGGGCGCCTCGATGCACCGACGGCGGCCCTGGCGGTGGCGATCCTGGCGGGCACCAGCATTGCCGGGCGTCTGCTGGCCGGCCTGTTGCTGCCGCGCATGCGAATGCGGCCGGCCACCATGGCGATTGTCGCGGTCCAATCAGTGGGTTTGCTGTTGCTGGCCTTTGCCATGGGCCATGGACCGCTGCTGGGCTTTGCGGCCCTGTTCGGTTCCACCATCGGCAATATCGGCATGCTGCAGCCCCTGCTGGTGGCGGAGGCCTTTGGCGTGCGCAGCTATGCCCGGATCTATGCCATGAGCCAGCTGATGACCACCTTTGGTGCGGCCGCAGGGCCAACCCTGTTTGGCTATCTTTATGACCATACCGGCGGCTATGAACTGTCTTATGGGCTTGCCGCCGGTCTTTCCGCCGCCTGCTGTCTGCTGATCCTGCTGGCAGGGCCGACTGATGGCACGCGGGCGCGCTTTGCCGAAACCCTGCCCGATACCCCCGCCGCCTATTGAGCGGCGGCGGCCTGTTTGGCTGGGAAGAAGCGGTTTTCCGGGCGCGGCAGGCCCAGATGGTCGCGCAGGGTCGTGCCTGCGTATTCCTTGCGGAACAGGCCCCGGCGCTGCAGTTCCGGCACCACCCGGTCGACCATGTCGTCCAATCCTGCAGGCAGAAAAGGGAACAGGATGTTGAAGCCGTCGCAGGCGTTCGACATCAGCCATTCCTCCATCTCATCGGCGATGGTGGCGGGGGTGCCGACAAAGGCAAGGCCGGCAAAGCCGCCCACCCGCTGGGCCAGTTGGCGCACCGTCAGACCCTCGCGCGCGGCAAGCTCCACCAGGCGGTCGCGCCCACTCTTGCTGGCGTTGCTCTCGGGGATCGGCGGCAGGGGGCCATCGGGATCAAAGCCAGAGGCATCGCAGCCCAGATTGACTGAAAGCGAGGCGATGGCGCTGTCGTAATGCACCAGGCTGTCGAGGTGCAGGCGCTTGGCCCGCGCCTCTGCCACGGTGTCGCCCACCACCACAAAGGCACCGGGCAGCACCTTCAGATGGTCGCGGTTGCGGCCCAGCAGGTCCATGCGGCCCTTGACGTCGGCATAGAACTCCCTGGCGCCGGCAAGCCCGCCGCCCGCACCAAAGATCATCTCCGCCGTCTCGGCCGCGAGTTGTTTTCCAGCCTCCGAGGCGCCGGCCTGGACGATCACCGGCCAGCCCTGCACGGGCCGGGCGACATTGAGGGGGCCGCGCACCCGCAGGAACTCCCCCTCATGGTCGAGCACGTGCATGCGCTCGGGGTCAAAGAAGACGCCATTCTCCACGTCGCGGATAAAGGCATCGTCGGCCCAGCTGTCCCACAGGCCCGTCACCACATCATAGAATTCCCGCGCCCGGCGATAGCGCACGGCATGGTCCACATGTTCCTCGAGCCCGAAATTCTTCGCCTCCATGGGATTTGCCGACGTGACGACGTTCCACGCCGCCCGGCCGTTGGAAATATGGTCGAGCGAGGCGAACTTGCGAGCCACGTGATAGGCGTCGTTATAGGTGGTGGAGGCGGTGGCGATGAGGCCGATGCGCTCCGTCAGCACGGCAAGCGCCGGCAGCAGGGTAAGCGGATCAAAGGAGGTGACGGTGGCGCTGCGCTTCAGCCCGCTGACCGGCATGTTCAGCACCGCCAGATGGTCCGCCATGAAGAAGGCGTCGAACTTGCCCTGCTCCAGCTTGCGCGCCAGCTGGGCAATCAGCGGAAAGTTGAAATTCGCGTCCGGCGTGCCACCGGGATAGCGCCAGCCCGCCGTATGGATGCTGATCGGCCGCATGAAGGCACCGAGGTGAAGTTGGCGGGTCTGGCTCATGATGTCGTCTCCAAGGTCGGCCAATTTTAACAGAGACCGGGCGGGGGTGCACGAAGCGCCTGATGCACTCTATAGTGCTGTCACAAGGTGGCGCAGCAGACCCCCAGTCCCAGACCCCCAACCAAGGAGAGGCCCGATGATCCCGCTTTCCGTTCTCGATCTCGTTCCGGTTCCCGAAGGGGCAACCCCGTCTGATGCCTTCGCCAACTCCCGCGATCTGGCACGCCATGCCGACGACTGGGGCTATACGCGCTACTGGCTCGCCGAGCATCACAACATGGTGGGCATCGCCAGCGCCGCCACGGCCGTGGTGATTGGCAATATCGCAGGCGCCACGCGACGCATCCGTGTGGGGTCGGGCGGCATCATGCTGCCGAACCACTCTCCCCTGGTGATCGCCGAACAGTTCGGCACGCTGGAATCGCTCTATCCGGGCCGGATCGATCTGGGGGTGGGCCGGGCACCCGGTACCGACCAGATGACCTTCCGGGCCATGCGCCGCGACCCCTCGGGCGCCGAGCGCTTTCCCCAGGACGTGGTCGAACTGCAGACCCTGCTTGGCCCGGCGCAACCCAATCAGATGATCCGCGCCGTCCCCGGTGCCGGGCTGAATGTGCCGGTGTGGATCCTGGGTTCCAGCCTCTATGGCGCCCAACTGGCTGCCCTGCTCGGCCTGCCCTACGCCTTTGCCTCGCATTTTGCGCCGGATGCCCTGATGCAGGCCATCGAGGTCTATCGTTCGCGGTTCGAGCCCTCGGCCCAGCTGCAGGCACCCCATGTCATGGTCGGCGTGAACGTGGTGGTGGCCGATACGGATGCCGAGGCGCGCCGCCTTTTCACCTCGATCCAGCAGAGCTTTACCAATCTCTTCCGGGGCACGCGCGGCCAGCTGCGTCCGCCCATTGATGATATCGACAGCTATTGGTCACCCGCTGAAAAGGCTCAGGCCTCGCGGATGCTGGAGTGTTCCGTTGTCGGATCGTCTGAAACCGTCAAGCGCGAACTCGACGCCTTCATCGCCCGCACCGGCGCTGACGAACTGATGGTTGCAACCGCTGTTTTCGACCACGGCGCGCGGGTTGCATCCTACGGCAAGCTGGCCGCCCTCACGGGTCAGGGGGTCAACAGACTCGCCGCGGTTGCTGAGTAGAAACAGGATTTACGATACGTATAATATGTTTGCTACGATGTACTGGTGATTCGGCTTGTCGTCATGACTTGAGATTGCCGGTCCCTTGGCTTGCAGCGCTCATGTAGTTGAGGAGGCATTCGCTGCCTTTGCCTCCGAAATTGGGATTAGAGAATAGACATGGTCAGCCCAGAGACGATCGGTGAGTTCGACTATGTGATCGTCGGGGCCGGCTCAGCCGGCTGTGTTCTTGCAAATCGTCTGAGTGCGGATCGCAGCCTGCGCGTGCTGCTGCTGGAGGCCGGAGGGCGCGACAACGTGCCCTGGATCCACATCCCCATCGGCTATCTGTTCACCATGAACGATCCGCGCACGGACTGGTGTCTGAAGACTGACCCCGTCCCCGGGCTGAATAATCGTGTACTGAACTATCCGCGCGGCAGGGTGCTGGGTGGCAGTTCGGCCATCAACGGCATGATCTATATGCGCGGCCAGGCCCGCGATTATGATCTGTGGCGCCAGTTCGGCAACACCGGCTGGGGCTGGGATGATGTTTTGCCGGTCTTCAAGCGCTCGGAAGACCATTGGCAGGGCGCCAGCGATTTCCATGGTGCGGGTGGCGAGTGGCGCGTTGAAGCGCCGCGCCTGTCCTGGACAATCCTTGATGCCTTCCGCGAGGCGGCGGCCGAGGTTGGTATTCCGAAATCAGATGATTTCAACCAGGGCGACAACGAGGGCTGCGGTTACTTCCAGGTAAACCAGCGCACCGGCATCCGCTGGACGACAGCCAAGGGCTTCCTCCGCCCGGTCCGGCGGCGCCCCAATCTGACCGTCCTCACCCACGCCCAGGCCGAGCGCATCATGGTGGAGGAGGGGCGCGCCAAGGGCCTGATCTTCTCCCAGGATGGCCAGCGCAAGATGGCCCGGGTAACGGGTGAAGTTATCATGGCGGCGGGCGCAATCGGCTCACCCCATATTCTGCAGTTGTCAGGCATTGGCCCGGGCGAACTGCTGCGAAAGAATGGCATCCCGGTGGTGCACGAACTGGCCAGCGTGGGAGAGAATCTGCAGGATCACCTGCAGCTGCGCACCATCTACAAGGTCAAGGGTGTGCGCACCCTCAACGGTCGGGGCAATGGCCTGATGGCGCGCGGCATCATGGGCCTGCAATATGCACTCGCCCGGCGCGGCCCCATGACCATGGCACCAAGCCAGCTTGGCTGTTTTGCCCGCTCGTCCGAAACACGCGAGACGGCGGACCTTGAATACCATGTCCAGCCGCTCAGCCTCGACCGCTTTGGCGAGCCGCTGCACGATTTCCCGGCCTTTACCGCCAGCGTGTGCAACCTGCGCCCCTCAAGCCGTGGCCATGTCCACCTCAAGGGCCCCGATCCGCTTGAGGCGCCGGCAATCCAGCCCAATTACCTCAGCACCGATCAGGACCGGCATGTGGCCGTGGATGCCATCCGCCTGACGCGGCGTATCGTGGCGGCACCTGCCCTGCAGCGTTACAAGCCAGAGGAATATTTGCCCGGCGCCCAGATCGACAGCGATGAGGGCCTGGCCCGGGCCGCCGGCGAGATCGGCACGACGATTTTCCACCCGGTCGGCACCTGCCGCATGGGTACTGGCCCAGATGCGGTGGTTGACGCGCGCCTGCGCGTCGTGGGCATCAAGGGGCTGAGGGTGGTCGATGCCTCGATCATGCCCACGATCACGTCCGGCAACACAAATTCGCCAACCGTCATGATCGCCGAAAAAGGTGCGGAGATGATCCTGGCCGACCGGCGCCGCTGATATGGAGAGCCGGGGCCGCCCTGCCTTCCATTACGGCTGGGTCGTCTTTGGCGTTACCTTTCTTGTTCTGCTTACAGGTGCCGGGGCGCGTTCGGCGCCCAGCGTACTGATCCTGCCGCTGCAGCGGGAATTTGGCTGGTCGGCCGCCACCATTGGCTTTGCCATCGCCGGCAACATCTTTCTTTATGGGGCGCTTGGTCCCTTTGCGGTTGCCCTCTACGAGCGGTTCGGGGTGGTGCGCAGCGTTGCGACCGCCCTGCTGCTGCTGGCCGTCGGCACCAGTGCCACAGCCCTGATGTCGGAACCCTGGCAGATGCTGGTGCTATGGGGCGGCGTGGTTGGCAGTGCCATCGGCATGATCGGCCTGGTGCTGGGTGCCACCATTGCCAACCGCTGGTTTGTGCGTCATCGGGGCGTGGTCGTTGGCGTGCTCAGCGCCAGCACCGCGACCGGCCAACTGGTGTTCCTGCCTCTGCTGGCCTGGATCGTCGCCACACAGGGATGGCGGCTTGCGGTGGTGGCGGTGGGTGGCGTGGCCCTGCTGGTTCTTGTGCCCGTGCTCTGGCTGCTGCGCGGCTATCCCGCAGACAAGGGCCTGCCCCGCCTGGGCGAGACCACCATCACGCCGCCGCCTGCGGCAATCGGCAATCCCTTCCGGCGCGCCCTTGCCGGGCTGCAGACCGGGCTGGGCCGCCGTGATTTCTGGCTGCTGGCCGGCAGCTTCTTTGTTTGCGGTGCCTCGACCAATGGTCTGATCGGCACCCACCTGATTTCGGCCTGCGCCGATCATGGCCTGCCCGAGGTTCAGGCGGCAGGGCTGCTGGCGGCCATGGGCGTGCTGGATCTGCTGGGCACGGCCTTTTCGGGCTGGCTGACGGACCGCTATGACAGCCGCGTGCTGCTGGCGATCTATTATGGCCTGCGAGGCCTGTCGCTGTTGTTCCTGCCCTCGGCCTTTGACCTGGGGTTTGAAGGGCTTTCGCTGTTTGCCATCTTTTACGGGCTCGACTGGATCGCCACCCTTCCCGCCACCGTGCGCCTGTCGGGCCAGGTCTTTGGCGAGGCGGATGCCGCCCTGATGTTTGGCTGGGTGGCCGCCGCCCATCAGCTGGGCGCCGCCAGTGCCGCCTGGGGCGCGGGGCTGACGCGCACCCTTCTGGGGGGCTATGACCCCGCCTTTCTTGCCGCCGGTCTGCTGTGCCTGGGCGCCGCCCTGATGGTTCTCTTCATTGGCCAACAGCAGCCCATGCCAAGGGCGATGGATCAGGGCTGATCCACTTGGCATACTCGCCGCCCGGGCGTGTGCAATGCCCGCAGGCAGCAAGCCGGGGAGACACCGGCGCGGAGGAATACCATGATCAGCGTCCTTGCCATCATCACCGCCAAGCCCGGCCAGCGCGACAAGCTTCTGGCCGAAGTGCGCGGCAATCTTGCCGCCGTTCATGCCGAAAAGGGCTGTATCGAATATGCCCCGGTGGTCGACGCGCCGGGCCTTGGCTCGATTGCCACACCCATTGGCCCCGACGGCTTCGTGATGATCGAGAAATGGGAGACGCTGGACGACCTGAAGGCCCATGCGGTGGCCCCCCATATGGCCGCCTATGCCGCCCGCACCAAGGATCTGGTGGCCAGCCGCGTCATCCATGTGCTCAGCCCCGCCTGATGAATCTGGCCTGATGAATCTGGCCTGAGGCCGAACCGACCAATCAAACAGGGAGTAGAAAAATGCAGGGTCCAAGCAAGACCATGACGCTCGACGAGATCAAGGCCTTCACCGGCAAGGAAATCGGCGTCTCCGAATGGTTCGAGATCGACCAGTCGCGGATCAACCAGTTCGCCGACATCACCGAGGATCACATGTTTCTGCATGTGAACCCGGAAATGGCCAAGCAGACGCCGTTCGGCAGCACCATTGCCCATGGCCTGCTGACGCTCAGCATGATGCCAGTCATGTCATATCAGGCGGTGCCGGGTGTCTCGGGCACGCGCATGGGCGTGAACTATGGCTATAACAAGGTCCGCTTCATGGCCCCGGTGAAGTGCGGCAAGCGCATTCGCGGCCGTTTTGCCGTGAAGTCCGTCACCGACATGGGCGATGGCCGCGTGCAGTTGTCCCATGACGCCACCATCGAGATCGAGGGCGAGAGCAAGCCGGCTCTGGCCGCCGAATGGGTGACCATGGTCTGGATGTAAGTCCAAACGGAGGGGTGGGCTGCTGCTGCCCGCCCCTCCATGCTGGCCTATGCGTTTCTGGATTACTCGTTGATCAGGTGCGCCTCAAAGGCCGTGAAGGCCTTGTTGCGATGGGCGATGGCCGCCTGATAATCCGGGTCGGCATGCCAGGCCCGCGCCGCCGCCTCATCCGGGAAACGGATGGCGAGCGACATGGCAAAGGCGCCTGCGCCCGCCAGGCTGTCTGCCCGACGGCCGCGATACATGATTTCCCCGCCATGCCGCGCCACCACTGGCCCTGCCAGCTTCTGATAGGTGGCAAGGTCCTCTGCCCCATTGGGGTTGGGGGTGGTCATTACCAGTACGATGGTCGCCATGTCTTGTTCCTCCAGTGCCGCCGCACCGCTGTGGCAGCTTGTGGCGGGATCGTCTCCCGCAGGCCAGCGGGGCGCAAGGGGCCACACTCGACGGACCGGGCCGAGGCGGGCTAGGCTTGGAGACAAATGCGCACGGCAGACGCGCCAATCCGGGGGGATCAAATGCTCAGAATGCTAAGCGGCCTAGTGCTGGGTCTGGTTGTCTCATGGTCGGCCCTGGCCGCAACACCCGAGGATCTGCGCAAGGCAGCCGCCGTGGATGGCGCCCGCATCAGCAAGGCCGACAGCGAACCCGGCAACTGGCTGTCCAATGGCCGTACCTATTCCGAACAGCGCTTCTCTCCGCTCAAGGCCATCAACGCCAGCAATGTCGGCACCCTTGGCCTGGCCTGGGCCAATGACATGGACTCGACGCGCGGGCTTGAGGCCACGCCCATCGTCATCGACGGCGTCATGTATCTGACCGGCACCTGGAGCATCGTGCATGCCGTGGATGCCCGCACCGGCAAGACCCTGTGGACTTTTGATCCCGAAGTGCCCGGCCAATGGGCCCGCTATGCCTGTTGTGACGTGGTCAACCGGGGTGTCGCCGTCTGGGAGGGCAAGGTCTATGTCGGCACGCTCGATGGCCGCCTGATCGCCCTTGATGCCGGCACGGGCAAGCCCATCTGGTCGGTCGACACCATCGACGGCAAGGCCCCCTACACCATCACCGGCGCACCGCGCGTGGTGAAAGGCAAGGTCATCATCGGCAATGGTGGTGCCGAACTGGGCGTGCGCGGCTTCATCACCGCCTATGACGCCACCACAGGCAAACAGGCCTGGCGCTTCTATACTGTCCCCGGCGACCCCGCGAAGCCCTTCGAACATCCGGAGATGGCCGCTGCCGCCAAGACCTGGAAGGGTGGCGAGTGGTGGAAGATCGGTGGCGGCGGCACGGCCTGGGACGGCATGGCCTATGACCCCGACCTCAACCTGCTCTATGTCGGCACCGGCAATGGCTCGCCCTGGATCCGCTATCTGCGCAGCCCCGGTGGCGGCGACAATCTCTATCTCTCCTCGATCCTGGCCATCGACCCCGATACGGGTCGCCTGAAGTGGCACTACCAGACGACGCCCGGCGACACCTGGGATTTCACCGCCACCCAGCCGATCATGCTGGCCGACATGAAAATCGACGGTCGCGACCGCAAGGTGCTGATGCAGGCGCCCAAGAACGGCTTCTTCTATGTGCTGGACCGGGCCACCGGCGAGGTGGTCTCTGCCAAGCCCTATATCGGCATGAACTGGGCCACCGGCTTTGACATGAAGACGGGCCGGCCCATCGAGAACCCGGAGATGAACTTCAAGGACGGCAAGATGAAGGTCATCAAGCCGTCACCGGCGGGTGGCCACAATTGGCACCCCATGTCGTTCAGCCCTGACACGGGCCTCGTCTATATCCCGATCCACGAGATCAGCTTCCCCTACTCCTACGATACCCATCATTCCTACAAGCAGGTGCCGGGCTGGTGGAACCTTGGCATCGACATGGACCATCTGACCGACCTCACCGCTTATGCCGACCCGGACAAGCTGTCGGGCTATCTGCTGGCCTGGGACCCGGTGAAGCAGGAAGCCCGCTGGACCGTGGAATACCCAGGCGCCCGCAATGGCGGCACCCTTGCGACTGCCGGCAACCTCGTCTTCATGGGCGCAGCTGATGGCACCTTCTCTGCCTTCAATGCCACCACGGGCGAACGCGTCTGGACCGTGCAGACGGGGCTTGGGATCATCGCGCCGCCGGTCAGCTATGAACTGGACGGTGAGCAATATGTGGCGGTGATGGCCGGCTATGGCGGTGGCGTGATTGCCGGCGCCTATGACCCGGCCTCGGCCATCTCGAAATACCTCAACGAAGGCAAGCTGCTGACCTTCAAGGTGGGCGGCGGCCCGGTGCCCAAGCCGACGGTGCGCGACAACACGATCCCCGAGCCGCCGCCGATGACCGCCTCGGCCGAGACGGTGGCCCATGGCGCCAAGGCGTTCACCAAGGTCTGTGGCTTCTGCCATGGCTTTGGCGCCGTCTCCTCGCTGGTGGCGCCAGACCTGCGGCACATCAGCAACGAGACCCGCGACAACCTCGAGGAAATCGTGCTGCACGGCGCCCTCGCCGGCCGGGGCATGCCCAACTTCAGCGATATGCTGAATGCCGACGATGTGGCGGCGATCCGGGCCTATCTGATCAAGCGCACCCACGACCTGCGGGACAAGACACTGCCCCCCACGAACTGAGCGCCCGCCAAACTGAAAGACCGCGCGGGGGCGCCGCGCGGTCCATCAGGTTCAGGCAGACAAGCGGCCGTGGGATTGCTCCCACGGCCACTTTGGTTTGGGTCAGGCACTGGCCGCCTGGGCCTCGCGGTCGAGGGTGAAGCCCTCATAGCCGGCACCCGCCACCTCGTCGATCTTCTGGCGATAGACGCCGACGCCACCGGCATAGGGCATGAACACCCGGGGCTTGCCCGGAATATTGGCGCCCATGTACCAGGAGTTGGCGACGGGATAGAGGGTGAGGCTGGCCACCTCGTTCACATGGTCGACCCAGGCGTTCTCGGCATCCGGCGTCGCCTCGATGGCGCGCACCTGGCGTCCCTCAAGGTTGCTGATGCAGTCAGCAATCCAGTGCACGTGCTGCTCGATGGAGATGATCATGTTGGACAGCACCGACGGGCTGCCCGGGCCGGTGATAAAGAACAGGTTGGGGAAGCCGGCGGTGCTGAGGCCCAGATAGGTGCGCGGCCCCGCCGCCCACTTGTCGCGCAGGCTCTCGCCGCCACGGCCCTTGATGTCGACGGCCAGGATGGAGCCGGTCATGGCGTCAAAACCCGTGGCAAAGACGATGCAATCAGCCTCGTAATTGACACCACCAGCGACCACGCCGGTGCGGCTGATGCGCTCGATCGGCGTCTTGCGCACGTCGATCAGCTTGGTCTTGGCCTGATTGAAGACCTCAAGATAGCCCGTATCCAGACACAGGCGCTTCACGCCCACCGGATGGTCATTGGGCAGCAGCATCTCGGCCACGGCCGGATCGGCCACGCGCTTGGCCATTTCCGAGCGGGCATAATCCGCCGCCACCTTGTTGCCCTCAGGCGTTGCCATAAGGTCGCCATAGGCGCCAAGGAACGAGAAGCCCCCCTGGTGCCAGCGGTCCGACAGTTCCTTCTGCACGAAGTCCGGATCGAGATCGTCGATCATGGCTTCGATATATTCAAAGCTGATCAGGCCACCCTGGGAGTCGTACGCCCGCTTGCGGCCTTCGATGAAGCTCTCCTTGGCAGCCTCTGCTTCGCCCGGCGCAAGCGGCCGGTTGCCGGCGGGCAAGGTGAAATTGGCCGTGCGCTGGAAGACCAGCAGTTCGGCGGCCTGTTCGGCGATCACGGGAATGGACTGCACGGCGGAAGAGCCGGTGCCGATGACGGCCACCCGCTTGCCCGTGAAATCGACGCCGCCATGGGGCCAGTCGCCGGTGTGGTGGGATTCGCCCTGGAAGTCGGAGATGCCGGGGAAGTCCGGCACCCGTGCCGACGAGAGACAGCCCGTGGCCATGACGAAGAACTTGGCGCGCACATGCTCGCCATGTTCGGTGGCAATGGCCCAGCGGGCGCTGCCCTCGTCATAATCGGCGGCGGTCACCCGGGTCTCGAAGCGGATGTCCTTCTTGAGGTCGAGCTTGTCGGCCACATAATTCTGATAGCGCAGGATTTCGGGCTGGGCGGCATAGCGCTCGGTCCAGGTCCATTCGCGCTGGATCTCGTCGGAAAAGCCGTATTGATACTCGATGCTTTCCACGTCGCAGCGCGCGCCCGGATAGCGGTTCCAGTACCAGGTGCCGCCGACGCCCGTGCCCGCCTCATAGACCCTGACGGAAAAGCCCAGACTGCGCAGCTTGTGGAGCATGTACATGCCGGCAAAACCGGCACCCACCACCACCGCATCAAAGTCCGTTTCTGACCCACGTGCCTGTGCCATTGTCATCCTCCTCCTCGGCGCATCCTCTCGACAGCGGGCGGCGACCCTTGCCTTGCCGGTTGCGGGGATGCTTCGCCATAACTTCATATCGTGCCGCGCCGCAAAGCAAGCGTCACGTTTTGGAACAGGACACCTTGCGCGCCACGGGCAACACCCTAGATCCGTCATCCATGAGCCAAGCAGAGAACAGCCACGCCACAGACTTCCCCCCAGGCGACCTTGCCGTGGTGATTGGCGGCGGGGGCGGCATTGGGGCGGCCCTGGCCCGCCAACTGGCCACAGACCAGCGTTTTGCGGCGGTGGTCAGCCTTGGCCGCTCCAGCACGCCACCCCTCGACCTGCTGTCAGAGGAAAGCATCGTGGCGGCCGCAGCCCATGTGGCGGAGTTGGGGACGGTGCGTCTGGTGATTGATGCCACCGGCTTTCTGCATGATGCACGCTTTGCACCCGAGCGGTCGTGGCGGGAGATTGACCCGGCGCATATGGCGCACTCCTTTGCCCTCAACGCCACCGGCCCTGCCCTGTTGCTGAAGCACTTCCTGCCGCTGCTGCCGCGCGAGGGGAAAGCGGTATTTGCCACCCTGTCGGCGCGGGTGGGCAGCATTGGGGATAATGGGCTGGGGGGCTGGTATGCCTATCGCGCGTCCAAGGCGGCGCTGAACCAGCTGGTGCGCACCGCCTCAATCGAACTGCGCCGCCGCAAGCCAGACGCCATCTGCCTGAGCCTGCATCCCGGCACCGTGGAAACCGGCCTGTCGGCCCCCTTTGCCCGGGGCGGCCTCGACGTGCAGACGCCAGACCAGGCCGCCGGGCGCCTGCTGGCGGTGATCGACGGCCTGACGCCGGCCGACACTGGCAGCTTCCGCGACCACCGGGGTGATACCATCCCCTGGTGACGATACCTCTCCCGGTGAAGACACCATCCCCGGAGACTGGCGCTGCCCTCAGGCGGGCAGCACGTCGAGGGCGCCGAGGTCGAGCACATGATGGGCGGCGTGGGAGAGCATGCTCATGAACATGCGGTCGCCGCGCTCCGTCTGCTTGACCAGCATGGAGGCGCCAATGGCCATGACCGCCCCCACAAAGCTGAGGTGACGATAGTCGGCCACAAGGTCGGCAAAGCTGTAACCGCTGACACCGCGCGCCAGCAGCTCGGCGTAATAGACCTTCATGATCTCTTCCTCGTGCGCCTGCCGCGTGGCCCGGTCGAGGGCGCCGCCCACGAAATAGGCCAGGTCCACAGCGCCGGTGCCCAGCGTCATGGTCTGCCAGTCCACCACCACCACCGCCGGG
>CANCOY010000075.1 GCA_947379865.1 Acetobacteraceae bacterium
CCACCGGAATTGCCGCCGAGCACGGCCGCCGAATGGAGGATCTGCTGCAGGCCCTTGCTGGACTTCTGAATGGCGGAAACCATGCCATCGGTCAGGTTGAGGTCGGGTGCTGCCTGCAGGTCGCCCTTGATCAGTCGCTGGTAGGCAAGGTCGTTTTCAATGGCAAGGCCGGGATAGCCGGCCGCCACCACCTTCAACAGCTTTGGCACCGAGCGGCTGAGGGGGAGGGGGGTTCCCTTTGCGTCGGGCTGCATCTTGATCAGGGCAAAGTCGGGTGAGCCGAACTGGGTGCCCGGAGATACCTTGATCACCCGGCCGGGATGCAACTGGCCCAGGGTTTTGCTGGTGACATAGACCTCGCCCACATCGCCCTCACCAACCACATGATGGTTGGTCATGATCAGGTCCGGGGTGACATAGAACCCGCTGCCACTGCCGGCATCGCTGAGGATGAGCACCGTTGCCCGCTCGATCTTCCTCAGAAGGTCGGCATTGGTCAGCGCCTTATGGCCGCTTGCAGCAGGGGCCACGGCAGGTTCCGCCGCCGCCGCCGAGGGGGGATTGGGCAGGGCAGGCAATTTGCCGTCAGCGCTGCACCCGGCCTGCTGGAGCAGGTTGGTCCGGGTCGCTATTTCCGCCGTCAGGGTCTGCACCTCACCCTCGGCGCCCTGTTGCAGGCGACCCATGAAGGCGAGGCCGCCCAGCACCAGGGCGCCAAGCCACAGGGCCGCAACCATGGGCCAGAAAAAACCGGGAACCTTGCGGGCTGATGACACGGGGCTGCCTGTTGAGGTGACTGGAATCAGAGGGCGCCCTGGAGGGCATCCACCTGCTGTTGCAGATTATCCTGTTCAGTCCTCAGGTTATCCAGTTCGATCTGACGTCCGCCGACCTCCCCCGCTGTCTTGGGGGCGGGGGCGCGGTTCATGGCATCCATATCGCGCTTCAGATCTGCCTGGCGCTTGCTGAGCTTGGCAAGCTCGGCGCGCTGGGCGGCTGTGGCGGATTTGGCCTTTTTCAGGCGCGCCTGGACCTGCGCCAACTGGGCCTCGGTCTGGCCCACATCCCGGCTCAGACTTTGCTGGGCCGCATTGGCCTCGGCCTGCTGCGTGCGCAGGTCGGCGTTTGCGTCAAGGGCTGCGTCGCGGCGCACCTCTGCTGCCCGAATGGCGGCCGGCGCATTGGCCACCTCGCGCTTTGCATCGATATAAGAGGCGCAGCCGGCCAGCGCCAGCAGCGCCAGCAGGGCGGTGCCGCGCCTGAACTGGCGAAGGTTTGGGATCATCATGACGTTCTGACCTGCAGGCTTTCGTTGAGCTTGTCGCGCTGCTGCTTCAGCCGGGCGATGTTCTTGGACAGGGTGATCATCTGCGCCTCGAACTCGTCAGAGGACTCGCCAGTCTTGGGCTGGGCCTCGGCGAACTGCTGCCGCTGCTTTTCGGTGTTGCTGATCATGGTGTCCAGCTGTTGGCGGCTGCGCATCACGCTGGCGCGCTCGGCCTCGGCCTGGGCGGCATTGATCTGGCCGCTCTTCAGATTCGCCTGGGCCTTGGCCAGGCGCTCCTGACCTTCCAGGCTCAGGGCCTTTGCGGCAGCAACGTTACGGGCGAGCTTGTTGTTTTCCGCCTCGACTTCATTGGTGATCGCATCAATGGCGCGAATATTCTGGCGGGAGGCTTCCTGCTCCTTGGCCGTGACATAGCCATCAATGCCGCCTGCAACGCCGCCGGCAACGGCGCCAATGGCGGCGCATTGCAACGGGTCCTGACCCGCCGCCCAGCAACCAAGCGCGCCCAGGGCTGCACCCGCGACCGCACCTGTGGCGGCGCCGCCCAGCATGGTCTTGTTGAAGGTGGCGTTATCTTCGCAGATCACACGCTCGGCGTTCGAGATGCCTGGGTCTGAACAGTTTGGCGCCGGTTGGGACTTGGAGCCGTTTGCCATCCCCGGTCGGCCGCCCTGGCCATTTGCGCAGCCGGCGACGGCAAGGGCGACCGCCAGTGTCAGAACCACATGCCAATTGCGTCTCATCACGGTTTCCTTGTGTCCTGTGGAGTACTACGGACCGGCCTTGCAGGCGGTCGGATAGCGGGTTGCCGCGCCATTGCGGCAAAGGTCTTTGCGAAACTGCGTCTCAAGCCGATCCGAGGGCAGTTCGCCCGCCTTCTCAAGATCAGTCAGGTGATCGCGCACAATGCTGATTGCGGCAAGCTGGTTGTTGGCGCCGCTCTGCTTGAGTTCCTGTTCCAGCACGCGCAACTGATCGGCGCGGATCTTGGGCGGATAATCATTGATCAGCAGGCGAAGGGTGTTGCGGTAATAGTCCATCCCGGCGCGCAACGCGGCGATGTCATTTGGCAGGCGCTCTTTGGATTGGGCATTGCCGAGGGCGGCAACTTCCTCGATCGCCAGCACCTTCTGGGTATCGAACCGCAGGTTGGCGGCCAGATAGGTGGCGAGATTAAGGGTGGCGCGTGCTGCGCGGTCGCGCTGTTCATTGCGGGTGGCGATACTGCCCGCCATGACATTGCGCAATTCCTGAAGCCGCTTCTGAAGTGCCGGGTCCGCCACTGCGCCGCTGAGATTGTCGAGTTCCTTCAGCGGATCATTCTGTGCCACTTCCGGCAGGGATGCGCCCTTTACGGCGGCAGCAACGTCGGCCGGCAGATCATGCCAGGCGGCCTGCACGGCCTTGACCCGGCCGGGGGTGGGCAGGACGGGTGCCGCGATCACCAGGCGAAAACCAACCGTTGGCTGACGACGCGGGCCCTCGGCATCATAGGGCGGGAATTCATCCCGGGCCGAGGTGCGCATGGCACTCTGGCTCGTGAGATAGTCGCCGCCCCGCACCACATAGCCGCCTGCCTGGCCATGGGGGCGTGTTACCCGGCTCAGCCGGAAGAGGTCAAACACAAGCTCGCCGGCATTGCCAAGGATGTCATGAATGCCAAGGGGATTTGGCTTAAGCAGCCCGACCCATTGCAATTCATTATTGGAAGAATCCGGGCCACCATATTGGACATAGGCAGCCATGGGCTCAGCCATCGGAAAGAGCCGGGCGGAAAAATCGGCGTCCGACACCCTGGACCCACCGCGCGCGGCATAGTCCCACTCGTCTTCCGTTGGCAGACGGAGGAAGCCCGGCAGCCCCTCTTCCTCAGGCAGTTTGCCGGTTGCCTTGGCCCGCAGCCACTGGTTGTAGGCGTCAGCAAAGCCCATCACCTCGGTCCAGGTAACGTTCGTCTTTGGCTGCCGCGCATTGTCGTCCAGTTTGGGGCAGGTGCCTGAGAAGCTGGCGAATTGCGGAACTGTGACCTCGTACTTGCCGATGTAATAGAGCCGCTGCCCGTTCGACTTCTTGTCGCTGAAGCCGCCGGCGATGTATTCCGCCCGCTGATTTTCCTTGAAGCCGACGTCCTCTTCCAGGGTGCCGACCATGATGCGCCGGTCGTCCAGAATGTCCTTGCCCGGCACGATCACCGGTCGGAAGGTCATGGCACCGCCACAGGGCATGGGCAGGACAAGATCGCCCTCTGCCGCCTGTGGATTGAAGGCATCCGCTGGCCAGGGCGCGTCACCTGCAAGCGCTGTACCGCTCCATGCCAGATGCAGCATGGTTGCGAGGGCGCCTGCCAGGATCGCTCGGGGGATGCACGCCATTGCTGTTCCGTTTCACCGCGTCGACATTTTGAGGCGGTTCCCGGCTTTATCTTCCGGGGGCGGCCTTAATACATAAATTATAGCATGGGAACGAAGCCAAAGCATCTCGCAAGCGCCTGCGGAAACTGCCTTATTAGCTGTCCCGGATGGCCGCAGCGGGATCGATCCGGAAGGCTGTGACAGCCGCCGCCGTTGCGGCCAGAACGGCAAGACACCAGGTAAGCCCTGCTGCAGCGCCCAATTGTCCGGCGGTCAGGGCGCAGGCGTTTGTGACGCCCGGGAAAGTCGCATTGATCAGTATTGCGGCCGCGCCATAAAAGGTACCGGCAAGCAGGGTGCCAAGCACGGCCACCAGCGATGCCTGGACCAGCGGCAGGCCCACAAGCCAGCCAGGGCCATAGCCAACAAGGGTCAGCAGTGCCAGTTCGCGATGCTTGCGCTGCACGCTGCTCCACCGCGTGGCACCAAGCGAGACAACAAATCCCAGGGCCGCAAAGGCGCCGATGATCCTGAGGATGGTTGTCAGGCTGGCGTTCAGTGATCGCAGGGGCGCGATCTGGTCCAACGCGCTGACAGGCTCAACCCCGCTTGCGCGAAGCCAGTCAACCACACCCTCCACGGCATCAATCGACTGCGCATAGAGACGAAAGCGCTCGAATGCGGCGCGATGGGCTGGCGGTGGGGTGCCCGTCCAGCCAAGATCAGGCACGGCAAAACCGTTGCGATAGTCGCGGACGTCCAGCAGCAGGGCGGGGTCCACCAGCACCAGCCGGCGTGGACGGTCAGCAGCTTCTGCGGGCAGGATGGCACTCACGCGGGCGGTGAGGAGGCGGCTCTCATCTGTGCCATTGTTTGTCCGGGGCACAGTGAGGTCGAGTGTGTCACCGGCCCTTAGGCCAAGCGCGGTGGCGACGCCGGTTGAAACGATCACCGTGCCGCGATCAACCAGGGTGGCAAGGGTGGGAGGCAGCGCGGCGGTCAGCGGATCGCCCTTGGCCGTTGGCGTCAGCAGCGCATTGATGGGCGCGCGGGCGCCATCTGATGGGTTGGCCAGTTCGACTGAGGCGGCCAGCGACAGCACATCGCCAATCACGAAACTGATATCGGGCCGGGCACCTGCCGCCTCCAGCCAGGCCTGATCGAACCTGTTGGTTCCCGTAACCCGTGGCATAATCTCACGCATGGCGACGTTCTGGGCCAGATCATTGAGCATGCGCGCCAGCACGCCCTGCTGGAGACCTGCCAGGATCAGCAGCGGTGCCAGCACGGCGGCAATCGCAAAGACCTCGCATACCGCAAGCGCCCAGTCCCGCCTGAGATCATTGAGGGCCAGGCGCAGCAACTGGCCGCAGCGCGCGCCCAACGTGGCCCCGACCCCTGTCTGCTGCTTAACCATGCAGCACCCCCCGCGCCGGCCCGCCTGGCGGATCAACCTCGCAGCGCAGGATGCGGCCCCCCACGCGGGTCGCCAGCGCCATATCGTGGGTAACCAACACCAAAGCTGCGCCAATACTGGCCGAGGCTGCGAGCAAGGCCTCCATCACCTGCCCGGCGAGGCCGGGGTCGAGTGCCGCCGTTGGTTCGTCCGCCAGCAGTAGCCGTGGTTCATGGGCCAGCGCGCGTGCCACGGCGGCACGCTGGCGCTGACCAACGGAGAGTTGCGCCGGGAGCCGGTCCAGCAGATTGGCGAGGCCAACGGCGGCGGCAAGATTGGCAAGCGGGCCAGGGACAGCCAGCCCAAGCAGGCGGCGGGCCAGCAGAATGTTCTCCCGCACGCTCAGATAGGGCAGCAGCCCACCTGTTTGCAGCACATAGCCCACATAGCGGGCGCGCAGGCGGGTAAGGCTGTTACGGTCGCCCTTGGCCCAAAGTGCTGCCACATCCATGGGGCCATCGCCCGGATCAAGGATAAAGCGCCCAGCCGTGTCCGGGGCGGCAAGGAGGGCAACCAGATCGAGCAGCGTGCTCTTGCCACTGCCGCTTTGGCCCACAACAACCACATGTTCACCTGCCGCCACGGTTAGTTCTGGTACATGGAACGCGAAGCCACCGTCAGCGGCGCGATGGATCCGCGTCACGTCGCGAAGTTCAAGCAGGGGCGCCTGATGCCCCCCCTCTGATCTCACGGCAGGGCCTTGATCGGGATGGGGTAGACGGCGTCATTGGCCGAACCGCCCTCGGCCAGCATGACCCAGAGCCCCACATCATCATGAAAGCGCTTGTACTGGGCCGACATGACATCAAGATCGTCGATGAAGGCCTGCTGTTCCCCCGGCGACATGCCCTTCCAGGTATCCTGGTCGATGGCCATGATGCGGCTGGCATAGGGCAGGCCATCCAGATATTCGCCCAGGATCGCCTTGCTCAGCTCGGCATGGTCGGTGGTGCCGATCTTGGCGGGGTCGCGGGCGAGGGTTGCTGCCGCACTGCGCAATTGGGCAAAAAGGGCAGAGGGATCGATCTTGCTGTCACGATAGGCATTACTCAGGGCGTGCACCGTGGACTCCAGATCCGCCAGCTGGGTCTTGGTCAGCAGGACCCGGATGTCATAGGTCGCGATGGCCTGGTTGGCAAAATCGCGATCAGCCGTCCAGGCGTCGAACATGGCCGGTGCCGTGCTGCCACTTACCTTGCCCAGATAGGCAAGGCGCATGGCATGGGCAATGGCATCAACATCTGCGGCGATTGACGTCGCGGCCTCGGCCCCAGCCTGCCTTTGCACGCTGCAGGTGGGCGTTGTGGGCGTGCCGGCGGAGGGGGCCGGGGGGGCGTCATGCACAGTCACCAGGTCGGTCAGCCGGTCGCCGAGCAGGTCTATGCGCTTGCCAAACTCCCCCACATCCCCGGTGGGGACGGGGTAATAGAGGCTGGAACAGCCCGGGAACTGCGCCAGTTCCTCATACTGCGTCTTGCCTTTTTCGTGATCTTTCTCATTCCCGGCACTCAGCAGGTGCAAGGCGAACAGGGCGGTCCCGTGTTCCTGGGCAATCACGCTGAGGCGACTGGCGGTAAGCCCCGTGGCGCTCAAGCCAGACTCAGGGTCGCGCGAACTGGCGTCGGTGACCAGCACGATGAAGCGCGCCGAAAAGCCATCCCAGTTGACATCCTTCAGGGCCGCATCAATGCCGGCGTAACCATCTTCGGCAACGGCGCGGGTCGAGGCCTTTGAGGCACTCAACCCGGCAGCGGCCTTGTTGAAGGCTTCACGGCTGGCCACCTTGTTGGGGTCAACAAAGACGCGCGTCAGATACTCAACGCCCGGCGTGGTCTTGGGATCATCCCGGTACCCAACCATCCCGAAGCGGACCTTGTCTTCCAGCTTGGCGCCCTCGATCTTGCCATAGATGCGGTTGATCGCCTCGCGTGTGCGGTTGATATAGGGCTGCATGGAGGCTGAGGCATCCACCACAAAGACAACGGCGGCGCGAAAGTCCTGGCCGCCGGCAGGTGGCGTGGGGGGCTTGGCTGCCGTGCTGACAGCCGCCACTTTCAGAACACGGACCTTTTTTTGTGATGCAAAGCGTGCTGAACCTGCCTCAAGGATGGGCAGCAGATAAAACTGCTCCCGCATGTCCACCGCATTTTCCGGCTCGACTGCGGCAAGCGGCCCACTGCCAGCGGCACCAGCACTGCCACGCAGGGTGCTTGCCTGCTCACCGGCATCCTTGGCGGCCACAATCTGGCGCAGGGCCTGTTCCTCGCTGAAGAAGAGTGCGCGTTCCCGGCTGGTGCGCGGGGCAAAGGCGGCGACGATAGAATGCTTCCATGTCACGGCTGTCTCTGTCGCGATCCAGCCTTCAGGCTTGCAATCAGAGCGCGCACCAACCTGCAAGGCCTTGCCATCGGGGCTGCGGCCATAGACGAACAACACGCTGAAGGCCGGTACCGCACGCTTGCCGGCCTGCCCGGGTGCCGTGGCAAGGCTGGCGCCGGGGCGTGTCAGCACCCGTTCCAACAGTTGCGTCTTGCCGGCCTGAAGCAGCGGGGCCGGGTTGCAGTTCATGGTGGCCCGCACGTCGTCTGCGCTGGCACCAGTGGGCGTGAGCAGCCCAACCGCGAGAAGGGCGAGAAATGATCCCAACGTCCGACGGGCGGGAGAGGAAACACCAGCCTTGTGCATGGAAGCCTCCTGTGGGGCGGGCGCCACCGGCACGCCACCCTTTAGTTCAGTGAAGTTTGTCGAGGGCTGCCTTGGCTTCGACATGGCCGAGGCCGGCGGCTTTTTCCAGCATCCTGATCCCTGCTTCGGGGCTGATGCCAGGGCCTTCAACACGCCCCTTGATCATCAGTTGCCCAAGACGGTAGAGGGCCTCCGGATCATTGCCGCTGGCCCCGCGATCGTACCAGAGATAGGCCTTCTCCGGGTCTGCGGCGCCAACGGCGCTGGTCGTGGCCGAGAATGTCTCGGGGTCATACATCTTGCCGATGGCCGTTGCCGCCCCTGTGTTTCCAGCCTGGGCGGCATAGGTGAGCAGCAGCAAAGCGCCTTGGAGGGAGTCTGGCGTGGCAGCACCGAGATAGGCCTGTGCCGTGGAAAAGGCCTTTTCCGCCATCGGCTTTTGCTGCAGATAGGTGCGCGCACTGGCTGCGTCCAGGGGGCCGGTGGGGGCAGGCTCAGCAACCGATGGCGTCTTGCCTGCAGCAGGCGTCTGGGCCGTTGTGGCAGAGACGGCGCTGTCAAGCAGGCTCATCCGCCAGACGACAACCCCGGCACAGGCAAGCAGCAGAACACCGGCCAGCAGCGCCAAGGGGAGCCGCAGGGACCTCGACGGCGCCTCCTCCCGCTCGGCCAGGGTGGAGGTGATCGGTTCCGCTCCGTCCATGTCGACGTCGGACCCTGCATATTCCAGTGGTTCGGCGGCGGGGGGGACAGCTTCGACGGGTGCTTCCGGCTCAATGGCCTCTGCCTTTGCCGGGGCGGGTCTGATGGGCGCAGGCTGCTCGGCAAGGGGGGCGGGGGCATCGGAGGGCAGGCGGATTGCCTTCCAGGCCATGCGCTCGGGTGATGCTGCTTCTCCGGCGCCATCGGTGAGGTGCACAAGGTAGGTGACGTTTGCCATCAGGTTCCACGTTGCCGTGGCGCCAAGTACCAGGTGCAGCCGCTCACCTTCCCGCCAGGCGTCGTCTGGCGCCAGCCACGTGCGCGTGGTGCCCCATGTCTCGCCCGTGCCATAGGCCTGCAGAAAGCGCGATTTGCCGGGCTGCTCAATCGCCAGCCGCAGCGTGGACGGATCAAGGTTGGGCTGGCCTGCGATGGCAAGCAGGGCTTCTCCCGGTTTCAGGGTGCTTGGCTGTTCAACCGCTATGGGCATCTGGGGGTACCGTTCAGGCGAAATGGAATTGTCTGGCTGGGGATCGGTGTGTGCGGCACCTAGGCGCTTTCGGCTTCCTCGGGTGTGTCACCAACGATCTGGCGAAGGATATCGCCAAGCGTCCGGTTCTGCTGCTCGTTCAATTCCCGGCCGCCACCATAGCTCAGATTGGCGAGGGCTGTTGCCAGGAACGCGATGCCCCAGTGAATGAAATAGCGACGCTCGGTCGGCTCGGGCTGGTCGCCAAGCGTTGGCAACTGGCGGACTTGTCCCTCACCAGCGGGGCGCGAGATTGTCGCGGGCATCTGAAACACATAGGACGTGGGAGGTTGCACCCCTTCAGGCACCCCGGGTCGGTCTGCTACGGGCACTTCACTGTAGCCAAGCTCTGCCACCAGCCCGTTGAAGGAATGCTGTGCCAGGGTGACCATGCGATCCGCCATATCATCCCACAGGCCAGCGGCGAGCTGGGTTGACGCACGCACGCGGGAGGCCAGCTTTTCCTCTGCCTTCAGCCGGTCTGCCATGACAATCAACTGGTCAACCAGCATGGCGGCATCGCGGGAGTGCAGGCCATAGAATTTCAGCTGGGCCTCATCCGTGGTCAGGCGGCGAAGCTGGGCGATCCAGCGGCGGTGCAGTTCTTGTACGAACAGTCGTGCCCGGTCGTTTGCAACGGCCGGCGTGCTGCTGGCAGAGGCGGTCGGCGCGGCGCCAAAGATGTCTTCCTCTTCCTCCGCCACCGCGCTGTCGGCAAGTGGCGTGATCGACATTGCGCCAACGCTGCGCACGACATCGCGAATCTCGCGCTCGCTGAGCATCAGATTGGTGATGAAGCGTGGAAAGGCGCGATAATGCTGCTTGCGGAAAGCCGTGTTCAGGGCGGCCCGCAGGCTCTTCAGCGCCTCTTCCTTTTCACGCAGGGTCTGTTCATCAACGCCGTGATAATAGCGGCTCAGATTATGAATCAGGGCCTGTGTCGCACCCTCCAGACGCTGGCGTAACTGACCATATTTGAGGGATGGCCTGAGCATGGCGCCCAACCGCTCGACGATATGGGCAACACCACCGTCATTCAGCTTCAGCATGGCCTCCCACGCCTGGGCCGGGTCCTGAATGTGACGGGCCACCGACTGCGACGCCTTGAAGGAGGCCTCAAGGGCTGCCCGATGTCCGGCATTACGGGTGGACAGGCCAATTTCCCGCAGGGGCTTTACCAGTTCACCCGTGGCGGCGGTCTCGTACTCAACCAGCCACTCCTGGTCGAAATTGGGGTTGCGCAGCATGACGGTGTTGCGGAATGGCTTGCCATCCCAGTCGTCCACCCAATGGTCGTGCTTGTATGGTTCGGTCAGCGAGGTGTGCAGACGGATATCCCACTTCTGCTCAAGGGATTCGCCAGCCTTTGCCTGAAACTCAAGGTCAATCATGGTCAGGACGACAAACAGCGCCGTGCTGGTATTGCTGCGCTGCTTTGGTGTTGAGCCCTGGGTCAGTTCGATCCAGTTGCGCACCAGAAAGCCAAGATCCTTGACCTCGTTGGGCTTGTTGCCCATGCACAGCAACAGGGAGGTCAGCTCACGTTCTTCTGCATAGCGCTGAAAGAGGTAGGCGATCTTGCCACGCAGCAGCAGTTCCAGGATCAGATCCTGGCGCGGGTTTGTGCCCTCGGCATTGGTGCCAGGCGCAGGCAGATCCGTCAGCTTGTAACGCGACCGGGCACCCGGAAAGTCCAGCACATCGGCATGATCGAGCATTTCCCATGGCCGCTCGTCGATGGTGATCCGCAGTTCCGCCACCAGGGAGGCCAGCACCGCCCTTGGCAGGTCGTGCGGCCCGCCGTGGTCGGCACCCCGGATTGTCTTGACGCGCAGCCTGTCAGCGTCATCAGCACCGCTGCCCAGGCGCTTCAGCGCGGCAACA
The DNA here is from genome assembly GCA_947379865.1 of Acetobacteraceae bacterium. GTDB lineage: Bacteria > Pseudomonadota > Alphaproteobacteria > Zavarziniales > Zavarziniaceae > CANCOY01. The sequence goes on from CANCOY010000075.1 coordinate 10,896, forward strand.
TCGATGATGCTGCGCGCACGCGGGCGCAGGGCGGCGAGTTCGGTTGCGGCCGTCTCTGCATGGCCCAGGATTTCAAGCCAGCCAACCAGTGTGCGGAAAAGGTCGGTCAGTTCGGCAATGCCACCCCAAAGCACACTGAACAGGTCAGCGCGTGTCGCCGCATCAAGCCGTGGCGCCAGGGTGATCACGCGCTCCCAGTACCGTATGGGGTTCAGTTCCTCCCAGCGGTTCTTGAAGTTCCGGCTGAAGTATTCGCCAAGGTCAAAGAGGCCTATCTCATCGAGATGGGTGGCAACCGGCTTTGCCGAGGCCTTGGCCTCGCAGGCGGCGAGGACGGCGCATACCGCGTCATCGTCGGGTGCCTCGATCTCCAGATTGTTCTGGTCGAAATCACTCTGAAACGCATTGGCCAGAATCTTGACGAGATCCGTTTCCGTCAGCAGGCGGAGTTCAACGGGGAAATCCGTCTCCACCTCATGGCCGCTTGGATGGATAGAGAAACGCGTAACAAGGCCGGTTGATTCCTTGCCGCCCGAGGGATTGATCTCGGTAATGAAGTCCAGCTTCTCATCGGCGAACTTCGCCAGGAGTTGGGCCTTTCCCGGTGGCCGGGCAAGGATCGAGACGAGATAGGATTTACCCTGCTGGCTGGCGCCATAGACACCAACGCACATGCGCCTCGTGGTGGCGTTTGCGACCTTGGCACACAGGTTTTCCAGCCGGCGCGATTCCTCGATCAGGCTTTCGGCCTCGTTTGCAATCGAGGGGACGGTGGCGCGGACAGTTTCCACCCACTTGCGCGCGCGATTGGCGGCATCGCGGCCCCCCTCGGCACGGGCAAGCAGAACCTCCTGCTCCTTACTGCGTGTCTCACTCATTTCCTGGACCTTTCAGGCATGAGAATGTCTTGCATCACAGGTCCACCAGGATGCCGGTATCCAGCCAATAGCCATCGCGGTTACGCAAGGTCTGCAGGCGCAGGGTCACAGCGTCACCGCGCACCCGGCTGCCATTGCGGTCCTCAATATTGCGGCTGACCACGAGCACGTCGTTTACCTCTGTCAGCACACCTTCGGCCGGGCGCCGCCCCAGGCGGGGGCGCTGCTCGCGCACCAGCTGCATTTTCAGCGGCGTGCGTGGCTGCATCTCGCGGCGGGCGTTATCGTCGGTGTAATCAAGTGTGTAGAGCAGGGTGGCTGGCCACCATTCCTGCGGGAACTGTCGCGCGCCAAGGGCCATGGGCCCCCGGAACTCGAAGCCGCCTTCGGTCGGAAGGACATAGTCCGGATTTTCAAGATCGATGTCGGCATAATAGACATCCTGCGCCAGCAGACGGTTGCTGTTCTCGACCTTGCCAAGGTAGCGCGCAACCGAACTGGCACGCAGCCTGTCGCTGCGGAAATTGAAATTGTGCAGGTTGCCTTCTGCCAGCAGACAGATCATGCCGCCGACCGCTGCCGTGGTCTTGGGGTCGGCAATGCGCGCTTCGCGGTTGCGGAAAGGGTACCATTGTCCCACCCGGAACTCGTGCATGGGAAGCACCCGGTGGCCCGGCAGCGTGCCGGTCTCGATGATCACATCCCGCATGGCCGGAAAGCGTGAGGGGCGGCCAGAGAGCAGCAATATGTCCACCTGGTAACGCCAGGCAACCTCGGTCAGGGCACGCAGCATGTCCGTGATCACGGCACGCACCACCCGGTCCACATCTGGCAGATTAACGGGGATCATGAGCTCGGAAAGGCTGAAGCCAGAGGCGCCTGTCTCGTGGGCGGCCTGGTTTATGGCTGCCACGACACCGGCCGGCGGCTGCGCGTCGGCGGCAAAGAAGGAGCTGAGCGGCCGTTCTTCAGGTGCCGACGGGCGGGCGGCGTCATAATTTTCATAGAGCGACAGCAGGCTGATGGCCACGGGGGCGGCGATCTGGGTGGCAAACTGCTGGCGCCGCAGCTGTTCTTCAGCGGTGATATCACCTCGGTTACCACCAAACAGACTCTGCACAAGGGTGTCGGCGCGGTCGCGCCCCACCTGTTGCTCAAGCCGGCCGGTGAAGGCCTTGATCAGGACTTCCTGCACCATGCGCTGGACGATGTCGTCACCTGCAAGTGAGAAGCTTTCGCGGAACAGCTGGTAGGGAAAAATCGTTACATTGGCGCCCTGGCCCTGGGCCTCAAGTTCGGTGATGACCAGATCTGTGGTGCCACCGCCGATGTCGAGGGTGCCGATGCGCAGGCTGTCCGCAGGCTTGTCGCTGACGCTGCCGGCGCGCACGGCCTCGATGAAGGCCCTGGCATCGCCCGAAAAGCCAAGGGCGATCTGGCTGTAGAGATAGACCACCTGGGTGGAACTTGCCTCATCCCACTTCAGCTCGATATCGGGCTTCTGGCCATCGAGCCAGACAAGAGAGGTGTCACCCCGCTCGCCTGGTTTGCGCTCGGCCTTGCCGAGGCAGAGATAGACCAGTTCCAGAGCGGCCTGGGCGCGGTCCTTGAGAATCTGCCGTTCTGCCATGGAGAGGGCGGTGGGCATGGTCAGGATCAGGCGGCGCAAGCGGCGCGGCAGTTCAGCATTCTGGCGACGCAGGCGCTGGGCCGGCGTGTTCATCATCACGATGGCCTGCAGCAGGATTTCCGCCAGCAGGAAGGTAACAAGATTGCTGCGTGAATAGCGGGCCAGCAGGGCCGGAAGATCGTCGGTTTCGCCCTCCTGCAGGAGGTGCAGGGCCTGCCCCGCGTCGTTCACCAGGCTCGCGAACACGCCCTGGGCGGCAAATCCCTCGCGTTCGCCATCCAGGGTTTCGCCATTGAACATCCAGGATTGCTGGCTTGGTTCCTCGTCCCACAGATAGCGCTTGGGGCTCGACATGCCGGTCTGGCCGGTGCTGCCCTCGCGCTGCCCCGCAAGGCGCACGGCTTCCGGACCAACACGGACAATGGTCGGCCAGGAAAAGGCATCGGCGCGGCCACTGCGATGGCTGTGGTTGTCGCGGCCAAACTTGGCGATGGCAAATTCGAGGCGGCTGTTGAAGGGGTCGCCATAGGTGCGCTCTGGCTGGGACAGGTCCCGCAGTTCCAGCTTGAAGGCGCGGTTGATGTCGGCGCCGCGGCTGCCCGGTTCGGCCTCGACCAGCAGGCCGCAGGTGCGGGAATTGCCCACATCCAGCACCATGTCGACATCCACATGCACCTGCCGGTCCGCCGTGAAGGTATCGGGGAAGGTGATCTTGGGCAGGATGTCCAGTTCGTTGAGCAGGTCAAGAAAGGCAATGTAGCGGGCAAGGGCCTCGTTCGGGCCCATCTTCAGGCTCTCGATGTCGGCGTCCGACAGGTCCACGTCCCGGCGTTTCGTGCGCTGGCGTTCCTGTTCCTCGATCATGATGCGGTAGGATTCATTCAGCCATTCGCGCACCCAGGCCGCATCAAGAAAAAAGCCGTAATGTTCCAGTGAGCCGGGAAGCGAAAAGCGCCGCCCATTGCGCGCATCCTCGGGCGAGGGCGCGAGATAGGAGGTGTCGGCGAACTCGTCCATCATGGCGCTGTCGATGGCGATGACCAGTCGGTAACGGTTCCCGTGGCGATCGCCTTCGGGGATTTCCACCAGATAGGCCCGCGCCCAGTTGGTCGGCCCCTGGCGGAACTTGCGGCCGGGCTCTTCCCGCAGCAGCGGCAGGGGAACCCAGGTCCTGCCAACAAATTCGACAATCGCCTTCAGGTCGATCTGGTAGTTTTCTTTCTGGGGCGACAGATCCACATCAGCCCGCCTCACCAGCGCGGGGATCGTTCGCGGGTCGCCGGTCTTGCCGGCGCGCAGGGGGTCAACAAAGCCCCACCCATCCGGGATACGGGCATTGCGGCTGCCGTCGGGCAGGGTCTGGCTGAACCCGAAGTCCAGGAACTGTATGCCCGTTTCCGGAATGATGCTGACCACATCCGGAAAACGGGGAAGCTCAGCCAACGCCATTCATGCCTCCATGGCCTCTCAAGCGCATTTTACCGCCCCGCATCCCGAAAACAGCCCGGGGGCATGTTGTCCACAGGATGCGCCTGCTTCCATTTCAATCGGTTTACTGATCAAACGGCTTCGCACAAGGGGATTTCTTGGTCGGTTTCAGCCAAGCGCAAGATCTGTCAGGATCTATCCTATCATGCACATTATGGCGCATGCGAGTGCCACGGGGGACCCGGGCGCACGATGCTGCACCGGATCGGGTGTCGCCTCTTTATCGTGAAGGCAGGCCATGGCCGATCCCTATGCCTATGCTGGCCTGTTTCTGGCGGCATTTCTGGCCGCAACACTTCTGCCCATGCAATCAGAAGCGGTTTTGGCCGCCCTGCTGGTGGCGGGAGGCCAGCCCGTTGCAGCGCTGCTGGTGGTGGCAAGCCTTGGCAATGTCCTTGGCGCCACCCTGAACTGGGGGCTTGGCCGCTGGCTCTGGCAGGCGCGGGACAGCCGCTGGTTTCCCGCAAGCCCGGCGCGGCTGGCCCAGGCGGAACACTGGTACCGGCGCTATGGGCGCTGGTCCCTGCTGTTCAGCTGGCTGCCTGTGATTGGCGACCCACTTACCCTTGTCGCTGGCTTGCTGCGGGAACCTCTGCCCGTCTTCTTGCTGCTGGTCTCCATCGGCAAGATCGGACGCTATCTGCTGGTGGCGGAACTCGCCCTGCAGGCCGCCTAGGTCTGGGATCAGGGTGAGGGGGGCTTGATCAAGGGTATCTGGGGGGCGGCGTCTGGCGGCAGACGTCCCTCAAGACGCGGGTCGGTCATCAGTTCGACCATGGTGGCATAGGGCCTGAAGCCGGAACGGATGTAAAAGCCAACCGCCGATGGATGGTCAAAGCTGCAGGTGTGAACCCAAAAACGGCTGATGGGCCGTGCCCAGGCCATGGCCAGGGCCTCGTCCATCAGGGCCCGGCCAAGGCCCTGGCCAATGGCCGCGCCGGCAAGGCCAAAATAGGTCAATTCACACTGCCCGGCCTCGCGAAAGTCCAGTTCCAGCATGCCCAACCGCTCTGTCCCGTGGCACAGGGCAAAGGACAACACGTCGGGGTTGGCAAGGATGGCGGCGAGCGTTTCGTCTGCCATGACCAGGCGCGAATCCCACAGCCAGTCGGTGCCCACTTTTCTGAAAAGTTCGCGGTAGCCGTCCAGGTCATGCCGGTCTAGGGCAAGCAGCGACCAAGGCGGCGCCAGCCCTGCGCCTGGCCGGATGGCTGGCGGCAATGTCATCTCGAGGCAGGTGACCATAGTCGCCAGGTGACCCGGGGGCACTTGGGAATAGCCGAGGGGAAGGGGGGGATGCACGATCATGATGGCGGGCATCCGAACCGAGCGGCATCCCACTGTCAACGGCACCTGGTCCAGGGCACGGCTTGCCGGGGATTGCCGCAGCGCTTCTGATCGGGGAAAGTTGAGCGCGGGACTGGAATGCGGCCGCTGATGCCGTGCAATGTCCCGGGGAGGAACTACACATGACCGTCGTCGGCAATCCCGCGCCATCGCTGTTTACGTCATCGGGTGAACCCGTCCCCATGGGGCGGCTGCCGGCGCATCATGCCCGGCGCGACCCACGGCGCCCGATGTTCACCCAGGACGGCGAGAGCATCAGCCGCGAGGCCTTTGATGCCCGCACCAACAAGTTGGCCCGCGCCCTGGCCGCCTCAGGGGTGAAGCAGGGCGATTTCGTGACCATCGCGCTGCCCAATTCCATCGCCTTCTACGAGACGACCTTTGCCCTCTGGAAGCTGGGTGCGGTGCCCAATCCTGTTTCGGCCCGTCTGCCTGATGCCGAATTCCAGGCCATCGTGGATCTGGTTCAGCCAAGGCTGGTGGTGGGCGGCGATCCGGCGCGCCTCAGCGGGCACGCCATGCGGCCCACGGGCACGGCACTGGACGAAACCCTGTCCGCTGAGCCGCTGCCCGATGCGATTTCGCCTCACTGGAAGGCCATGACCAGCGGCGGCTCCACCGGCCGGCCCAAGGTCATCGTTGATCACATGCCCAGCGAATGGGACCCCAATCACACCGCCATGCAGATGCGCGTGGATGACACGCTGCTGAACCCCGGCCCGCTCTATCACAATGGCCCCTTTGCCTTCATGCACATGGGCCTGTTCGCCGGTGGCCATGTGGTGAACATGGTGCGCTTTGACCCGCTGCAGACCATCGAGGCTGTGGAGCGCCACAAGGTGACCTGGCTCTATACCGTGCCCACCATGATGCACCGTATCTGGCAGCTGCCTGAGGCCGACAAGGCGCGGGTCGACTTGTCGAGCCTGCACACCGTGCTCCACGTCGCCGCCGCCTGCCCGGTCTGGCTGAAGGAGCGCTGGATCGAATGGCTGGGGCCGGAGGTGATCTTCGAAGTCTATGGCGGCACCGAGCGCCAGGGCGGCACCACCATTACCGGCACCGAATGGCTGGCCCACAAGGGCTCCGTCGGCACGCCGTTTCCCGGCACCAGCGTCAAGATCGTGGGCGAGGACGGCAACCCGGCACCCACGGGCGAGGTGGGCGAGATCTACTTCCTGCCCGATGGCGGCAAGAATTCGACCTATCATTATCTGGGCGCCGAGGGAAAAGCGCTGGGCGAGTGGGAGTCGATTGGCGACCTTGGTTATCTGGATGCCGACGGTTACCTCTATCTGGTGGACCGCCGCACCGACCTGATCATCTCGGGCGGCGCCAATATCTACCCGGCCGAGGTCGAGGCGGCGCTGGATGCCCATCCCGATGTGCAATCGTCGGTGGCCATAGGCCTGCCGGACGTGGACCTTGGCCACAAGGTGCACGCCATCATCCAACTGCGACCCGAGGCGCGTGGCCGGATCGGGGCAGACGAGATGCGCACCTTCGTTGAAACCCGCCTCGTGCGCTACAAGGTGCCGCGCTCGTTCGAATTCGTCGAAGAGGCCCTGCGTGACGATGCCGGCAAGGTCCGCCGCAGTGCTCTGCGTGCGGAGCGTATCGCCAAGGCCTGAACACTCGCCGCCTTCGCCTTGTAAGCAAAAGAAAACGGCCGCCCTTTTGGGGCGGCCGTCTCCTTGATCAGGTATGGCGCTTAACGCACGCCAAGGCGGCGGATGGCGTCAGGCGTGTAACGCTCGGGCTGAATGTCCTCGGCGTTCCAGTTGATCTGCGGCTCTTCGTTACGCATGGAAACCGTCAGGTAACGACCGGACTGCAGGTCGTAGTACATCTCGGCTG
>CANCOY010000076.1 GCA_947379865.1 Acetobacteraceae bacterium
CGACATTCACGGCACCCGCATCCGCCTGTCGGGCATCGACACGCCAGAGCGCGGCCAGTCGTGCGAACGCGCGGGCGCTGCCTATCGCTGTGGCACCGAGGCCTCCCGGGTGCTGGATGGCCTGGTGGCGGACCAGCCGGTCTCGTGCGCCGTGGTGGCGGTGGACCGCTATGGGCGGCTGGTGGCCACCTGCCACAAGGGCGCCCTCGACCTCAATGGCGAGATGGTGCGCCTGGGCTGGGCGCTGGCCTATCGCACCTATAGCAAGGCCTATATCGGGGCCGAGGATGAGGCAAGGGCAGCCCGGCGCGGCCTTTGGGCCGGCACCTTCGAGGCCCCATGGGATTGGCGCCGGGCCAAGCGCCACAAAGGCTGAGACAGGCTGCGGGCGCCGCCGGGGCTTTCGCTTGCGCCAAAGGGGGCCTAGGAAGGTGCACCGCTCGCTGGTGATGCGCCCGATTGCATGTCTGCCCCCACCCCTGTCTCCGAAGGCCCGCCCATGACAACCGCCGTTGATACCGCAACCCGCGCCCGCGAACTGCGCGCCAGCGGTGGCCTTGTGTTCACGGCCTTCCTGTGGGGCAGCATGATTGCCTTCACGGGCCATCTGCTGACGGCGCTGGACCCCATGGTGATTGCCGCCGGGCGCTATGCCATTGCCGCCCCCATCGTGCTGCTGATGGCCTGGCGGAGAGAGCGGGGCGTAGTGGCGCCGGTGCCACTGCCGCTGTGGCGCACCTTCCTGCTGGGCGCCGTGGGCATGACGGGATTTGCCGCCTGCTATTCCTACGGCATCCTGTGGTCCGACCCCATCACGGCGGCGGCGATCATCGCGATGACCCCCGTGGTCTCGCTGATCATGCAGCGGTTGATGGTGGGCGTGCGCACGCCCTGGCGGCTGGCGCCCGGCATTGTCATGGCCACCCTTGGCGCCGTGGGGGTTGGCCTCAGCCGGCCCCATGCCGCAGCTGGCGAGATGCATGGGGGCGAGTTCCTGCTGATCCTGGGGGCCGCCATGTGGACCTGGTATTCCCTGCGGGCGCAAAGCTGGCTGGCCGACAAGGGCATCAGCCAGCTGCGGCTGAGCGGCGCCACCATGGCGGCGGGCGCCATTGGCCTGGTGGTGGTGCTGGGGCTGGGCGTGATGCTTGGCGTCAACCATTTGCCCACCACCGTGCCCGAGCCGCTGATCCTGGGGCAGATGCTGTGGATTGGCGTACTGTCGACCGCGCTGGCCATCCCCATCTGGAATGCCGGTGTCTCGGTGCTGGGCGTGGGTGTGGCCAGCCTCTTTGCCAATCTCACGCCGGTGCTGGCGGTGGCCATGAGCGTGGCCCTGGGGGCAGAGCCAAGCCTTGGCCAGCTCATCGGCGGCCTTGTGGTGATTGCCGGCGTCGTCTGGGTGCAGGTGGCGCGGTTGCGGCCCTGAAGCGCCCTTATCACCGACATGACCAAAAAATTTCGGTCGGGGGCTTGGCGGATGCCGTCAGGGGGTGCTATCAAGCGCCCCTCTTCGACACCAATACGAAGAGCTTGAATTCAGGACCTGCTGCGCAAGCAGACAGGCCTATTCCTCGGTAGCTCAGTTGGTAGAGCAAGCGGCTGTTAACCGCTGGGTCGCTGGTTCGAGTCCGGCCCGAGGAGCCAATCAGGGCCAGGCGGCAACGCCTGGCCCTTTCTTTTTGGCCGGTCAGAGATCGCGGCTTCTCAGGGCGACATGATCGCGTAGTGGACACAGGCAACAGCGGCCACGATCAGGACCGTCCACGTCAGCATTGTGCCAACCAGACGCGGAATGCTGGTGCCACCCGAGCGGCTGAGGCCAAAGCCATGCAGCACCCGGCCCAGCAGCAAACCTGCCCCCACGCCGTGCAGCAGAATCACACTGGCGCCCGACAATTCCAGGATCACCAGCAGCACCAGAATCACCGGGACATTCTCAACCGCATTGCCATGGGCCCGAATCGCCCGGTGCAACGGGCCTTCCGCCGGCCCGTCGCCAATGCCAAGACCGCTCTTGCCACGCTGGCGGACAACCAGGAAAGCCAGTGTCAGCAGGACAAGGGCGTTAAGCCCGGCATAAAGCGCCGAGATCTGAATCTGAAAAGCCATCTCATGTTCCCCTTTTTGGCGCGCCCGCAGGCGGCAAGGCGACAGTCGGCACCGGGGAAGCGAATATTTCAAGCCTGTCCACCACCACCGGCAAGCCGTGCCGCAAGTACCGCCAAGCAATGGCTGATCCAGCCCGCCTCCGATATCGTAAACAAAACCGTGCCCTCTCTGCGCACGCCAACTGTCTGAGCAAACCGCGTGCCCCCTTTCACCAAAAACCCAAGCCCTTCTGAACTGCCGGTGATCGTCTGGTTCCGCCAGGATCTGCGCCTTGCCGATAACCCGGCCCTGGTCGCCGCCGCCGAGACAGGCCGGCCGGTGATCCCGCTGTTCATCCTCGATGATGAAACCCCGGGGCGCTGGGCACCGGGCGGTGCCTCACGCTGGTGGCTGGAACGCAGCCTTGCCGCCCTTGGCCGGGATCTGGCCCACATCGGCAGCCCGCTGATCCTGCGGCGCGGCAATGCGGAGGCCGTCCTTCCCGCCCTGGTCGCCGAGAGCGGGGCCACGGCGGTTTTCTGGAACCGCTGTTACGAACCCTTTGCCATTGCCCGTGATACGCGCCTTAAGGCCGAACTGAAGGCAGGCGGCGTGGAGGTGCGCAGCCATAACGGCAGCCTGCTGCGTGAACCGTGGGAAGTGAACTCCAAGGCCGGAACTCCTCTCAAGGTCTTCACGCCCTTCTGGAAGGCCCTGCAGGCCCTGGGCGACCCGGACAAGCCCCTTGCCCCGCCTGCCCGCCTCAGCCCACCGGCGCAACAGCCCGCTGGCGATGCACTGGCCCACTGGGGCCTCTACCCGGCCCGGCCTGATTGGGCCGCCGGATTTGGCGCGCTGTGGACGCCGGGCGAAGCTGGGGCACAGGCCCGCTTCGCCGACTTCTCCGCCGCTGCCATCACCGACTATGCCGACCAACGCAATGTGCCAGGCCAGCCCGGCACCTCGCGCCTCAGCCCGCATCTGCACTGGGGCGAGATTTCACCCCGCATGCTCTGGCATGCCACACGTTCCGAGGCAGGTGGCGGCGCCGAAAGCTTTTTGCGCGAAGTGGGCTGGCGTGAATTCTCGTGCCACCTGCTGCACCACGAACCCTTGCTGCCCCAGCGCAACCTGCGCGGCGAATTCGACAGCTTTCCGTGGGCAGATGATGCCGCGGGGCTTGGCCGCTGGCAGCGTGGCGAAACAGGCTATCCCATTGTGGATGCGGGCTTGCGCGAACTGTGGGCGACCGGCTGGATGCACAACCGGGTACGGATGATTGCGGCGTCCTTCCTGATCAAGGACCTGCTGATTGACTGGCGGCATGGTCAGGACTGGTTCTGGGATACGCTGGTGGATGCCGATCTGGCTGCCAATGCCGCCAGCTGGCAGTGGGTGGCGGGCTGCGGCGCTGATGCCGCCCCCTATTTCCGGGTCTTCAACCCGGTGCTGCAGGGAATGAAGTTCGATCCCGATGGCCGCTATGTGCGGCGCTGGGTTCCAGAACTGGCGCGGCTGCCCGATTCGCTGCTACACACCCCGTGGACCGCAGCGCCGCTTGTGCTTGAGGCGGCCGGAATTCGCATGGGCAAGACTTATCCAATGCCCATGGTCGATCATGGCAAGGCGCGTGACCGTGCCCTTGCCGCGTTCGGGACGATCAAGAAAAAAACGGCCCTGTCATGACGGTCAGCCGTGTCGCAGTTGGGTCGCTGGAGGGATCATGAGCACGAAGCGTATTGCCGTTGTCGGCACCGGCATTACCGGTCTCAGCGCAGCCTGGGCACTCTCCCGCCATAACGACGTCGTCGTCTACGAGCGCGAGGATCGTCTGGGCGGCCATTCCAACACGGTCGAGATTGATCTCGGCGGCAAGACCGTGCCGGTGGACACGGGCTTCATCGTCTATAACGAGGTCAATTATCCCAATCTCACCGCCTTGTTCCGCGAACTGGGCGTGGCGACCGACGACAGCAACATGTCCTTTGCGGTCAGCGCCCGGGGTGGGCGGCTGGAATGGGCGGGCGATAATCTGGGCACGGTCTTTGCCCAGAAACGCAATCTGCTGAACCCCGTTTTCCTTTTGATGCTGCGCGACATCATGCGCTTCAACCGCGAGGCCAAGGCCGACATGCTGTCGGGCGCCATGGCCGGGTTGAGCCTTGGTGACTATCTGAAATCGAGGCGCTATGGCCAGTCGTTCCTGAGGGACTATCTGCTGCCCATGGGGGCCGCCATCTGGTCTGCGCCCATCGAGGCGATGCGTGGCTTTCCGGCCGAAAGTTTTATCCGCTTCTTTGACAATCATGCGCTTTTGGCCGGCTTCGAGGGCCGCCACGCCTGGCGCACGGTGCGGGGCGGGTCACGCGAATATGTCTCGCGCATCAAGGCCCCCTTTGCCGATCGCGTGCGTCTTTCGACAGCGGTGGTGGCGGTCACCCGCGAGGCCGATGGCGTGCGCGTGCGCGACGCCCGTGGTGGCGAGGATACTTTCGACGAGGTGGTGATCGCGGCCCATGGCGACGAGGCGCTTGCCATGCTGACCGACGCCGACGCCACCGAACAGGCGATTCTGGGCTGCTTCAGTTATCAGATGAACGACGCCTGGCTGCATGCGGACGAAAATCTCATGCCGCGACGCCACGGCGTGTGGGCAAGCTGGAACTACATGGCAGGTGAAACCCCTGATGGCGTTGGCGCCGTTTCCGTGAGTTACTGGATGAACCGCCTGCAGAACATCGACCGCCAGCACCCGGTTTTCGTCAGCCTGAACCCGCTGGTCGAACCAGACCCCGCCAAGGTCTTTCGCCACTTCTCCTACAGCCATCCCCTGTTTGATGCGGGCGCCATTGCGGCCCAGGGGCGCATGGGTGAGATCCAGGGGCGGCGACGCACCTGGTTTGGTGGTTCCTATTGCGGCTTCGGCTTTCACGAGGATGGCCTGCGGGCCGGCCTGGAAATGGCCCGTGCCCTTGGTGCCCCCGCACCATGGCTGAGCCGCGCGGACGCGGCCTGAGGATGAACTGATGTCGGGTGAAGCGCTCTATCTGGGTCGGGTGATGCATGCGCGGCTCAAGCCGTTCAGGCATCGCTTTGCCTACAGGGTTTTCACCTGCCTGTTCGACGTGGACGAGTTGCCTGCCCTTGCGGGCCGCCTGCGCCTGTTCGGACATAACCGTTTCAATCTTTTTTCATTCCACGACCGCGATCATGGCGCGCGCGATGGCACCGGCCTGCGACCCTGGGTTGAAGCCCGCCTTGCCGAAGCCGGATTGGATGCCAGGCCCGCCCGGATCGAACTGCTCTGCTTCCCGCGCCTGCTTGGCTATGTCTTCAACCCGCTGTCGATCTTCTTTTGCCGTGATGATGCGGGGCAGCTGGCGGCGGTGGTCTATGAGGTCAAGAACACCTTTGGCGACCAGCACTGCTATGTGCTGCCCGTGCCGCCAAGAACGGGTGAGAGTGCCCCGGTGATCCACGGGACAGACAAGAAATTCTATGTTTCGCCCTTCATCGAAATGGACTGCACCTATCGCTTTCGCCTGACCGAGCCGGGAGAAAGACTTGCCGTCCTGATCCGCCAGGCCGATGCACAGGGCGAATTGTTGATTGCGACCCTTACTGGCAACAGGGTAGATCTAGATGATCGCGCCATCGCACGCGCCTTCATCCGCCACCCGCTGATGACGGTAAAGGTGATGGCCGCCATCCACTGGGAAGCCCTGTGGCTTTGGGTAAAGGGGGCGCGCCTTGTGCCCCGTCCCGGGCCAGCGGGACACACGCTTGCGGGTAGCGCTTTGCCACCTCCTGCGCCGCCTGCACAATGATTGATCGGTTGAGGGTTGAACGAGAATGAGCACGGAAACCGGCACACAGGCGATTGATGCAACAAAGCCAATCGTCCACGCGGCCACGCCGGCAAAACTGCCACGCAATCTGACCCGCTGGATGCGCATTATCGTAGCCGTCGGCCGCCATCTCCATTATGGCTCGCTGCGCCTGGTCATGCCGGATGGCCAGCAGATCGTCTTTGAAGGCGTCGAGGCAGGGCCCGAGGGCGTGATCCTGGTGCGCGACCAGGAGCTGGCACGCCGCACCCTGATCTCGGGTGGCCTTGGTTTTGGCGAGGCCTATCTCGACGGGCAATGGGACACACCTGATCTTGCCGTGCTGCTGGAAGTGGCCAACAGGAACGACCAGTTCCTTGAACAGTTCCTCTATGGCAAGTCATGGGCGCGGGCGCTGCGGCGGCTGATGCACATGCTGAAGAGCAATTCAAAATCCCAGGCGCGCAAGAACATCTCCTATCACTACGACCTGGGGAACGAGTTCTATTCCCGCTGGCTCGACCCCTCCATGACCTATTCCTCGGCCCGCTTCGAGCCCAAGGGGCTGGAACTTCAGGCGGCTCAGGAGGTCAAGTACCGCGGCATCGTCGAGCGGATCCGTCCCAACGCCGACAGCCATCTGCTGGAAATCGGCTGCGGCTGGGGAGGATTTGCCGAACATGCGGCGCGCACCACGGGCTGCAAGGTAACCGGCATCACGATCAGCCGCGAACAGCATGATTACGCAAAACAGCGGATCTTCGCAGCCGGCCTGGCCGATAAGGTAGAAATCCGCCTGCAGGACTATCGCGACGTTCCCGAGCAGTTCGATGGCATCGCCTCAATCGAGATGTTCGAAGCGGTGGGCGAGAGCTATTGGCCCACCTATTTCGGCACCCTCAGGGACCGTCTGAAGCCAGGCGGGGTTGCGGCGCTGCAGGTCATCACCATTGCCGAGCGTTACTATGAGAATTACAGGCGCTCAGTTGACTTCATCCAGCGCTATGTGTTTCCGGGTGGCATGCTGCCCTCACCCACCATCTTCCGTGAGCAGACTGATGCGGCTGGCCTGCAATGGCAGGGCGCCGAGACCTTTGGCCTCGACTATGCCCGCACTCTTGCCCAGTGGCGCGAGCGTTTTCTGGCGGTGTGGCCCGAGATCGAGGCCCTTGGCGGCTTTGACGAGCGGTTCCGCCGCATGTGGCAATATTACCTTGCCTATTGCGAGGCGGGCTTCCGCACGGGTTCGATCGACGTGATGCAGGTGGCCCTTGGGCGACCCTGAGGGGTCAAGACCCAAGTCCAGCAGCGGCGCCGGGCGCCTGGGCTGGCGCACACTGCTGTCGTTCGGCCTGCCTGCCCTGCCACTTACGGTGGTGGGCGTGCCTCTCGTCCTTCTGGTAGTGCCACTCTATGCCCAGGATCTGGGTATCTCGGCAGCGTCCGTGGCCCTGGTTTTTGCGCTGGCCCGCCTGTTCGATGGCGTGATCGATCCTGCCGTCGGCATGCTCTCCGATCGGTTTTCCAGCCGTTTCGGGCGGCGGCGCCCCTGGGTCGTGCTGGGCACGCCGGTGCTGGTAACAGGCATCTGGCTGGTCTTCCTGCCGGGCGCGACAAGTTCGGCCGCCTATCTCATGGCCAGCCTCGTTACCCTCTATCTTGGCTGGAGCCTGGTGATCCTGCCCTATGCGGCCTGGGGCGCTGAACTGAGCGGGGATTATCGCGAGCGCACACGGATCACCACCGTGCGCCAGGTTTTCCTGATGCTGGGCACTGTCGCTGCCGTGGTCATCCAGGCCATTCCCGCGCAGATGGGGCATCCCGGAACGGCGGCTGCCATGTCCCTTCTGGGCATCACCGCCATGATTGCCATACCCGTGGCCATCCTGGTGCTGGTAACACAGGTGCCAGAGCCCAGGGTGACAGTTGCTGGCGGGCATCTGGCCTGGCGTGACGGGATAAGGCTGATCGCTGGCAATGCGCCGTTCCGACGCCTGCTGGGCGCCTATTTCCTGAACGCGGCAGGCGGGGCGGCGACGTCGTCCCTGTTTGTCTTTTATGTCACCCATGTGCTGAGGGCGCCCGATCAGGTGCCCCTGTTTCTGCTCAGCTATTTTGCGGCGGGAATTCTGGGGGCGCCCCTGTGGGTCTGGCTGGCCCGCCACCATGACAAGCATCGCGTCTGGATCGGTTCCATGCTGTGGGCCTGCGCCTGGTTTGCCTGTGTGCCCCTGCTTGGCCCCGAACACGCGCAGCTTTACCTGCTGGTGGTGGTGGCAACGGGCATCAGTCTTGGGGCGGATTATTCCCTACCCGCCTCGATGAACGCCGATGTGATCGATCTCGATACGGCCCAGTCGGGCAAGGTGCGCACCGGCCTGTTCATCGCCTTGTGGGAAATGGCCAGCAAGGCGGCGCAGGCGCTGGGCGTCGCGGTTGCCCTACCCCTTGTGGCGTCTTTCGGTTTCGCGCCGGCAAGCCAGGAAAACACGCCGGCAGCGCTGCAGGCCCTGTCCATCACCTATGCGCTGGTGCCTGCCCTGCTGGCCCTCTGCTCGGTATGGCTGATGTGGCGCTTTCCCCTGGGGGCAGTGGCCCATGCAGGGGTGCAGGCCCGGCTGACCGCCCTCAGGTCACCGCCACCCGCCGCCTGATGGCGCGCAGAATACTACCGATTACAGGCAGGCGTTCGTAAAACTGGCTGGCGGCATCCCAGTGATCGATATGGGCGGCGATGAGCCCATCTTCAGTCAGATGAATTTCGCTCGCCCCCTCGATGCGCCACAGCGGCCCCTTGGCCCAGCGACGCAAGCGGTAGTCCATGGTCCAGGACACATAGGCCACCAGGCCTCCGCGCACGGGTGCACCCGCCACGAAGCGAACGTCCACGCAATCCTCGAACAGGCGGGTGAAAATCACCAGCATGCGCTCTGCGCCAACCACATTGCTGAAGGGGTCGCGAAAGCGGATATCAGGCCGCACCAGGGCGCCAAGTGCCGCCACACGTTCTGCATCCAGCCCTTCAAGCGCGCCAATGTAGCGGGCCAGAGCGGCATCAAGATCGCTGGAAGGACTGGCAAGTGTCATGGGCGTGCTCGTCTCAGGCGCCGGTGCTGCGCCGGATCAGCGCGAAATAGAGCCTGTACGGCAGGATGCGGAGAAATTTCAGGATCAGCGCAAAGCGGCGCGGAAAGGTGATCTCGAACCCTCTGCCCCGGGTGAGGCCCTGGAACACACGCGCTGCCGCATCGTCCACTTCCATCAGGAAGGGCATGGGAAAGGGGTTGCGGTCCGTCAGGGGGGTGCGCACAAAGCCCGGGTTGATCAGCCTGAGATCAACCTTGTTGCGCTCGCACTCCAGGTACAGGCCCTCGCACATGTTGATCAGCGCGGCCTTGGTTGCACCATAGGCTGCAGCCGTCGGCAGGCCGCTATAGCCCGCAACCGAAGAGACCACGGCAATCTGCCCGGCCTTGCGCCCGATCATGCGGGGCAGTACGGCCCCAAGGCAGTGCACTGCCCCCATCAGATTGACATCCACCAGATTGCGGAATGCCGCAACGTCAAAGGCTTCGGCCGTTATCTCCACATGGGTACCAGCATTGAGGATCGCAACGTCAATGGATCCATGGGCAGCCTCGATCCGGGCAACCGCGGCCTCAACCGCCGCAGCATCCACGATATCAAGGGGTTCGGCATGGATCCGGCCAGGTACGCTGGCCGCAAGACTGTCGAGTTCCGAGGCATTGCGGGCGCTGGCAATCACCCGCCAGCCTGCCTTGGCATAATGGAGGGCAATGGCCCGCCCGATGCCAGAGCTTGCACCTGTAATCCACAATGTTCCCGACATGATCTGGCCCCGCCCTGGTTTCTAGATGCCCGCCCGGCAGACACGGCCCTTGGCAGATCGGCTAGCCGCCTGTGGCGGACGCATCACGGTTGCGCGCCCCCGGTGTCTTCACGTGTGGCTGTGGTGGTGCTCCCGCTTGTGACAGCGGGTGTGGTCACACCCATCAATTCATAGGTGATGAGGGTATCGTCCCCCGGTGCCTTGAAAGCCGTCTTCACCCAGATGCCGTTCCTGTCATACCAGAGGTCGACATGGACGTCGCCGGAAAGGCGGTAGTGCCGCGCCTCGATCTCTCGGCCAGCGGCCAAGATCCTGTCGTCACCAAGATCAGTGATGGTGACCTGGGCCAGCTTGCCGTTCTGGGTGTTGATCAGGGATTGGGCCTTGATCGTGGCTGGATTCCAATAAGACGTCGGCAGCATGTCGCCGGCAGCCGGGCCGCTGAACGCGGTACCCTTGACCCGGATGCTGGCGCCATCGCGCGTCACCTCGACCTGGTTCGGCTTGCCATTGTCGTCGGTGGTGCTCTCGAACCCCACCAATTCACCGGCCCGCCAGACTTCCCGATTGCGGTGGTGATAGGCATAGAAATTGATGAACGCGACCGACACATCAAGGCGGATGTCGATGTCGACAATCAGTTCATCTCCACGGGGCGTAAATGTGACCCGGTGATGGCCGATGCGGGCACCGTCACGCATGACCGCAAAATCGATAACCCCTTCCTGGGGCACGCTGGCAAGCAAAACGCCGCCAGCCACGCCCGGCGCTGCGCCAGTCGACATCGGCTCAACAGCCAGGGCTGGCGAAGTCAGGCTGGCGCTTGCCAAAGTACAGATCGCAAGTGCGACGCGGCCCAGCCAGCCAAGCGAAACCGGTCTTGTCAATGTCATGATCCGCCCTCAGGAGCGATTGAAAACGTTCAGCAAACGTCCAATTACACCCGTGAACCTTACCGGCGCATCAGTAACAATGAAACAAAGACAGACTGCGTCACGATGCGCCACCGGCCGATGTTCGTGGCGGCCATCGGCAAAGGAAACGTCTCCCCGGCGATAATCACCAAGGCCATCCGAAAAACCGCCGGCCAGCAGGATGATGGCCTCGCTGCCGACATGCGTATGCTGTGGCACGGGATAGCCGGGTCGGATGCGCATCAGTGACGGTCGGCCACTTGCCGCGTGTGCTGGCAATGCAGCTTCCTGGACGCCCGGCAGCAATGTCCGCCAGGCATGCGGCGTACCCGCCCTGTTCAGGTAGGTTGCCAGCGGCCGGGGCAGCGGCGGATCGCCGACCGCAAGGTCGAGGAAGGGGAAGGCCGGCGGGGCATCCTGAACGCCCTCGGCGTAACTGGCCCCGGCGACCGCAGCCATGACACTGGACAGCGCCGTGGGCGACATCGCAACCGGCGCCAGATCCTCGATGGCAAGCCCGCCAATCTCTTCCAGATCGGCCGTTGCCCGGCGACAATCAGGGCAAAGCGTGAGGTGTGTCGCCACGAGCACGGACCATGGCTCGCTCAGGCTGCCGGCGGCATAGCCCAGCAGAAGTTCATCGGGCGGGTGAAATTGGACCATTTTCCGATCCTGGGCGCATGCGTCCCGACTGGGGTTTACAGGAGGCTCTTACGTACAAACACCTCCGCCGGATCACAGGCCAATCCATGCCTTGCCGATCGACCGGGGTGGCCTGCCTAATGCCCCTGTAGCCAGGGAGCAACCAGCCATGCAGACCACGCCAGATCAAGCCCCCGATGTCGAGGAACTGGCCCGCGAGATCGTGTTCCAGGGTCGCTTTGCCGTCGAACGGCTACGCCTCCGGGTCGGGCGCTTTGATGGAGGCACTGGCCCAACTGTCACGCGTGACGTGTTCCGGTCGGGCGATTCTGTTGCCCTTGTGCCTTATGACCCCGTGCGTGACCAGGTCCTGCTGATCGAACAGTTCCGCCCCGGCGCCTTTCTGGCTGGTGCCAACCCCTGGCTGCTGGAAGTGGTGGCCGGACGGATTGAGCCGGGCGAAACGCCAGAAGCCGTGGCCCGGCGTGAAAGCCTGGAGGAAGCGGGCATCACCCCCCTGCAGGTGGTGCCTGCCGGTGGCTTTTTCGTGAGCGCCGGTGATTCGTCACAGTTCCTGCACCTCTTCTGCGGCCAGGTTGACCTCCGTCACGGCGGCGGCGCACTGCATGGGCTGGTGGAGGAACATGAAGACATCCGCACGCTGGTTATCCCCCTGGATGAGGCGCTGGCGTGGCTGGATGCCGGTCGCATTGTTTCCTCACCGGCTGTCGTCGGCTTGCTATGGCTGAACCGACAGCGAAAGATACTCCAGACGCAGTGGTCCTGAGTGGGGAGGCCGCGCCGGGCTTGAACGCGGCACTACCCGTCGCTAGGTTCACGAAGCGCCAATAGGGATGAAGCGGGATTCATGAACATACGCACAGGCTTCGTCGACGCCATCGGCAATACGCCCCTCATCCGCCTGCGCGCCGCGTCGGACGCAACGGGTTGCGAAATTCTGGGCAAGGCCGAATTCCTGAATCCGGGCGGCTCCGTCAAGGATCGTGCTGCCCTGGCCATTGTCCGGGATGCGGAAGAGCGTGGCCTGCTGAAGCCAGGCGGGGTGATTGTTGAGGGGACGGCGGGCAACACGGGCATTGGCCTTGGTCTTGTTGCCAATGCGCTGGGCTATCGCACTGTCATCGTCATGCCGGATACGCAGAGCCAGGAAAAGAAGGACATGTTGCGCCTGTGCGGCTGCGACCTGCGCCTGGTTCCAGCCGTGCCCTATGCCAATCCCATGAACTATGTACGCTATTCCGGGCGCCTTGCCGAAGAGATTGCCGCCAGCGAGCCAAATGGCGCCGTCTGGGCCAACCAGTTCGACAATATCGCCAACCGCCGTGGCCATTTCGAGACCACCGGCCCAGAAATCTGGGACCAGACCGATGGCAAGGTGGATGGCTTCGTCTGCGCCGTTGGCTCCGGTGGCACCATCGGTGGCGTCTCGCTGGCCCTCAAGGCGCGCAACCCGAACATCCAGATCGGCCTTGCCGACCCCCTTGGCTCTGCCCTTTTTGGGCATTATGCCCATGGCGAATTGAAGGCTGAGGGAAGTTCCATCACCGAGGGCATTGGCCAGGGCCGGATCACCGCCAATCTTGACGGCGTGGTGGTCGACCGCGCTTACCAGATCCCTGATGCGGAGGCCCTGCCCATCGTGTTCGACCTGCTGCAGCACGAGGGCCTGTGTCTTGGTGGCTCATCTGGCGTGAACGTGGCGGGAGCCATCCGCCTGGCGCGTGATCTTGGGCCAGGGCACACCATCGTCACGATCCTGTGTGACTTCGGAACCCGCTATCAGAGCAAACTCTTCAACCCGGCCTTCCTGCGCGAGCGGAACCTGCCGGTCCCTAACTGGCTCGAAGGCTGAGGACGCCATGCCCGATACGTTGCAAAAGGACGCCGTTGTCTCCACCACATGGCTGGCCGAGCACCTGGATGCGCCGGACGTGCGCGTGGTCGATGCCTCCTGGTACCTGCCGAACGAGAACCGCGACCCCAGGGCGGAATATGCCGAAGGGCACATTCCGGGCGCCGTCTATTTCGATATTGACGAGATCTGCGATACCGCCTCCCCCCTGCCGCACATGCTGCCAGCGGCCGAGAAGTTCACGTCGCGGGTGCGGCGCCTTGGCCTGGGCGATGGCGCGCGCATCGTGATCTATGACGGCGGCCCGCTGATGGCGGCGGCCCGTGTCTGGTTCATGTTCCGTGTCTTCGGACATAGGGACGTGGCGATTCTTGATGGCGGCTTCACCAAGTGGAAGGCGGAAGGCCTGCCCGTGGAAGACATGCCGCCCATGAGCCGGGAACGGCACTACACGGCCCGTCTCAACACCATGATGCTGCGCGACATGGACCAGATGCGCGCCAACCTGCAAAGCGGGCGCGAGCAGGTGGTGGATGCCCGTTCTCCCGGCCGTTTTGCCGGCACCGAGCGGGAGCCCCGCCCCGGCCTGCGCGGCGGCCATATTCCCGGCGCCCTCAACGTCCCCTTCCGCAGCCTGCTGGCCCCTGATGGCACCCTGCTGAAGCCGGACCAGATGACAGCCGCCTTCGAAAGGGCAGGCGTCGACCTGACCAAGCCGGTGGTTGGCACCTGTGGTTCAGGCGTCAGCGCCTGCGTCGTTCTGCTGGCTTTGCACGTGCTTGGCCACCGCAAGACCGCCCTTTATGACGGATCCTGGGCTGAATGGGGCTCCATCGAATCCCTGCCGGCCGAGAAATAGTCTCAGGCTCAGCCTGTTTCCCCGGCCGTCGGCGGACCACCTGACTTGAAGACAAAGCGGGTGTCGCCGTCGCTAGGGATTTTGACGATGCCATTGGCCCGCAGCACCGGCCCGTTGGAGCCGATCAGCAGGCCGGAGGCAAAGCCTGTACGGCGGGTGGTGAAGGTGAAGTCCACCTTCGACTGAAGCCAGTCGCCCATCTGCCCCGGCTGCAGGAAATCGCAGGCAAGGTTCACCGAGGGGGCGAACTTCACCGTCTTGGCGGCGATGGTTGCGGCAACGCCGATGGCCATGTCCATCACCGTCATCATCATGCCGCCATGACAGATCCCTGCGGGATTGCACATATGGGGCAACACGCGAAAGCCGATGTCCGCCCCCTCGCTGCCGCGCCGCCAATAGATGGGGCCGATGTGGACGGCAAAGCCTTCTACCTGAGGAAAGGCCTCGAACCCTTCGGGGATGGCGTCTGGCAGGGGATGATCAGGGGCGTCGTTCATGGCTGGCTCCATTGTGCCGGCGCAGTCTGGCGAGGGATTTCCGGAATGCAATCCGCCTGTCCTGGGCGCCAAGTGCCTTGCCAACCTTGACGCCGGAAGGGTCAGGGGGTTACCTGACCCCTTGGCGCGGCGGCGGTCGCTGCGCGGTGAGCGAGCCCTTCATGCTGGCCCTGATCGACAATTACGACAGCTTTACCTACAACCTGTTCCATTATCTGGGCGAACTGGGGGCTGACGTGCGGGTCTGGCGCAATGATGCGCTGACCGTGGAGGAACTGGCTGCCCACAAACCTGCTGCCATCGTGCTCTCGCCCGGCCCCTGCGACCCGGACCGCGCCGGCATCTGCCTTGAGACGATCCGCGTGCTGGCGCCCAAAATCCCGCTGCTGGGCGTGTGCCTTGGCCACCAGTCCATAGGCCAGGCCTATGGTGGCAAGGTGATCCGCGCGCCGCACCTGATGCACGGCAAGGTCAGCCAGGTGCATCACAGGGGCACCGACCTGTTCCAGGGCCTGCCCAACGACTTTGCCGCCACCCGTTATCACAGCCTGATCGTGGAGCGGGAGAGCCTGCCCGACTGCCTAAGCATCACGGCCGAGACGGATGACGGCATCATCATGGGCCTGGCGCACAAGGAACACCGGGTTTACGGCGTGCAGTTCCACCCCGAAAGCATCGCGAGCGAGCATGGCCACGCCATGCTGAAAAACTTCCTCACCCTTGCAGGGCTCTAGGATGGCATCCTCTGAATTCAAGCGTCTGCTGGGGCTGGTGGCCAGTGGCCAGCCGCTCAACCGCAACGACGCCCGCGAAGCCTTCGAGATCATGATGTCGGGTGAGGCGAGCTCCGCCCAGACCGGCGCCTTCCTGATGGGCCTGCGCCTGCGCGGTGAGACGGTAGACGAAATCGCCGCTGGCGCTGAGATCATGCGCGCCAAGGCCGTTCGTGTGGCAGCACCGGAGGATGCGATCGACACCTGCGGCACCGGTGGCGATGCCTCTGGCACCCTCAACATCTCGACGGCGGCGGCCTTTGTGGTGGCGGCCTGCGGTGTGCCGGTGGCCAAGCATGGCAACAAGGCGCAATCCTCAAAATCCGGCTCCGCCGACGTGCTGGCCGCCCTGGGTGTTTCCATCGAGCTTGATGCGGAGGCTGTAGGCCGCTGCATCGCAGAGGCCGGCATCGGCTTCATGTTTGCCCAGCGCCATCACGGTGCCATGCGCCATGTCGGCCCGGTGCGGGTGGAGATGGGTACGCGGACCATCTTCAACCTGCTTGGTCCCCTCTCGAACCCGGCCGGGGCGCGCCGCCAGCTGATCGGCGTCTTTGCCCGCCAGTGGCTGGAACCGCTGGCCGAGGTGTTGAAGCAGCTTGGCTCCACCAAGGTATGGATTGTGCACGGGTCCGATGGCCTGGACGAACTGACAACCACGGGCGCCAGCCATGTGGCGGAACTCGCCGATGGCCGCATCACCACCTTCACGGTTGAGCCCGAATCTCTTGGCCTTGCCCGGGTCGACGCCGCCGCCCTCAAGGGTGATGACCCTGCCGCCAATGCCCGTGCCCTTGAAGATCTCCTCATGGGGCAGACCGGTGCTTATAGGGATATCGTGGTGCTGAATGCCGCCGCGGCCCTGGTGGTTGCCGACAAGGCCATCGACCTGAAACAGGGTGTTGAACAAGCCGTGGCCGCCATCGACAGCGGCCGCGCCCTCGACCGCCTCAACCGCCTGCGCGCCCTGGCCCGGCCATCGGAGACTGTAAGCCCATGAGCGATACGCTCGCGCGCATTGTTGCCTACAAGCAGGAGCATGTGGCGGCCTTGAAGGCGCTGCATCCCCTCTCGGCTATCGAGGCCGCCGCCCACACCCAGAGCGCCCCGCGTGGCTTTGCCCGCGCGCTGGATGCCGCACGCGCCCAGGGTGCCTGGGGCCTGATTGCCGAGATCAAGAAAGCCAGCCCCTCCAAGGGCCTGATCCGGGCAGATTTCGATCCGCCCAGCCTGGCGCGCGCCTATCAAGCTGGCGGCGCCACCTGCCTGTCGGTGCTGACGGACGGCCCCTCGTTCCAGGGGGATGACGCCTATTTGCGCGCGGCGCGCGACGCCTGTTCCCTGCCCGCCCTGCGCAAGGATTTCATGGTTGACACCTGGCAGATTGCAGAAGCACGGGCGCTGGGGGCTGACGCCATTCTGGTGATCATGGCCGCCGTGGGCGATGGCCTGGCCCGCGACCTGACCGACGCAGCCCACCATTGGGGCATGGATGCCCTGATCGAGGTCCACGACCGCGCCGAACTTGACCGCGCATTGAGGCTGGACGCGCGCCTGATCGGCATTAATAACCGCAATCTGAAAACCCTCGACGTCGACCTTGCCACGGCAGAGAGCCTGGCGCCGCTGATCCCCGGCGATCGCCTGCGGGTGGGGGAAAGCGGACTGAACAGCCCGGCTGACCTTGCCCGCCTAGAGATGGTTGGCGTTACCACCTTTCTGGTGGGCGAATCCCTGATGCGTCAGGCGGACGTTGCGGCGGCTACCCGCAGCCTGCTGACCCGCCCAATCCCCAACGCAGGAGTTGCATCCTGACCAAGCTAAGTCACCTCGACGCAGAAGGCCGCGCGGCCATGGTTGATGTCTCATCCAAGGATGAGACGCAGCGGGTTGCGGTGGCACGCGGCGAGGTTGTCATGCAGGCTGCCACCCTTGCCCTGATCGTTGAGGGCAAGGTGCCCAAGGGCGATGTGCTGGCCGTGGCGCGCGTGGCAGGCATCATGGCTGCCAAGCGCACGGCAGACCTGATCCCGCTTTGCCACCCCCTGAACCTGTCGTCCGTCAGCGTTGATTTTACCTGGGATCTGCCAAGTGGGCGCCTGCTGATCGAAGGCGTGGCGCGGTTGCGTGGCCAGACCGGCGTCGAGATGGAGGCCCTGACCGCTGTCAGCGTGGCGGGCCTGACCATCTATGACATGTGCAAGGCGGCCGACAAGGGCATGCGCATCGAGGCTGTTCGTCTGGTGCGCAAGGAAGGCGGCAAGTCGGGCACCTGGATTGCCGAGGGAGAGGATAGGCCATGAGCCCCGCCTCCCTCATGCCCGTCGAGGAAGCCGCCAAACGGGTTGTTGACGGGCTGCAACCCTTACCGCCCGAGGTTGTCTCCCTCCCCCGCGCCCTTGGCCGGGTATTGGCGGACAATGTGGTGGCGCGGCGCACCCAGCCCCCGGCAGCCCTTTCCGCCATGGATGGCTGGGCTGTTCGCGCGGGCGATGCGGCAAGTGTGCCGGTGCAGTTGAGGATCATGGGTGCCGCCCCGGCAGGCCATCGCTTTCCCGGCATTGTCGGCCCTGGCGAGGCCGTGCGGATCTTTACCGGCGGCATTCTGCCCCAGGGCGCCGACGCCGTTGTGATCCAGGAAGATACACAGACCCTTGGCGACCATGTCGAAATTCGCGAGGCCGC
>CANCOY010000077.1 GCA_947379865.1 Acetobacteraceae bacterium
AAGATTTTAGGCTGGCCCCCCAAACCAGAAGGGGCGATTTAACTGTGACACACCCTATTTCCGCTTCGCGCGCCTTGCGTAGCTGGCGAGGCTGACGAGGGCGCGGGCGCAGACGGTGTCGGCGGGCATGCCGGTGGTCTTGCAGGCGATTTCGGTTTCGGCCAGCAGGGTAAGGGCGTCGGCCAGTTGGGCGCGGCTCCAGATGCTGAGCTGGCGGCGGAAGCCGTCCTGGCGGGGATAGATCACCGGGGGCTTCAGGCTGGCCATGGCGCGGTCCACAGGCATGCCTTCCTCCACCAGGCCGCGCGCCAGATGCAGGCGCATGGTGGTCCAGGTCACCACCCGCAGGATGCCGATGGCGCCCTCGCCCGCTGCAAAGGCACGGGCAAGGCCCCGGTCGAGGCTGGCAGGATCGCCACTGAGGGTGGCGTTGACGATGCGGTCCATGTCGGCGCTGCCATTGTCGCCGATGGCGGCCTCGGCATCTTCCAGGCTGACGCGCCGGCTCTCGCTCGACATCATGTAGAGCGCCAGTTTTTCCAACTCGCCCCGGTTGACCAGGCGGTCGCTGCCCAGGCGCTCGCGCAGCCAGTCCTGTGCCTCGGTATCCATGGAGAGCTTGTGGCGGGCCATGACCTCGTCGATCAGGCCATCCAGCGCGCCGGCGCCATCGGCATAGCAGGCCAGCGCCAGGGCAATGGCGCTGTCTTCGCCCAGCTTGCGCAGGCGCGAGTATTTGCCCAGCGCATCGGCCTCGATCACCACCAGGGCATCGCCGGCGCTGTCCAGCGCCCGGGCAATGGTCTCGGCCTGGCGGTCGGTGGCCTGGCGCAGGCGGATCACACGGCGGCCGCCGATCATGGAAATCGCCGCCGCCTCGTCGCTGAGGCGGGCCGGGTCGTCGTCGATCTGTTTGCCGGTGAGTTCGGCCACCAGAAAGGGATCGTTGGGATCGGGCACCACGGCGAGTGCCACACGGTCGGCCAGTTCGCGCACCAGGCCGGCATCATCGCCATGGACGAGGACAAGGCGCACGGCAGGGTCCGGCTTCCTCAGAAACCGTTCCAGCCCGGTCGGATTAACCTTCACGGTGTAAGGGTGTTCTGCGCCTGCCTGTCAAAATAGATGGCAAGGCGGGTCTGGATCTCGTCCGCAATGTCGGTAACCGCGGCGTCATGGGCGGCCCGGCCCGAGACCACGGTGCCAAACTCCGTCGCCGACACGTTATAGGCGGCATTCGAGCGCGCCGTGTCCTTCAGCACAACCTTGCCGGTGGCGACCTCGACCAGATAGAAGGCGGCAACCAGCCGCACTTCCTTGCGGGTGACGGTATTGTTGCTCTGAATGCCGCTGTCCCGCGCCGAATCCTGCACCAGCACATCAAGCCGCCAGGGTGAGCCGACGCGGGTGCCGCGTGGATTGATGCGCTGCATCAGTTCGTTGCGCAGTTTCTGGCCCACGCGGTCGGCGATGAGCGAGATCTGAATACGCCCCATCTGGCCCGTGGCGGCCGTGCCCGACCCGCCGCCCATAGAGCCGCTGCCCATAAGGGGCCGGAAGCCGCACCCGCCCAGTGGCGCGGCCAGCCCAAGGCACAGCAGCGCAAGCAGGATGGCGCCGGCCCGCACGCGCACCGGGCTCTATTTCCCGAACTGGGCGATGCGCAGCTGGCGGGCGCGCGTCAGGATGGCGTTTTCGAGCTTGGTCGAGGTCTCGGCACTGACCACCGTATCAACCCAACCGCCATCGGCAC
Source organism: Acetobacteraceae bacterium (assembly GCA_947379865.1). Lineage (GTDB taxonomy): Bacteria > Pseudomonadota > Alphaproteobacteria > Zavarziniales > Zavarziniaceae > CANCOY01. The sequence goes on from CANCOY010000077.1 coordinate 1,754, forward strand.
GCTTTTCCTGACGGAAGATGGAAACCTTCACGCCATCGGCCCGCAGTTCCTTGTCGAGGATATAGACGGTGGCCTTGAAGCGCTCGGTGGTGCTGTCGGGGCTGGTATACCAGTCGGTGATGATCACGCCGCCGAAGGGGTCGGCCGAGGCGAGGGGCATGAACGACAGGGTGTCGAGCGAGGCGCGCCACAAGAGGCCGTTGACCCCAATGCCAGCGCCGCCACCCTGGCCGGACGACTTGCCGCCCAGCAGGCTGATGCCGTCATTGCCAAACAGGCCACCGCCGCTTGCATCCTGCTCACCCGGCTTGGGCGAGGGATTGTAACGGTTGGCCGTTCCGGGAACCGGTTGGGGAAAGCTCTTCTCGCCCGAAGACAGGAAGCTGCAGCCGGCGAGCCCAAGGGCAAGGCCCGTGCCGGCGAGAAGGGCGACAAAACGACGGGTCATGCATTGAATCCCATAAGCTGACGCGCCCTTGTCAAGAGGAGACGCAGCAGGATTATAGATAGCGCCGCCAAGGCCTGCCCGCAACCGCTGCCCGGCGAGGAACGGGCGCAAAGCGCGGCCGGTCACCGTGTGGCCCACGGAAATGTCAGAACCTGGGGTCCGGGTACAGCCTGGCGGCCGGGCACGGCCACAAGGGCTTCGTCGGCAATCTCGAGCCAGGGCACATCAAGTTCGCCCTCGCCCGCCTGGCGGGGGCCGGGGCGTGCAGCGGCAGTGCGCCGCAGGGTCAGGCGATAGATCACCACGGTCTGACCGCGCCCGTCGGAAATCACCCTGAAGGCCGTGCCATCGTCGGCCCCGGCTGCCAGTGCCTGGGCCATGAAGCGCTCGGTATCGGTGCGGTCGAGGCGCAGCAACATGTACTGGGTGATCAGTTCGGATTCATCCAGCACGGTCATGCGGCAGTCGTCCTGGTTGGACAGCAGCACGTTGAAGCGGCCGCCCTCCACCCCCAGCATCTGGGCCGCCATGGCCGCCGCCGATTTCCGGCCAGAGGCATTGGCCGAGAAGCCGAAATATTCATAGAACTTGGCTTCCAGGCGATCGACGTAATCCTCGCCCCGCTCGAACAGGCGGCGTTCCACATAGCCAAGGTCGCGGGCCAGCTCGTTCACCGCATTGTCGGTGAGGCGTTCGACCTTCACATGCATGTGGGTCAGGCGTACCGGCCCCTCGGGCGGGCCGGCCTGGCCGCTGCCGTCCTCGTCCTGGTGGCGCTCCATCACCAGGGCATAGTCGAGGGGGGCAAGCCCCCGGAACAGACCCTCGAAGCCTTCGCCCATCACTTCACATTGGGCGGCATCGACCTGGTCGAGGTCGAGGCCTGGCACCATGCGGGCGATATTGGCCGGATTGACCAGATTTGAGCGGCGCAGGCGGAAATGCTTGATCAGCGACTGGGGAATCCGCCCGTCGCGCAGGATCATGAAGGCGGTGTTCTGATAGCGGCTTTCCGCCTTTGGCCCATCGGTATTGGGCAGCACCGCATGCTTGTGCGCAAAGGGATAGGGGCGGCGATGGCGCTGGAAGGTGAAATAGCTCTCCACCAGGGCATAGCTGATCAGATAGTCCACCAGCCGCCGCCGCGACGCTTCGAACGGGTCGGCCAGAAAGGCGGTGGAGGTGGTCGCATTGGACACGGGTGCAAGGCCTGCGGCGCGGGCCGCAGGGTCTGCCGTTGCCGGCATGCTGGCTGGGTCGCCCTGCCGTATCAAGAAGTCCGTCTCCCCGCCCACGCGTCCCCCGTGCTTGCCCTGTGCTCCGGAACCGTCTGGAAAATCATCCAAACCTACCATGTACAAACGCCATAATAGAAGCTCGCCGGGCTGGTACTGAACATATTGTTGGCCGGATTGGGCAGGAATGTGGCGGTGGACCCCGGATTCTGGATTCAGGGACGCTTTGTGCCCGATATTGTTATCCCTGCCCGGATCACGGATCATCAGCCATGACCCCTGCCTCACCTGTCACGCATCTGGCTACCCCACATCTGGCCGCGCCCTCAGGCCCTGATCTGGTCCTGGCCTCGGCCAGCAGTGCCCGCCGGCGCCTGCTGGCAGATGTGGGCGTGCCGGTGACCATTGATCCGGCCGATGTGGACGAGGGCGCGGTCAAGCAGGAGCTGCTGGGCCGGGGTGCCGGCCCCGGCGATGTCGCCATGGCCCTTGCCGAGCTGAAAGCCCTCACCGTGGCCAGCCGGCGGCCGGGCGCCCCGGTGATTGGCTGTGACCAGGTGCTGGCAGCGGGCGAGCGCCTGTTCGACAAGCCACCCGACATGGCCGCCGCCCGCGCCCATCTGCTGGCCCTGCGCGGCCGCCAGCACATGCTGATCAGCGCCGTCGCCGTGGCTCGCGACGGCGTGATCCTGTGGCGCCATGACGAGGCGGCGCATCTGACCATGCGCGATTTTTCCGACGCCTTTCTTGATGCCTATCTGGCCGTGGCCGGCCCGGCGGTGCTGGGCAGCGTGGGGGCCTATGCCCTGGAAGGCACCGGCGCCCAGCTGTTCGAGCGCATCGCGGGCGACCATTTCACCATTCAGGGCCTGCCCTTGCTGGCCCTGCTCGATTTTCTGCGCGGCGCGGGTGCCTGCCTTGCTTGAGGAGCAATCATGAGACCCACAGGCAAGGCCCGGGTGGCCGGCGTCATGGGCTGGCCGGTCAGCCATTCCCGCTCGCCGGTGTTGCATGGCCACTGGCTGGAGCGGCACGGCATTGATGGCGCCTATGTGCCCATGGCGGTGGACCCCGCCAATCTGGAGCGCGCCATCCGCGCCCTGCCGGCGCTGGGCTTTCGCGGCTGCAACCTGACCGTGCCCCACAAAGAGGCGGCACTTGCCCTGGTGGACCAGGTCGATCCCGTGGCCCGGCGCATCGGCGCCATCAACACCCTGGTGGTGGGCGAGGGCGGCATCGAGGGGCGCAATACCGATGGGATCGGCTTCATGGAAAACCTGAAGGCGGGCCATGCGGGCTTTGCCGCCAGCCATGGTCCCGTGGTGGTGCTGGGGGCGGGCGGGGCGGCGCGGGCCGTGATCGTGGCCCTGGCCGATGCCGGCGCGCCCGAGATCCGTCTGGCCAACCGCTCCCCCGGGCGCAGTGCCGCGCTGGCGGCGGAATTCGGCGCCCCCCTGGTGGCGGTGCCGTGGGAGGCGCGGGCCGATGCGCTGGAGGGTGCGGCCCTGCTGGTCAACACCACCACCCTTGGCATGGTGGGGCAGGAACCGCTGGCCCTGGCGCTTGACCCCTTGCCCGTGACCGCTCTTGTCACCGACATTGTCTATACACCGCTGGAGACAGACCTGCTGGCCCGGGCGCGGGCCCGGGGCAATCCGGTGGTGGATGGCCTGGGCATGCTGCTGCATCAGGCGCGACCCGGCTTTGCCGCCTGGTTCGGCGTGGTGCCCGAGGTGGACGAAAACCTGCGCCGGGCCGTGCTGGGCGCCTGAGTGCCTGAGTGCCTGAGTACCTGAATGCCTGAATGCCTGAGCATTTGAGACAAACCCGATTTACAGAAAGGGCCTGCTGGCCATGATCCTCCTTGGTCTCACCGGCTCCATCGGCATGGGCAAGTCCGAAACTGCCAAGATGTTCCGGGCGCTGGGCGTGCCGGTTTGGGATGCGGACGCAGCCGTGCATGCGCTTTATGCCGAAGGCGGGGCGGCGGTGGCCCCCATTGGCGCCGCCTTTCCCGGCACCGTCAGCGCTGGCGCGGTGGATCGCCAGGCCCTGACCCGGGCCATTGCCGGTGATCCGGCGGCCTGGCGCATGCTGGAGACCATTGTCCATCCCCTGGTGGGCGCAGGGCAGGCGGCCTTCCTGGCGGCGGCGCGCGAGGGTGGCCACGGCCTGGTGGTGCTCGACATTCCCTTGCTGTTCGAGACCGGGGGGGAGCGCCGGGTGGACTATGTGGCGGTGGTCAGTGCGCCCGCCGACCTGCAGCGCCAGCGCGTGCTGGAACGCCCGGGCATGACCGCCGACAAATTGGACGAGATCCTGAAAAAGCAGGTGCCCGACGCCGACAAGCGCGAGCGCGCCGATTTCATCGTGCCGACCGACCAGGGCCTGGAGGTGGCACGCGCGCATGTGCGCCAGATCATCGCCACTTTGGGCCACAGCCCGCCGCCCCGCCGCGCCGAGCGCCGCCCCCAAACCCCCGTCGAGGCCTGAGACCATGCGCGAGATCGTGCTTGATACGGAAACCACCGGCCTGCACCCGAACGAGGGCCACCGCATGGTGGAACTGGGCTGTGTGGAACTGCTGAACCATGTGCCCACGGGCCAGGTGTTCCACCGCTATTTCAATCCCGAACGCCCCATGCCCCCCGAGGCCGAGGCGGTGCACGGCCTGACCGAAACCTTTCTGGCCGGCCACGGGGTGTTTGCCGAAGCGGTGGAGGACTTCCTTGATTTCATCGGCGACGCGCGGCTGGTGATCCACAATGCCGAATTCGACATGCGCTTTCTCAACGCCGAACTGGGCCGCCTGGGCTTTCCCGCTTTACCCATGACGCGCGCGCTCGACACCGTGGGCATGGCCCGGCGCAAGTTCCCCGGCGCCCCGGCCAGCCTCGATGCCCTGTGCCGGCGCTTTGCCATCGACAATTCCAAGCGCACCCGTCACGGCGCCCTGCTGGATGCCGAGCTGCTGGCCGAGGTTTATCTGGAACTGCTGGGCGGCCGCCAGGTGGGCCTGGTGCTGGACGTGGCCGCCACCGCCACCCGCGGCCTCGACACCGCCGTCGACCGCCCCATCCGCCCCCCCCGCCCCCACGCCCCCACCGAGGCCGAAGCCACCGCCCACGCCGCCTTTGTGGCCAGGCTGGAGAACGCGATCTGGCTGAAATGAGGTGGGCTGGCTTCTGATTATCACGCCCTGCACTTCTAATTATCATGCCTCTCACTTCTAATTATCATGCCCCGCACTTCTAATTATCATGCCTGCAAATTCTAATTGTCAGGCGGTTGATTTCTGATTATCAGGAGCGGCAATGCGCATCCTAAGAGGTTGGCATGTACGCTCGGCTGGCAGAAAATCGGGTTGCAGAGGCCCTGTCGGATACCCCGGTGGTGCTGGTCGCGGGGCCGCGCCGGGCGGGCAAGACGACCCTTGTCCGGCAGCTGGGCGAGGCAGGCCGGACCTATGTCACCCTTGATGATCAAACCGCCCTGGATGCGGCCCGCTCAGACCCCACGGGCTTTGTGCGCGGGCTGGACCGGGTCACCATCGACGAGATCCAGCGTGCGCCCGACCTTTTGCTGGCGATCAAGAAGGCGGTGGATGAAGACCGCCGCCCGGGCCGCTTCCTGCTGACCGGCTCGGCCAATGTTCTGACCCTGCCGCGCGTCGCCGACAGCCTGGCGGGCCGGGTGGAAACCATCCCCATGCTGCCGCTGTGCCGCGCAGAAATTGCGGCTGCGCCGCCAACCTTCCTGGAGCGCCTGTTCGCCGGGACCCTGCGGGGTGACGCACAGGCGCCTGTTGGGGACGACCTCGTCCAGCTTGTGCTGCCCGGTGGCTTTCCCGAGGCGCTGGCCCGCGACACAGAGCGGCGGCGGCAGGATTGGGCACGCGCTTATCTGGCGTCGGTGCTGAGCCGTGACGTGCGCGACATTGCGCAGGTGGAGAACCTGGCGGAGCTGCCGAAATTCGTTCGCCTTCTGGCGGCGCATTCGGGGCAGCTGGCCAACCATTCCCAGCTCGGCTCTGGCATCAATGTTACCTACAAGACGGCGCAGCGCTATGTCGGGCTGCTGGAGCAGCTGTTTCTGGTGACCACCGTTCAGCCCTGGTTCAGCAACACCCTCAAGCGGCTCGTCAGGACACCCAAGGTGCACTTCCTTGACTCCGGCCTGCTTGCCACGGCGCTCGGCCTGACCCTTGCGCGCCTCAGGGAGAACCGCACGCTGTTTGGCCCCCTGCTGGAAAGCTTTGCGGTCTCCGAAGTCCTGAAGCTGATGACAGCATCGGACCAGCACCTGACCCCCTATCATTTCCGCGACCAGCAGATGCACGAGGTGGATCTCGTCCTGGAGCGGGATGACGGCATGATCGCAGGCGTCGAGATCAAGGCGTCCGCCACCGTCAGGTCCGGCGATTTCGCCGGGCTGAGGTCGCTGGCCGAGGCCTGCGGGCCGCGTTTTGCCCAGGGTGTCGTCCTGTATGACGGCACCGGTCTTGTGCCCTTTGGCGACAGGTTGGCGGCGGCCCCCCTGTCTGCCCTGTGGTGCTGATCTAGCCTTTGGGGCTGAGGCTGCCGCGTCAGCTCAGGACGGCTGGCCCTGGGGCTGGCCTTGCGCCTGCATCTGGCGGAACAAGGCGACGAAATCGATGGGGTCGAGCAGCAAAGGCGGGAAGCCGCCGTCGCGGGTGACATCGGCGATGACGCGGCGGGCAAAGGGGAACAGCAGGCGCGGCCCTTCGATCAGGCAGACGGCCTGGAGGCTTTCCTGCGGCACATTGCGGATGCTGAAGAGGCCCGCATAGACGACTTCGGTCACGAAGGTGATCTTGTCCTCGTGCTTAGCCGTGGCACCAATGCGCAGCTCGACCTCATAACGGTCCTCGCCCACGTTCTGGGCGCGCACGTCAACGCCAACCTCGATCTGCGGCGGCCGCCCGGGCGACAGGCTGGCGGGGGCGTTCGGGTTCTCGAACGACAGGTCGCGCACATATTGCGCAAGCAGGCCCAGCTGCGGCAGGGCGTTCTGATCGGGCGCCTCGGCGGTGCCGGTGAAACCATTCTCGGACATCTCGTGCTCTCCTCAACCCGACCACTACCGGTATGGCCGTGGGCTATCATGGATGCCACCACATCTACAAGATGTCCTTTCGGACATGTTCACCGGTTAAGGGTGCTGTCGAGGAATGTGACATGAGCCCGCACATAGGCAGGCTGCAGATGCTGTCCGTCCTTGTAAATTGGCGTGCCATCGGGCGCAACGGCCGGGCACCAGCCATCGGCGCAGAGGAAATCGAGTGGGTTGATCAGCGTGGCGCCAGCCTCTGCAGCCGTCTGCGCCAGCCGGGCGATGGCTGCGCCGTTTGCCTGTTCCACATCCGCCCGGGCGCGCCCGCCCGGCGTGGCCACAAGACCCAGGCCCTCGTGCCGGATCAGGCTTCTGGGACCAAGGCCCGCGCCAGTGGGGATGGTCAGAACAAGAACGACCTCTGTTCCTGCAGCCTGGAAGCGCCGGATCGTTTCTGCCAGCAAGACCATGGCGGCGTCCTGTCCGCCAGGCGTGGTCAGGGGTTGGCCGTCCGCCTCGACAGGGATGGTCCCCGCAAAATACTGGGACCAAAGACCGGCGATGACCACCCGGTGGGCTGGTAGCGCCACCGCCTGGGCGAACGCGGTTTCCAACAAGGTCCTGCAATGCGCCTGCTTCGGCTGGTGAACCCCGGCAATCGGCAGACAGGAGCCGTCAGTCAGAAAGGCAATGCCCGGATGCGCAGCGGGTGACCCGTCGATCACCGCCCGCAATCGGGGACCATAGTGTTCCATATTGCTGTCGCCGACGAACAGGACGGTGCCGGGCGGACCGCCCGGCTTGCGCCAAAGGGTCCGGGCCGCCGTCCCATCGTCGGCAAGGCTGACGCGCTGCATGTCGGCGCCCGGGAAATCCCATGCTCCCGCGGCTGCCGCCAGGGCGCGCACACGGGGATCCTGATCGGAGCGGGCGGTGAGGGTTCCCTGCAGGGCCAACTGCCCCAACACACCAAGCCCCAGGGCGACCACCACCAAGCCTGCCAGGGTCCAGCGAGACGCGCGCAGACGACCGGAACGGATGGGCGTTTCCACCAGTTTCCAGGTTGCCACCGCGAGGCCAAAAGCAAGGGCCAGTAGCCCCAGACGCACGACAATCGCCGGCTCGCCACCATTGGTGATGCGGGCAAAGGACAGAAGTGGCCAGTGCCAGAGGTAAAGCGGATAGCTGACAAGGCCCAGAAAAACGGCGACCGGGCTCGCCAGCAGCCGACGACTGAGCCAAGCCTCAGGACCAGCGGATAATAACAGCATGGTGCCAAGGGTTGGTAGCAGTGCCCACCAGCCTGGGAAACGCGCATCGGGCCCCAGCAGCAGCAGGCCAGCCAGGACCAGCCCCGCTCCCAGCCCCGCGCGAAGGTTGGCCGGGAGGCTGCCGTTAAGGCGGCGAATAAGGTCAGTCAGCCGTCCTGGCGCCCCTGCCTCGGCATGGGCAAGCAGAACCCCCAGCAACAACTCCCACCCGCGTGTCTGCGGCAGGAAAAAGGTTGCCACCGGGTCGCCCATCACCCGCACGACATTCCAGCCAAAGGAAACAGCCAGCAATAGCGCCAGAACCGTAACCACAAAATCAGGTCGGCGGCGCCAGCGCGCCAGGGCCAGCATCAGGAGAGGCCAGAAAATGTAGAACTGCTCCTCCACCGCCAGGGACCAGAGGTGCAGCAGGGGCTTGGCGTCGGCTGCCGTGGCGAAATAGCCACCGGTCTCGCGCCTGAGGGTCAGGTTGAGAATGAACAGCAGACCATCCCGCACGTGGCGGCCCAGGCTCTCAAGCTCATAGGACAGCAAAAGACCCCAACCCGCGATCAGGCTTGTGGCCAGAACCAGCAGCAGCGCCGGAAACAGGCGGCGCACCCGCCGGGTATAGAAGTCCTTCAGCGAGAACCGCCCGGCGGCGAGATCCTGAAAGATCACCCCGCCGATGAGATAGCCGGAAATCACCAGAAAAATATCGACACCGATGAAGCCCCCCGGAACCACATCAGGGAAGGCGTGGTAGAGAAGAACAGCAAGTATTGCCAAGGCCCTGAGCCCGTCGATCTCCGCGCGGTAGGGGGTGGTTGCCAACTGCAAGGCCGCACCGGGAGCTAGAATCGTCGTCACAGGATCGGGCCATTATAAAATAAGTGTTCTGTGTACGCCTTAACATGAGGCTTTGCCGAAATACACTCAACCAGCGCCTTGTCAGACTACCCGCCCATCCCCATTTGAAGGGTCGAAGCCGCTGGACCCAATGGGTCCCTGCAAAGTGGGCATTTGCTGGACCCGCCTGTGGCTTACTTGTAGACTTAGCGTTGCTGCGAGCGGACGTTCTGGCGGGACGTGGCAATCTTGCATCGCACCAGGACCGGCAAAACCGGCAGGATGGACACATGGGCGACGGCGGCGTGCAGTTCATCGACATCATTTTTCTGGCCATGGTTGCCGGGTTCATTGCCCTGCGTCTGCGCAGCGTGCTGGGCCGGCGCACGGGGAACGAACCGGCGCCCCCGCCCGAGCCTTTCCGCCGTCCCGAGCGCGTGCCCCCCGCCCGCCCGGCTGACGTCCTGACGACCGAGACCCGCGACGACACGGTGGTGCAGCTGCCCAGCCGCCGCCGCCAGGCCCCCACAGCCGAGGCTGGTGCCGCCGCAGGGCTTGCCGCCGTTGAAGTGGCCGACCGCAGCTTCGAACTGGACGACTTCATTGCCGGTGCCCGCTGGGCTTATGAGATCGTGGTCAACGCCTTTGCCGTGGGCGATGCGGAAGCCCTGCGCCCACTGGTCTCGGACGAGGTGATGAAGAACTTCTCTGGCGCCCTTGCCGCCCGCACGGCCGCCGACCAGAAGGTTGAGACCACCATCGTCGCCATCAAGCAAGTGGTGGTCACCGCTGCCGCCGTGGAAGGGCGGACGGCTGAAATCATCGTGCGCTTTGTCAGCGAGATCGTCTCCGTCACGCGCAATGCCACTGGCAATGTGGTGGAGGGGCATCCCACCGCCGCCCGTGAAGTGACCGACATCTGGACCTTTGCCCGCGACACCCGCAGCCGCGATCCGAACTGGACCCTGGTCGCCACCGCCACCCCCGCCTAGGCCCATGGCCTGGCGGCACGCCCCGGGCCGCAGCCGTGCCGGGCTTGCGGCGGCGCTGCTTGTGGGCCTCGGCCTTGGCGGCGCGGCGGGCAGCCTTGCCACCTGGGTCTGGCTGCGCCCACCGGCACCCCTTGCCGCCGAAACGCTCACCCTTTCTCCCGCCAGCTTTGCCAGCCTGCCCGGCTGGGCCGATGATGATCTGGCGGCAGCCCTGCCGGCCTTTCTGGCCTCGTGCGCCCGCCTCAAGGCCGCCCGGCCCGAACTGTCACTGGCGCCGGCCGGCACTGCCGCCGACTGGCAGGGCATCTGTGCAGACGCCGCCAGCCTTGCACCTGAGGCCGCCGCCGTCCGCCCGTTTCTGGAAGACCGCCTCAGCCCCCTTCTGGTGGGCACGACGGGCGAGGGCGCGGGCCTTTTCACCGGCTATTATGAACCGTCGCTCGCCGGCAGCCGCACCGCCGATGAAGCCCACCGCGTGCCCCTGCTGGCGCGGCCAGACGACCTCGTCATGGTGGACCTGGGCCGCTTCCGCGACAGCCTGAAGGGTGAGCGCATCGCTGGCCGCGTCGCCGAAGGTGCCCTCGAACCCTATCCCGACCGCGCCGCCATCGAGACCGGCGCGCTCGGCCCGCGGGCACGGCCACTGGCCTTTGTGGCGGACCCGGTGGAAGCGTTCTTTTTGCACATCCAGGGCTCTGGCCTTGTAACACTTTCAGACGGCGGCGCCCTGCGGGTGGGCTATGCGGCGCAGAACGGCCAGCCCTATGTCGCCATCGGGCGCGAGCTGATCCGCCGGGGCGCGCTGAGCCGCGAGAGCGTGAGCATGGCCAGCATCAAGGCCTGGCTGGCGGCCCATCCGGAGGAGGCGGGCGCCCTCATGAACAGCAATCCGTCTTATGTTTTCTTCCGTGATCTGGGCAGCCCGCCGGCCGATCCCAACGGCCCCCTGGGCGGCCCGCCCGGCGCCCAGAATGTGCCGCTGACGCCTGGTCGCAGCCTGGCGGTGGACCGCAAATTTCTGGCGCTTGGCCTGCCCCTGTGGCTGGATAGCACCGTGCCGCTGGCCGATGGCGGCACCCTGCCCCTGCGCCGCCTGATGGTGACCCAGGATACGGGGGGTGCCATTCGTGGGCCGGTGCGCGGCGATGTCTTCTGGGGCCATGGTGCAGAAGCCGAGCGCCGGGCGGGTGCAATGAAGCAGCCGGGGCGCTATTGGATCCTGGTGCCAAAGGCCGTGGCAGCGCGGCTGGCCAAGGGGGAGGCGGGATCATGAGCGTACAGCAGCAGCCGTCTGGTCAGTCCAGCCGCAGCTTTGCCAGCCGGGCCGCCGACGCCATGGTGGATGCCAATCTGCAAACCGCCCTCAACCGCCTCAGCACCGGCTTTGCCACCCGCCGCGCCACAGCCATTGCCGCCGTGCCGGAGTTCGAGGCGCTGAAGGCCGACGCCCAGGCCATCAAGAACCATGTGCTCGACAACCTCGACCATTATCTGGAGCGCTTCGAGGCCGAGGTAATCGCGCGCGGCGGCAGCGTGCACTGGTGCCCTGATGCCGAAAGCGCCCGCCAGACCGTGCTGGCCATCTGCCAGGCGGCGGGCGCGCGCACCGTCACCAAGGGCAAGTCCATGGTGGCCGAGGAAATCGCCCTCAACCCCTTCCTTGAGGCCAATGGCATCGAGCCGGTGGAAACGGACCTTGGCGAATATCTGATCCAGATCGCGAAAGAGCCGCCCAGCCACATCATCGGCCCCGCTTTGCACATGACCCGCGACACGGTGGAGGGCCTGTTCCGCAGCCATCACCCCAGCCTCGACCCCGCCCGCGACCTGACCCAGCCCGAAACCCTGGTGGCAGAGGCACGGCAGATGCTGCGGCCCCGCTATTTCGCGGCTGATGTGGGCATCACCGGGGCGAACTTTCTGGTGGCAGAAACCGGCTCCACCGTGATCGTCACCAACGAGGGCAATGGCGACCTCACCCAGTCGCTGCCCCGGGTGCATGTGGTGCTGTCGTCCATCGAAAAGATCGTGCCGGGGCACGAGGATGCGGCCACCCTGCTGCGGGTGCTGGCGCGTTCCGCCACCGGCCAGGACATGTCGGTCTACACCACCTTTTCCTGCGGCCCGCGCCGCCCGGGCGATGCCGACGGGCCGGATGCCTTTCACGTGGTGCTGGTGGACAATGGCCGCTCCGCCATGCTGGGCACCGAGTTCCAGGAAATGCTGCGCTGTATCAAGTGCGGCGCCTGCATGAACCATTGCCCGGTCTATGGCGCCATTGGCGGCCATGCCTATGACGCGGTCTATATGGGCCCCATGGGGGCGGTGCTGACCCCTCAGATTGAGGGCCTGTTCGGCCATACCGATCTGCCCGCCGCCTCCACCTTCTGCGGCCGCTGTGCCGAGGTCTGCCCCATGGGCATTCCCTTGCCCGACCTGATGCGCCGCTGGCGCGAGAAAAGCTTTGCCGCCGGCTGGTCGCCCACGGCGGAACGCTGGGGCCTTGGCCTGTGGTCGGCCTTGGCGCGGCGCCCCTGGGCCTATCGGCTGGTGGCGCGTGTGGCGGCGGCCGTGCTGAAGCGCCTGGGCTCAAAGGGCATTGCCCGCCTGCCCCTGACGGCTGGCTGGACCGCCGGGCGCGACATGCCGGCACCCGCCGGCCGCACCTTCAGCGACCTTTGGGCGGAGCAGCGCCGTGGCTGACAAGAGCCCCATTTCCACGCCCGCCCCCACGCCCGCCCCCACGCCCAGCTCTGGCCCGGCCAACCGCGCCCGCGTGCTGGGCGCCGTGCGCGCCGCCCTTGGCCGTGGCCCCCTGCCTACCGGCCGCGCCCAGGGCCTTGATGCGACGCTTGCCCGGCACCAGCGCCACACCATCCCCGCCCGGGGCCGGGCGGACGATCTGGTGGCGGCCTTTGCCAGTGCCGCCAGCGGCGTGGCCGCCGAGGTGCTGCACCTCGCCTCCCTCGACGAGGTGCCGGCAGCGCTCGCCGATCATCTCGCCAGCCTGAACCTGCCGCCCGCTTTGCGCCTTGCCCCCGACCCGGCCCTTGCCGCCTTGCCCTGGCACACGCGGCCCTTGCTGGCGGTGGAAGTGGGCACCGGCGTGCCCGGGGTGCAGGTGGGCCTGGCCCTGGCAGAGGCGGGCGTGGCCGAGACGGGCACCCTGGTGCTCACCTCCGGGGCGGAACGCTCCACCACCCTCAATTTTGTGCCCGATGTGCAATATGTCATCCTGCCCCATGGCCGGCTCGACGGGGCGCTGGAAGATGCCTGGGCGCGCCTGCGGAACGCCCATGGTGCCGCCTGGCCACCGCGCACGGTGAACCTTGTCACCGGCCCCTCGCGCACGGGCGACATTGAGCAGACCATGATCATGGGTGCCCATGGGCCGCGCCGGCTTGTTATCCTGATGGTTCCGGGGGCCTGATGCGCGGGCGTCGCGGCCGCACCCTTGGCCCTGAAGAGGCCAAACTCTGGGCCGCTGCCATGAAGGACACGCGCCCGCTGGCCGGCCGCAGCCTGCCCGAGGTGCCAGAGCCGCCAGAGATTACACCAGGCGCCGCCACCGCTGCCGCAGCTGCCGCCAGGGCCCCCTTCATCGATCAGGTGCGCCCGGCGGAACTGACCCCGCCCCCTTTGGAAAAGCGCGCCCGCCCTGCCGTCTCCGTCGCCGAACGCGGGCTGGACGCCACCCGCCTCGACACGCTGGACGGCAGCACCGCCGACAAATTGCGCCGCGGCCGCATGCCCATCGAAGCCCGCCTCGACCTGCACGGCCTGACCCAGGACGACGCCTGGCGGGAACTGGAAGGGTTCCTTGCCCGCGCCGAGGCCGCCGGCCGCCGCTCTTTGTTGATCATCACCGGCACCGGCCTGCGCAGCCGCCTGCGCGATGAAGACGACGACATGCCCTTCCGCATGGACCAGCGCCGCCCCGGCGTGCTGCGCGACAGCCTCCCCCGCTGGCTCTCCGCCCCCCACAACCGCCCCCGCGTGCTCGCCTGGTCCCCCGCCCAACAACGCGACGGCGGCGCAGGCGCGTTCTATGTGTTGTTGAGAAGGCGGCGGTAGGGGCTCCCATCACCAAACTGAAACATCCGCCCTTTACCCTTGGCCCCTTAGCCTGCACCCTCCAAAGCGCCGCATCTCCCAGGGGCTTCACCCATGACCACACGCCTGCCAGCCCTCTTTGCCCTCGGGCTTGTTTGCCTTTCCGGCTCAGCCACCCTCGCGGCGGAGGCCAATCCCTTTGCGGGGATCGGGCATTTTGTGGTGATTTATACCGAGAACCGCAGCTTTGACGGGCTCTATGGGCATTTCCCCGGCGCTGATGGCATTCCGGCAGAGGGCGCAGGGCCGGCGGCGCTGGTTCCGCAGGTGGATCGGGATGGCACGGTGCTGCCCCATCTGCCGGCGACATGGGAGAAGGCCAAGGCAGATCCGCGTTTTCCGGCCGATCTGCCCAATGCGCCGTTCGAGATTGGCCGCTTTGTGCCGGCGGGGGAGCGCACGCCCGATCTGGTGCACCGCTTCTATGAGGAGCAGGAACAGATCAACGGCGGCCGCAATGACCGCTTCGTTGAGGTGTCAGACGCCGGCGGCCTCGCCATGGGCTTTTATGCCGAGGGCGTGCCCCAGATGCAGGCCCTGGCCAAGGCCTTTACCCTGGCGGATCATTTCCACCATGGTGCCTTTGGTGGCTCGTTCCTGAACCATATCCACCTGATCTGCGCCTGCGCCCCGGTGTTCCCCAATGCCCCGGCAAACCTTGTGGCCGATGTGGACCCGGCCACGGGCAAGCTGGTGCGCGCCGCCAATTCCCCGGCCAGTGCGCTGCAGGGGCCGCCGGTGTGGTCGCGCAATGGCTCGGTGACGCCCGATGGCTTTGCGGTGAATACGCTGCAGCCCACCTACATGCCCTATCACGCCAAGTCCAAGCCTGAAGAGCGCCTGCCACCCCAGACCATGGCCACCATCGGCGACCGCCTGTCGGCCCACAAGATTTCCTGGGCCTGGTATGGCGCCGGCTGGGCCGAGGCGGAGGCGGGCCGCCTGCCGGCCTATGAACAGCCCGAGATGTTCATGCCCCACCACCAGCCCTTCAACTATTTCGCGGCCTTTGCCCCCGGCACCCCGGCGCGGCGCGACCATCTGAAGGACGGGGCGGAATTCGAGGCGGCGGTGCGCCAGGGCACCTTGCCGGCGGTGGCTTTCTACAAGCCGCTGGGGCGCGACAACCTGCACCCCGGCTATACCGATCCCGCCACCGGCGACGCCCAATTGACGGCGCTGGTAAAGCTGATCCAGCAAAGCCCCAACTGGCACGACACCGCCATCATCATCACCTCTGATGAAAACGGTGGCACCTGGGATCATGTGGCGCCGCCCAAGGGCGACCGCTTTGGCCCCGGCGTGCGGGTGCCCACCCTCATCATCTCGCCACTGGCCCGCAAGGGCTTTGTGGACCACACGGTCTATGACACCACCAGCATCCTGCGCACCCTGGAAGTGCGCTTTGGCCTGGAACCGCTCACGGCACGCGACGCCTCGGTGGCCGACCTGCGCAATGCCTTTGTCGTGAAGTAAAGAAAAACCCGGCAGCCCTTGGCTACCGGGTTTTCATGGGCCTGTGGGGCGTGCCCCCCTGGGCCTATCAGGGCAGGACGATTTCCACGCGGCGGTTCTGGGGCTCGCGCACGCCATCTGCTGTCGGCACCAGCGGCGAGGCCTCGCCCTTGCCCACCACCGTGATATTGGCGGCCGGAATGCCCAGCTGCACCAGGGCGTTCTTCACGGCGGCGCCGCGCTTCTCGGAAAGCTTCTGGTTGTAATCGCTGCTGCCCGAGCGGTCGGCATGGCCGGTAAGCTCAACCCGGGTGACCGCCAGCTGCGTTGCCGCTCTCGCTACTTCACCGACGATGCCGGCCGCCTCGGCGGTGACCGCAGAAGAGTTCCAGTCAAAGAAAACCAGATAAGAGCGCGCCAGTTCTGGTGCCGGCGGGGCCGGGGGCGGTGGGGCTGCGACCACAGCCGGGACCGGCGCCGGCACACTGTCGCCGAACGAATAGGTGACGGCCAGGAAAACGGAATGGCTGCCGATGGCGAGATCGTCGCGCGAAATCTCAATGCCGCCAAAAGGACCCCCGCTACCCTTCAGCACGCCAAGCTTGTTGATGCCGGGTGTTGCGAAATAGCGGTACTGGACACCCATTTTCCAATCAGGGGCGACATCATAATCAAGACCGGCGATGGCCTGATAGG
>CANCOY010000078.1 GCA_947379865.1 Acetobacteraceae bacterium
CCGCCCCCTAAGGGTGGTTTCGGGAATGCCTCTGGCCCCTGTATACTCTGGGCCAGAACCGAAAGGCCCCTGATGAAACCCGCCGACACCCAGCTTGATCTGCTTGCCTCTGTCATCGCCCGCGCCCGCAACCAGGGTGCCGATGCCGCTGACGCCATGATGTATGACAGCGCCAGTCTGTCCGTCTCGTGGCGGCTGGGACGGTTGGAGGATGTGGAGCGGTCCGAGAGCCGCGACCTTGGCCTGCGGGTGTTCTTTGGCAAGAGCCAGGCGTCGGCCTCGTCCACCCGCACCGATGGGGCAGCGCTCGACGCCCTGGTGGACCGGGTCATCTCCATGGCCCGCGCCGCCCCGCCCGACCCCTGGTGCGGCCTGGCCGACCCCGACCTGCTGGAAAAGGCCCCCCAGAACCTCGACCTGCACGATCCGGTGGAGCCGGAGGTGGAGGCCCTGATTGCCCGGGCCGCCGCCGCCGAGGATGCGGCCAGGGCCGTGCGCGGCGTCACCAATTCCGAGGGCGCCGGTGGCTCGTGGGGGGAGGCCCGGGTCTCCTTGATGAGCAGCCACGGCTTTGCCCAGAGCTATCGCAGTTCCTCCCATTCCGTCAGCGTCTCGGTGGTGGCCGGTGAAGGCACGGGGATGGAGCGCGACTATGACTATTCCAGCGCCCGCCATGCCGGCGATCTGGAAGACCCCACCCAGATCGGCACCTCTGCCGGCAAGCGCGCGGTGGAGCGGCTGAACCCGGCCAAGGTCGGCACTTCCAAGGTGCCGGTGGTGTTTGACCCCCGCGTCTCCCCCTCGCTGGTGGGGCATCTGATCGGGGCGATTTCGGGCGCCGCCATTGCGCGCGGCACCAGCTTCCTCAAGGACCGGCTGGGGCAACAGATCTTTGCGCCGGGCGTCGTCATCATGGACGAGCCGCACCGTAAGCGCGGCCTGCGCTCCCGCCCCTTTGATGGCGAGGGGGTGCGCACCACCTCGCGCCGCCTGATCGACGACGGCACCCTGACGACCTGGCTGATGGACAGCGCCTCGGCCCGGCAGCTGGGCCTTGGCAGCACGGGCCATGCCTCGCGCGGGACCTCAGGCCCGCCGGGACCGGCGCCGTCGAACCTTTATATGCTGCCGGGCAAGCTCAGCCGCGAGGCCCTGATCGGCGAGATTGCCGATGGCTTTTATGTGACGGAGCTGATCGGCATGGGGGTGAACGGGGTTACCGGCGACTACAGCAGGGGGGCCGCCGGCTTCTGGATCGAGAATGGCAAGCTGGCCCGCCCGGTCAGCGGCCTGACCATTGCGGGCAATCTGAAGGACATGTTCCGCAGCCTGACACCCGCCGACGATCTGGTGTTCCGCCATGGCACCGACGTGCCCACGGTGCGGCTGGAAGGCCTGACGGTGGCGGGGCGTTGAGCGACCTCGCCCTGCTGGTTGCCGCCGCGCGGGAGGCGGGCGCCATCGCCATGGATTTTGCCCGGGATGGCTTTACCACCTGGGACAAGGCCAAGGGCGATCCCGTGACCGAGGCCGACATCGCCATCGACCGCCTGCTGCGCCAGCGCCTGCTGGAGGCCCGGCCCGATTATGGCTGGCTTTCCGAAGAAACCGCCGATGATCCGGAGAGGCTTAACCGCCAGCGCGTCTTCGTGGTGGACCCAATCGATGGCACCCGCGCCTATATCAAGGGGGCGCCGCATTACTGCGTCAGCATTGCCGTGGTGGAAGATGGGCGGCCGGCCCATGCCTGCATCTTCAACCCCGCCACCGACGAGCTGTTCGCGGCAGAAGTTGGCGGCGGCGCCCGCCTGAATGGCCAGTTGATCACCGTCAGCGACCGGGCCGAGATGCCGGGTGCCCGGGTGATCGGGCCACGCGGCCTGTTCACCCATCCCAGCTGGGCCACGCCCTGGCCGGAACTGGACATCAACGACCGCAATTCCATTGCCTATACCATTGCCCTGGTGGCGTCCGGCGGCTTTGACGCCTCGGTCACCCTGTCGGGCAAAAGCGACTGGGACATTGCGGCGGCTGACCTGATCATTGCCGAGGCGGGCGGCCATGCGACCGACCATCTGGGCAACCGATTTCGTTACAACCAGCCGGTTACCCGCCATCTGAACGCGATTTCCGCCGGCCCCGTGCTGCACGACTGGCTGGTGGACAAGCTGCGCGAGTTCAAGCCACCCGAAAAGACCGCCTGAGCCGCACTTTTCAGGCCCCGCGCACCCACACTGCACTGTCGTGGAACACGGCGCCCCCTGCGGGCAGGGCGGCATCGGCCCCGGTAAGAGTATTGATGCCGATGCCTTCCACAAAGGCGCCATTGGGGTGCAGGGATTCCACCACCACGGTGCCCCGTCCCAGCCCCTCGAACAGCTTCAGGTGCAGGGCCACCGTGCCGCGCCTGTTGCCAAGGCGGATCAGGGCGCCATCCCCCAGACCAAGTGCGGCGGCATCGTCGGGGTGCAGCAGGGCACAGGGCCGACCTTCGCGGGCGCGGCTGCCGGGGGTTTCGGTGAAGCTGGAATTGAGGAAACTGCGGGCAGGTGCCGTGACCAGGCGGAAGGGATGGGTTTCGTCCGCCGCCTCCACCACGGCCCAGTGATCGGGCAGGGCGGGCAGGCGGTGGCCTTCGGGGCCAAAGCGGCTCCAGTCGGGCGCGAAGGCAAAGCGCCGGTCGGGGGTGGCAAAGCCATCAAGGAAATGGGCCGTCTCGAACGGCAGGGCGCATTCATGGGCATTGCCAGCGCCAAAGCCCTCAATCCCCGGCCAGCCGGCACTGGCGCAGGTGGCCTCAACCAGTTCCCGCGCCGTCATGCCAAAGCCCGGATGCGCGGCCCCCAGACGCTGGGCCAGGCCCAAGATCACCTCGTGGTTCGAGCGACAGTCGCCCGGCGCCTCAACCATCTTCAGGCCCAGCGACACAAAGGTGTGGCCGCCACCCAGATAGACATCATCATGTTCCACAAAGGTGGTGGCGGGCAGCACCACATCGGCCAGTTGCGCCGTGTCCGTCATGAACTGTTCGTGGACGCACAGGAACAGGTCGTCGCGCATCAGGCCAGCACGCACCAAAGCAGAATCCGGGCAGACCACGGCGGGATTGGTGTTCTGCACGATCATCGCTGTTACCGGCGGGCCGCCCTTCAGGGCCACCGGGTCACCCGTCAGGACCGGCCCCAGTTGCGACATGTCGAGGGTGCGGATGCCCGGCTGGCGCGCGTCCAGCCCCTCGATCAGGTTGCGGTCGTAACTGTATAGATCCCAGTTGGCAAACAGGGCACCGCCGCCCCGCTGCGCCCAGGCCCCCGTGACGGCTGGCAGGCAGGCGGCCGCATGCATGTTGACGGCGCCATTGCGGCTGCGGGCAAAGCCATAGCCAAGGCGCAGGAAGGCGCGCCTGGTCGAGCCCCAGAGATGGGCCAGTTCCACGATCTGCGCCGCCGGCACGCCGGTGATGGCCTCTGCCCAGGCGGGCGTGCGGCTGGCCAGATGGGCTTCCAGGGCGTCGGCGCCAGAGGTCAGGCGGGCCATGTAATCCCGGTCGGCCAGGCCATCGCGGAACAGCACATGCATCACGCCACAGGCCAGCGCCGCGTCGGTGCCGGGCTTGGGGCAGATGTGCAGGTCCGCCACCTCGGCCGTGGGGGTGCGATAGGGGTCCACCACCACCAGCCGGGCACCCCGCGTTTTGCGGGCGCGGCTGATGTGGGTCATCAGGTTGACCTGGGTTGAAACCGGATTGGCGCCCCAGACCAGCACCACATCCGCTTCCTCGATCTCGCGCGCATCCACCCCCCGGATGGCGCCGGTGCCAGCGGCATAGCCGGTGCGCGCCAGCGTCGAGCAGATGGTGTTCAGCTGGTTGGAATAGCCCATGACATGGCGCAGGCGGTTGATGCCATCGCGCTGCACCAGCCCCATGGTGCCGGCAAAATAATAGGGCCACACCGCCTCGCTGCCATGGCGGGCCGTGGCCACCTGAAAAGCCTCTGCCACCCGGTCCAGCGCCTCGTCCCATGATACCGGGGCAAAGCGGCCCTCGCCCTTGGCGCCTACCCGGACGAGCGGCTGGGTCAGGCGGTCGGGGTGGTGCACCCGCTCGGCATAGCGGGCGACCTTGGCGCAGACGACGCCGGCGGTATAGGGCTGGGCCGCATTGCCCCGCACCCGGCCGATGCGATCCGGCCCCAGGCGCTCCACCTCCAGCGAACAGGCGGACGGGCAGTCATGCGGGCAGGTGGACAGCTGCCAGTCGCCGCTGCGGGCAGGCGGGCGGGCGGGCATGGTGGTTCCATCAGCAGGCGACATGGCAATTCCCCCACCGCACCCGAGGCGGCCAGAGCCAAGCATGACCAGCCCCGCCCACGGGTTCAACTGCGAAGTGGCAATGGCGAAGTCGCGGGGTGGACTTCGCCCCTGCCCCGCCGCGTGGTAGTGTCGCCGCGCTTGCAGGTTCCAGAAAGGCAGGCCTTCTTGTCCCAATCAAAACACCCCCGTGAACGCGCCTCTGCCGCACCGGCTTTACCCAAGGGTGGGCCCACCCCGTCCGGCACGCTGATCTGGCGTCTTGTTCGCGAATATGTCCGCCCCCAGGCCTGGCGCCTGGTTGTTGCCGGCCTGTGCATGGCCATTGTTGCCGCCACCACGGGCGCGCTGGCCTGGCTGTTGCAGCCGGCGGTGGACAAGATTTTCATCGACCGGGATCCGATGATGCTGTGGCTGGTGCCGGCGGGCGTGATTGCGGTCACCGTGGTCAAGTCCCTGGCCGACTATGCCCAGAGCATGGTCATGGCCTTTGTTGGCCAGCGCATCATTGCCGATACCCAGGTGCGCCTGTTCGGCCACATGATGCGCGCCGATCTGGCCTGGCTGAACAATTCCCATACCGGCAAGCTGATGGCCTCGTTCCTTTACGACGTGCAGCTGCTGCGCGAATCAGTCAGCCGGGCGATTACCGGCATGGCCAAGGATTTCCTCTCGGTGGTGTTTCTGGCAGGCGTCATGTTCTGGCAGAATTGGCAGCTGGGCCTTGTTTCGGTCTTTGTCTTTCCGGTGGCAGGCATGGCCATGCGCCGGCTGGGCAAGCGCATGCGCAAGGCGTCTGGCCTGGCCCAGGCCGAAACCGGCACCCTTTCAGCCCTGCTGAACGAGCGGCTGGCCGGCGCCCGCCTGGTCAAGGCCTATGGCATGGAAGCAACCGAGACCGAGCGCGTGCGCGTCTCCATCGACCGCCGCCTTGGCCATATCATGAAGACCGTGGCCACCCGCTCTGCCGCCTCACCCATTACCGACGCGCTGGGCGGCATCGCCATTGCCACCACCATTCTTTATGCCGGCAATGCCGCCCGGGCCGACGCCATGTCGCTGGGCGCCTTCACATCGTTCCTGGGCGCCATGCTCATGGCCTATCAGCCGCTGAAGTCGCTGGCCAATATGAACGCCGCCGTGCAGGAGGGCCTGGCCGCCGCCGAGCGCGTCTTTGCCACCCTGGATGTGGAGCCCGCCATCCGTGACGAGCCGGGGCGCCCCGCCCTGAAGATCGCCGGGGGCGAGATCGCCTTTGACAATGTGCGCATGGTCTATCCCGACGGCACCGTGGCGCTGGATGGCGTGTCGTTCATCGTGCCCGCCGGCCAGACCCTGGCACTGGTTGGCCCGTCTGGTGGTGGCAAGACCACCTCGCTTAACCTCATTCCCCGCTTCTGGGAGGCCACGGGCGGCAAGGTGACCATCGATGGCCAGAGTGTTTCTTCGGTAAGCCTCGACTCCCTGCGCAGCCACATGGCGCTGGTGGCCCAGGACGCCACCCTGTTCGACGATACGGTCGCCTCCAACATCGCTTATGGCCGCCCCGACGCCAGCCGCGCCGAGATCGAGGCTGCCGCCCGCGACGCCGCCGCCGACGATTTCATCCGCGACCTGCCTGAGGGCTATGATTCGGTGGTGGGCGAGAATGGCGTGAAGCTGTCGGGCGGTCAGCGCCAGCGCATCGCCATTGCCCGGGCCATGCTGCGCAATGCGCCGATCCTGCTGCTGGACGAGGCCACCTCGGCCCTCGACACCGAATCCGAGGCGCGGGTGCAGACAGCCCTGGCGCGGCTGATGAAGGGCCGCACCACGGTGCTGATCGCCCATCGTCTGTCTACGGTGGTAGATGCCGACCGGATCGTGGTAATTGAACATGGCCGGGTGGTGGAAACCGGTCGCCATGCCGAACTTGTCGCATCCGGCGGCGCCTATGCCCGTCTCTATGCCCAGCAGGGTGCAAGTGAACCAGCCGTCCTGACCGCCGTACCAGATCGGGTTCCGGCCGGGTTCGCCGCCGGTTAAGGCCGACAACCGATGAATCCCATACGTCGTCTCTTGAAATCCCAGGCTGCGCGCGACGCCTTGCCCTGGATCGTTGCGCGTTTCATCCGCCTTGCCCGCCTCACCACCCGGTTCAGCGAGCGTGGCCGCGAGGTGCCAGATGCCTATTGGCGCGCGGGCAAGCCCTTCATCCTCACCTTCTGGCATGGCCGCATGATGCTGATGGCCCCCGTCTGGCCGGCTGGCACGCCCATGCACATGCTGATCAGCCATCACCGCGACGGCGAATACATTGCCCGTGCCATGGGCATGCTTGGCATCGGCACGGTGCGTGGCTCGAGCAATAACGGCGGCACCGCCGCGCTGCGGCGCATGCTGAAGGCCATGGAGGCAGGCGACTGTGTGGGGATCACCCCGGATGGGCCGGCCGGGCCACGCATGCGCGCCTCATCAGGCATCATTGCCGCCGCCCGTCTGGGTGGTGTGCCGATCATTCCCGTCACCTTCTCGGTGGCGCGCTGCCGGATCCTGGGCAGTTGGGACCGCTTCATGCTGGCCTGGCCCTTCACACGGGGGGTCTATCTATGGGGTCAGCCCATCCATGTCCCCCGGGATGCCGATCCGGCCGCACAGGAAGCCGCGCGCCTGGCGGTGGAAAATGCCCTGAATGCACTTACCGCCGAGGCTGACCGCCTGATGGGGGTGCCGGCTGTGGCGCCGGACCCTGCGCCGGAAGCCCTGCCGGCGCCAAGCCTTGCGGGCGTGGCCTGAGGCGATGCTGGCGGCCCGCACCTATGGCCTGCTGACCCGGCTTGCCGCCCCGGCCGTGCGCCTGCTGCTGGCCCGCCGGATGCGCCGGGGCAAGGAAGACCCGCTGCGTCTGCCCGAACGGCTGGGCCAGGCCGGTCTGGCCCGCCCGGGCGGCAGGCTTGCCTGGATTCATGCCGCCAGCGTTGGCGAGGCCCTGTCGATCCTGCCGCTGGTGACGCGACTTCAGGCGCTTGACCTCCAGGTGCTGGTAACAACGGGTACGGTTACATCGGCCCGCCTGATGGCAGAACGTCTGCCCCCGGGCGCCCTGCACCAATTTGTCCCCGTTGATCTGCCAGGGGCGGTCAACCGCTTTCTCGACCATTGGCACCCTGATCTGGCGATCTGGGTGGAATCGGAACTCTGGCCCAATCTGGTGCTGGCGGCGGCCAGGCGCGGGATTCCCATGGCGCTGGTCAATGCCCGCATGTCGGCCGCAAGCGCGCGTGGCTGGGGCCGCCTGCCGGGGCTGGCGCGGCCCCTGATGCGGGCCTTTGCCATCATCATGGCCCAAAGCAATGAAGACGCAGAACGCTTTCGGTTACTAGGCGCACAGAACGTGAGCGTGCCCGGCAACCTCAAGGTGGCAGCCGAACCGCTTGCGGCCGATGCCGGGGCGCTTGCCCATCTCGACACCACCCTTGGCGCCCGCCCACGCTGGCTGGCGGCCAGCACCCATGCCGGGGAAGAGCGCATTGCCGCCCGCGTGCACCTGCACCTGCGCACCACCCACCCCGACCTGATCACCCTGATCGTGCCCCGCCATCCGGCGCGGGGGGGCGAGATTGCCGCCGATCTGGCCGGCCTCGGCCTGAGGGTGGCGCGCCGGGCCAATGGCGACCTGCCCGATGCCCGTACCGACATCTATCTGGCCGACACGCTGGGCGAACTGGGCCTGTTCTATCGCCTAGCCCCCATTGCCTTTGTGGGCAATTCCCTGCTGCCGGGTGGCGGCCATAATCCGCTGGAACCGGCCCGGCTTTGCGCCGCCGTGCTGTCTGGCCCGCGCACCGCCAATTTCACCGAGGCCTTCGCCGCACTTGAGCAGGGCGGCGCCGTGCAGATTGTTGCCGATGCCGAGGCCCTGGCCGCCGCCGTGGCCGCCCTGCTTGCCGATCCCCAGGCCGTGGCTGCCGCCGGCGCCCGGGCAGCACAGATCGCGCTGGCCGACACCGGCGTGCTGGACCGCATCCTCCACCTGATGACACCCCTCATGTTGCATACCCCGCCTGCCCTGCCCGGGAGAAGACACGGCGATGCGGCCGCCTGACTTCTGGTCGCGCACCGATGGCGGCGGCCTCGCCGGCCGCCTGCTTGGCCCACTGGCCTGGGCCTGGACCCTGGTAGGCCGACGCCGGCGGGCACGCACCGTGCCAAAGCGGGTCAGGGTGCCGGTGATCTGTGTGGGCAATCCGGTGGCCGGTGGCGCCGGCAAGACCCCTACCGCCCTCGCTGTGGCGGCGCGGCTGAAGCTGCTGGGCCGCCGCCCCGTGTTCCTGACGCGCGGCCATGGCGGACGTCTGCACGGCCCCGTGGTGGTGGATCTGGCCCGCCATACGGCCGCCGATGTGGGGGATGAGCCCCTGTTGCTGGCGCGCGCCGCCCAGACCGTTGTCTCGCGCGACCGGGCCGCTGGCGCCCGCCTGGCGCGCATGCTGGGCGATGCCATCGTGATGGACGATGGCTTCCAGAACCCCAGCCTTGCCCATGACCTTGACCTGCTGGTGATCGATTCGCAGGCCGGGTTGGGCAATGGCCGCGTCATCCCCGCAGGCCCCCTGCGCGAGCCCCTGGCCGATGCCCTTGCCCGGGCCCATGCCCTGGTAGTGCTTGGCGGCGGCGCCCTGCCATTTGCCAGTGCCCTGCCATTTGCCAGTGCCCTGCCCTTTGCCAGTGCACTGCCCGTGCTGCGCGGGCAGATTGTGCCGGTGGACCCGCCCGCTCTTGATGGAACCAGGGTGGTGGCCTTTGCCGGAATTGGGCGGCCAGAGAAATTCTTTGCCACGCTGCGCGCCCTCGGCGCCGAGATTGTGGAGGCACGGGCTTTTGATGATCACCAGCCCTATACGGCCGCCCTGCTCATGCCCCTGCTCGACCGGGCGCGGGACCAAAGGGCACTGGTCGTAACCACGGCCAAGGATGCGGTGCGCGTGCCGCCCGACCTGCTGCCCCGGATTACCGTGCTGGCGGTGGAGATGGTGTTTGAAGATCCCCTGGCGCTGGAGGCCCTGCTGGCCCCGGTGCTTGCCCGCTTCAGTCAGGCCAGCGGCGGTGCAGCCACATCCACTGGGCGGGGTGGGCGCGGACGAACCCCTCCAGCGTCTGGTTGATCAGGGCGGTGGCGGCAGCCGGATCAACCCGGCCGTCCGCACCCCGGGGCAGTTCCAGCGGCGGGTGAACCACGAGGCGGAAATGCGCCCCCTTCAGGCGGATCGCCTGGGCCGGCACCACCGGGCAATCGAAACGCTGGGCACACAGGCCGATGATGGGCGTTGTCATGGCATCACGGCCAAAGAACGGTACGGCAATGCCATTGTTGGTCTTCTGGTCGGCCAGGAGGCCCACATGGCCACCCTTGCGCATGATCTCGATGATGCGCCGGGCCGTGGAGCCACCCTTGGGCATGTAATCGGCAAAATTACTGCCGCGCGCCTGCTGGATGGCCTGCTCTGCCCCCTCGTTATTGGCCATGCGATAGACCATGGACAGGCGCAGACCATGTTCCAGGGCGATGGGGGCATAAAGCTCCCAATTGGCAAGGTGGCCTGCAAAGAAGATGCCGGGCTTGCCATCCTCGGCCAGGTTGCGGGCATGTTCGCCGCCGATCACCTCCACCCGGTGGCGGTTGCCGGGCTCCAGCAAATGGCGCAGGTGGGGAAGCTCCGCTGCCGTGCGGCCAAGGTTATCCCACATGTCCCGCACGATCTGCGCGATGGCGGCCTCATCAAGCTCGGGAAAGGCCCGGGCAAGATTGCGGCGGGCGCGGCGGCTGACCTTGAGGCGGGGGCCGATGGCCCGGCCCACGGCGCCGCCAATCGCCGAGGCCATGTCCAGCGGCAGTACTCCAAAAACAAGGGCGGCAAGGCGGATGCCCCCGGTCTCGGCGGCAAGGCGCAGACGGCGGACAAGTGTCGGGGAGCCGCGCCGGTTGGCGGTTTTCTTCATGGCGTTGCCGCCGTCGCCCTGGGGGGCACCACCAGCGCGGGATCCAGGCGCTCATCAAACCAGCTGAGGCTCCAGTGCAGATGCGGCCCGGTGGCCCGGCCCGTGGCGCCAATGGCACCCACGGCATCCCCTGCCACCACCTGCTGGCCCACCTTCACGTCAAGGCGCGAGAGATGGGCATAGATCGAGACAAGTCCATGACCATGGTCGATGGCGAGCGTCCCGCCGGTAAAATAGAGGTCCGCGTCAGCCAGCGTCACCACACCGGCACCGGCGGCCAGCACAGGCGTGCCAACCGCCCCGGCCACATCAAGCCCGTAATGGGGCTGGCGCGCCTCGCCATTCAGAATGCGCTGGCTGCCAAACACGCCCGAGACGCGGCCCTCTGCCGGCCAGCGGAAGGCCTGGGTGAAATCAGCACTTGCACGGTCATTGCGGCGCACCGCCTGCAGGCGCTCTGCCTCGGCAGCAATGCGCGGCTGGACACTGGAATCAGGCGTCACCTTCGCCGGGGGCAGGCCATCGATGCGCTGCACATCCCAGCTGCGCGGTGCAACCTTGATCATCTCGTGCCGCGTGCCCTCTGCCGTGGTTATGTCCAGCCGGGCCGAGGGGCCGTGATCGCGGCCAAAGCCGATGATGAAGGCACCCTCTGGCGTTACCTGCACCGCCTTGCCCTCCAACGCGACACGGGCGCCGGGTATCACCCGGCCCAGCATCAGCCCGCCCTGGGTGGCATGACCGGCAAGGTCAAGCTCCACCGCCAGCGCCGGCCGGACAAGGCCCGCCACCAGCAGCAGGACGGATAACAGGAAGCGGTTCATCACATATGTGCCTGGATGTGCCTAGAGAAGAGAGCCCTGGGTGCCCGGTGTCACCTCGACCCGGGGCTTGCGGCGAGGTGCTGTGGTGGGGGCAGGCGCCGGGCCTTCAAGCGCGAGGGCGGCAAGGCGACCATTGCGGAATTCGATTTCCAGCGGCGTGCCCGGCGCCTGGGCAGCCTCGGCCACCACCCGGCCCTCTACCCGCACCACGGCATAGCCGCGCGCCAGCACCTGATGATAGCCAAGGCTTTCCAGCATGCGCCCCTGTCCCTCAAGGGCGGTGCCAAGTTCGCCCAAGCGGCGGGCCGGCGCACGGGCCAAGGCGGCGGCCACATCGGCCAGGCTGCGGCGCTTCTGGTCGATCTCGCGGGCGATGGTGCGCGGGCGCAGGCCACCGGCCGCCGCTGCCAGACGGCCGCCATGCTTTACCACCAGCCCGCTGAGGGCACGGGGCAGGCGGTCCACCACATCGTCCAGGCGCTGGGTGGCGGGGCCAAGCAGATCCTGCGGCCCACGCAGGCGCGGCGCCCAGACCGCGAGCCTGGTTGCCCGTTCCGACAGCACCCGCGCCCCGGCCCGGCCAGCCCGGGCGCCCAGTTCATCAAGGTCGGCGGCAAGGTCGGCGCGCACCGGCACCGCCATTTCGGCGGCGGCCGTGGGCGTGGGCGCGCGGCGGTCGGCGGCATGGTCGATCAGGGTGGTGTCGGTCTCGTGCCCCACGGCAGAGATCAGGGGAATGGCGCTGGCGGCGGCAGCCCGCACCACCACTTCCTCGTTAAAGGCCCAGAGGTCTTCCAGGCTGCCGCCACCGCGCGCCACGATCAGCAGATCAGGGCGCGGCACCGGCCCGCCGGGCGCCAGGGCATTGAAGCCGGCAATGGCGGCCGCCACCTGTTCCGCCGCCCCATCGCCCTGCACCGCCGTGGGCCAGACCAGCACATGGCGGGGAAAACGATCCGCCAGCCGGTGCAGGATATCGCGGATCACCGCCCCCGTGGGAGAGGTGATGACGCCGATCACCTCTGGCAGGAACGGCAGGGGCCGCTTGCGGGCAGGGTCAAACAGGCCTTCGGCCGCCAGCTTGCGGCGCCGTTCGTCCAGCAGGGCCATGAGGGCGCCGGCGCCCGCCGGTTCCATGCTGTCGATGATGATCTGGTATTTGGAGCGGCCCGGATAGGTTGTGAGGCGACCGGTGGCGATCACCTCCAGCCCGTCTTCCGGCTTGAAGCGCAGCTTCTGGGCGCCGCCGCGCCACATCACGCCATCCAGCACGGCGTCGGCATCCTTCAGCGCCAGATAGAGATGGCCGGAGGTGTGGCGCTTCACGCCCGAAAGCTCGCCCCGCACGCGGACATGGCCAAACTGGTCCTCCACCGTGCGCTTCAGCGCCCCCGCGATCTCGGAGACCGAGTATTCGACGAGGTTGGCAACGGCTTCTGTGTCGGACATGGCGGGCAGGCCTGTGGGCAGCGCAGGAGGGGATGGACGGGCGGCGGCCGATTGCCTCGCGGCGGCGCCATGTTACAAGAGGGACCCCGTCCCGGCAAACGCAGGGCGGCCCCTTGCTGATACGTGTCTGGAGCGGCGGAAACCATGCGGGTGCTGATTGTTGGCAGCGGCGGACGCGAGCATGCCCTGGCCTGGGCGCTGGCCGCCTCACCGCTGGTGGACACGCTTTACTGCGCCCCGGGCAATGCCGGCATTGCGGCGCTGGCCACCTGCCTGCCCATTGACGTGCTGAACCTCGACGCCTTGGTGGCCTTTGCCACGGAAACCCTTGTGGATCTGGTGGTGGTTGGCCCCGAAGGCCCGCTGGTGGCAGGGCTGGTGGACCGGCTGGAGGCGGCCGGCATCAAGGCCTTTGGCCCCAGTGCTGCGGCCGCCGCCCTTGAAGGCTCCAAGGGCTTCATGAAGGACCTCTGCGCCCGCCACAACATTCCCACCGCAGCCTATGGCCGCTTTGCCGAGGCGGCCCCCGCCCATGCCTATGTTGACCGGGTGGGCGTGCCCATTGTGGTGAAGGCCGATGGCCTGGCCGCCGGCAAGGGCGTGATCCTGGCCCATGATCTGGCCACGGCGCATGCCGCCATCGACGACTGTTTCTCTGGCCGCTTTGGCGCCGCCGGGGCCGAGGTGGTGGTGGAGGAATTCCTGCTGGGCGAGGAAGCCAGCTTCTTTGCCCTGGTGGATGGCCGCCATGCCCTGCCTTTTGCCAGCGCCCAGGACCACAAGGCCGTGGGCGACGGCGACACCGGCCCCAATACGGGCGGCATGGGCGCCTATAGCCCCGCCCCGGTGATGACCCCGGCCCTCACCGACGAGGTGATGCGCACCATCATCCGCCCCACGGTAGACGCCATGGCGGCCGAAGGCCGGCCCTTTCGCGGCGTGCTGTTTGCCGGCCTGATGATCACGGCCGAGGGGCCAAAGCTGCTGGAATACAACACCCGCTTTGGCGACCCTGAGACCCAGGCCATGCTGGTGCGCCTGAAGTCCGACCTGTTGCCCGCCTTGCTCGCGACCGTGGACGGCGTGCTCGACCGTTTCGACCTGCGCTTTTCTGATCAGGCGGGCCTGTGCGTGGTGATGGCCAACAAGGGCTATCCCGGCACGCTGGAACCAGGCGGCACCATCACCGGCCTCGACCAGGCGGCCAAAGCGGCCCTCGAGGTTACCGTGTTTCACGCTGGCACCCGCCTTGACGGGGCGAACCTTGTGCCGGCCGGCGGCCGCGTGCTGGGGGTGACCGCCACCGGCGCCAGCGTGGCCGAGGCGCAGGCCCGTGCCTATGCCGCCGTCGACGCCATCAACTGGCCGGGCGGCTTTTGCCGCCGCGACATCGGCTGGCGCGCCATTGCCCGCGAACGGGCGTAAGAACAAGATCAACAGGAACAGAGGGAGGGCGCCATGGCCACCGAAAGCCGCCAGGAACAGTTTTCCGGCACCCAGGACGTGCGCGACAGCCACCGCTTCGAGGTGAAGCCGCTGGAGCGCTGGATGGAAGCCAATGTGGAGGGCTTCAAGGGCCCGCTGACAGTGGCCCAGTTCAAGGGGGGCCAGTCCAACCCCACCTATCGCCTGACGGGCGGCAATGGCGCCACCTATGTCATGCGCCGCAAGCCGCCGGGCAAGCTGCTGCCCTCGGCCCATGCGGTGGACCGCGAATACAAGGTGATCGCCGCCTTGGGCAAGACCGACTTTCCCGTGCCCCGCGCCTTTGGCCTGTGCACGGACGAGAGCGTCATCGGCACCATGTTCTATGTCATGGACTGCGTGGACGGCCGCGTGCTGTGGGAGCCGCAGCTGCCCGACATGGACAAGGCCATGCGCTTTCGCATCTATGACGCCATGAACGAGACGCTGGCGCAGCTGCACACCACCGATTACACCGCCATTGGCCTGGCCGATTTTGGCAAGCCCGGCAATTATTTCGCCCGCCAGATCTCGCGCTGGACCAAGCAGTATCAGGCCTCCGAGACGGAAAAGATCGAGGCGATGGACAATCTCATCGCCTGGTTGCCGGATCACATCCCGGCGGGTGAAGAGACCTCCATCGTCCATGGCGACTATCGCCTCGACAACATGATCTTCCACCCGACAGAGCCGCGCGTGCTGGCCGTGCTCGACTGGGAACTGGCGACGCTGGGCCATCCGCTGGGCGACTTTACCTATCAGTGCATGACCTGGCGCCTGCGGCCGGACGTGTTCAACGGCATCAATGGCGTGGACCTGCCGGCTTTGGGCATTCCCACCGAGCAGGAATATGTCGATGCCTATTGCCGCCGCACCGGCCGGGCGGGCATCGACAATTGGGAATTCTACATGGCCTACAACCTGTTCCGGCTGGCCGGCATCATGCAGGGCATTGCCGGCCGGGTGCGCGATGGCACGGCGGCCTCGGCCCATGCCATCCAGATGTCGGGCAATGTGCGCCCCATGGCCGAAGAAGGCTGGCGCATTGTCGAGGCCCTGATCAAGGGTTGAGGCGCGTAAAGGCTAAGGCGGGCAAAGGCTGAGGCGGGCGGCTTGCAATCCGGCCCCCCGGCCGCTTATCTGCGGGCAAGAAATATCGGGAGGACAGGGTGATGCAGGTCGACGAAGCGGTGCTGGCAGAGACGACGGAAATCCGTCAGGCCCACATGTTCGACACGGGCGCGCTGGAGAGCTATCTGCTGGCCCATGCCCCCGGCTTCAAGGGCCCGCTCACCGTGCGCCAGTTCAAGGGCGGCCAATCGAACCCCACCTTCTTCCTCATCTCGCCCTCTGGCCAATATGTGATGCGCAAGAAGCCGCCGGGCAAGCTGCTGCCCTCTGCCCATCAGGTGGAGCGGGAGTACAAGGCGATTGCGGCGCTGGGCCAGACGAACGTGCCGGTGGCGCGTGCCGTGGCCCTGTGCGAGGACGCGGAGGTGATCGGCACCGCGTTTTATGTGATGGAGCATGTCAGCGGCCGCATTTTCCGCGACCCCACCCTGCCCGGCATGGACCCGGCCGAGCGCAGCGCCATCTATGACGCCATGAATGATGTCATGGCCCGCCTGCACAAGGTCGATTATCAGGCCGTGGGCCTGGGCGATTTTGGCAAGCCCGGCAATTATTTCGATCGCCAGATCGGCCGCTGGATCAAGCAGTATGAGGCCGCCCAGACAGAGGTGGTCGAGCCGATGAACGACCTCATCGCCTGGCTGCCGAAAAACATTCCCGCCGACGACAGCGTCTCCATCGCCCATGGCGATTACCGGCTGGAGAACTCCATCTTCCACCCGACCGAGCCGCGCATGATCGCCCTGCTCGACTGGGAACTGGCCACCATCGGCCATCCGCTGGCCGACCTTGCCTATAACTGCATGCTCTATCACTACGAATCCCCCAGCATGGGCAGCCTGCTGAGCGCCGGGGCCAAGGGCGGCATCCCGAGCGAAGCCGACTATGTGGCGGACTATTGCCGCCGCACCGGGCGCGACGGCATTGCGGAGTGGGATTTCTACCTCGCCTTCTCCATGTTCCGCCTCGCCTCCATCAGCCAGGGCGTTTACAAACGCGGCCTCGACGGCAATGCCTCCAGCGAGAACGCCACCCAATACGGCAGCGCCTGCCGCATGCTCGCCGAATGCGCCTGGTCCCAGGTCGCCCACAGGGCGTGAGGGGGGACTTCGGGAGGGAGCCTAGAGGACGCGGCGGGAGGTGAGGGCGCGCAGGAGGCGGGACAGCAGGCGCCGCCACTCGGGATGGAAGCGCAGGGCGGCGCGAACGTCCTGTTTCAGCCTGGCCCAGGCCATCTGCGACCAGTTGAGCGGGCGCGCCGCTTTCTTCCGCGCGCGGCTGAGTTCGGCCGAGGCCTGTTCCAGGCGCGCCGCCAGATCATCCATGATCTCCAGCATGGGGGTCATGCGTTCATATGCCGCCAGCCAGGATGAGAGCCGCGCCGACATGTCTGCGCTGTCGAGGCTGCCCCGGTCCGCCGCAAGGTCGGTCAGGGTGGTGAACATCTCACCGACCAGCGGGGTATAGAAGGCGTCGGCGCCGGCCCGCCCCAGGCGTTCGTGGTGATGCCGCAGGGAGGGGTCGAGAAATTCGTCCCGATAGACCTTGAGTTCTTCGGGATCGATGTCGCGCCCAAGGAATGCGGCGATGCGGCGCAACTCTGCCTCGGGGGCCTGCATCAGCCGGTCATAGTCAACCACCGTGCGCGCCACACCCTCGGTGTGCATCAGGCTGCCAAGAACATGCCCCAGCCACATGAGGTTGGCGTGGTCCATGCCAATGCCATCCCGCTGGGCAAGGGAGCGCGCCACACTGTCGGGGTGCCGCAGGGCAAGGATATAGCTGACATCAAGGTCCAGATCCCTGAACACGCCGGTCCAGAAAGGCAGCAGCAGCGCCAGGCGCGGGTCCTTGATGGCAAAGGAAGACAGACCCCGCATCTTGGTGCGCAGCAGTCGTGCCGCAATGCCGGCCTGGCCATCGCGGCGCCAGGCCTCGACCTGTTGTGGCGTGGCGGGGATCACGTTGCGCCAGCTGCGGCCGATGCTGGCCAGAAGGGAATCGTTAAAGGCAACGACGTCCTGGTCTTCCCAGAAGCCCTTGCCATTGTTGGCCTCTGCCGCCGGCATCAGATCGTCACCAAGGCTGATACCAAGCACCTGCAAGCCGCGCGTGAGCGCACTCGTGCCGCTGCGGTGCATGCCCAGCACCATGATCAGACTTTGTGCAGCCGGTTTCATCAGCCCACTCCAGCACCTTTACCAATGTGATGGTGAACATACTGTTAAAATATTTGCTGCGAAAGGCCATTTGATTAGCTATTTTTCATTTGCCCCTTGCGAATATTAACCATGGGTGCCTGCGATGCTTGGCACTGCGGGCTGTTGGACTTGAACAGGGGGAAAGCGCATCAGGGGGGAAGTTGAACGGGGCCGGGGCACAGGCCCGATGCCAACCCTCTATCAACGCCCCGTCTTCCATTTATCGACGCTGCGGGCGCCCGTGTAGCCAAGGTAACCCACAGAAAACAGGGTCACGATGGGCTCTGGAATGGCGTTCAGCCAGGCGGCAAAGCCGGCGGCCATGGCCTTGGCGGCCTCGGGATAGACGGCGCTGAGCAGGCCCATGGGCAGGCC
>CANCOY010000079.1 GCA_947379865.1 Acetobacteraceae bacterium
GTCGGTCAGATCAGTTGGGTAACGCAGCCCACGCCGCTCATAGCGGGAACGGTTCTCGGCGGTCCACATGCAGCACCTCGCGAATCGGTGCTATCAAGCTCATCACAACTGATTCTCGCGACTCAAGTTCTTTCCGAACCGACACTCAGATCAATATCGCGAAAAGCTGGGCTGGGTCGGGTCTTATGGTGGTTTTTTCTTTTTTCTTGTCTCCATTCTTACACTCTCTCTCTTTTTCAGAATGCGAAAATCAAGACATTGAAGATAGCCGATTTTGCCCCCGCCTCGTGCCACTGCCGGTGGCACTGCTGGATGCACGGCATGAAGTGAGCGCCTGGGACGGGAGGTCCGAGTACCACCGCCGGAACAGTTTCACGGCGGCCTGAGGTGAGGTGGAACCCAACCTCTCTGTCCGGACAACGTGGCGGGTGGCTGGGTCGCCGCCCCGATCGCGCCTGTCGATCTGACAGAGGTCCGCCAGGAGGGCGTTCAGGGTCTTGTTGAGGGGGATCACTCGACCAGAGGACCCCTTCGACGGTGTCTTTGCCCGTTTGCCGGGCGCCCTGCGCGGCACTTATCTGCTCATGTTCTCAGAGGCGCGGAACAGAGTGCAATGTTAGTCGTTACTCACGCCAAACCACCCGGCGAAAAATCCAGCCATGGCAATGGCTTGTTTTGATTGATGATGGTTTTGCAGTGGTTTATCAGCTATCGTACATTCAAATTCCGCCCACGAAACACATGCACGCAGTTGGTGGCAGCCGATGATCCTAAGCAAGAAACATAACTTCATCTTTCTCAAGACGTCGAAGACCGCCGGAACCAGCTTCGAGATTGCCCTGTCAAAATTCCTCGGTGACGACGACATCATCACGCCGATTTCGCCGGAAGACGAGGCGCTCAGGGCCGGGCTTGGGTTTCGGGGTCCGCAGAACCATTACTCGGGGTGGCGGGCGGCCCTGCACGCTGTGGGCGCCCGTTCCCTGAGACCCACTTTCTATAATCACATCCCGGCCAGGGACCTGCTTGCTCTCGTCGGCAGGCCGCTGTTTTCCGGATACCAGAAGGTTTCCATCGTCCGTAACCCATATGACATGGCCATAAGCCTGTTCTTCTGGCAGCACAGAGAACAGGCGGACCTGTCGCTGGACCGCTTCCGGCCATGGTTGCTTTCAAGGCCCAGCGGCCTCTTCAAGAACCGCTCCATCACGCATGTCGAGGACGCATGCGTGGTTGACTTCATGATCCGCTATGAGGCGTTCGAAGAGGACATAACCGCGTTCTCCAAACGTGTGGGGCTGCCCCTGTCGCTCTACAGCGAATTCGCCTCAATCCAGGCGAAGGGCCAGCATCGCCCCAAGCGCGCCTCCACCACGACGATGTTCGAGGGCTTTGAGGCGGGCAGGTCCTTGATCGAGGACGTTTTCAAGGATGACATCCTAACCTATGGATATGCCATTGCACCGCCAGCCAAAGGGTAGAGGTTCGAACCCTCACGAGAGCACAGAATTTCCCAGTAAAGTCAGAACCCTGACTGTTTGATGAAAGGCAGCGCAGGGGCCTGGGGCGGCACGGACGATCTGTTCCCCGATGCGGCTCTACGCCAGGCAGAGGCGGCGTCAGGCGCCTGAGCGGACGGAGGGCGCTCACTTGTAAACGGCCGCGCGCCCTCACTGCCCTCGATCAATCAGATCGAGGGGGGATCTTGATGGTCGAGGATGGTCGGGAGAGCGTCGCTGCCAGAGTGCTGACGCAGCGCTGTGGGTAAGGATATGCCGGTTTGTCTCAAGTTGACCGGTTCGGTAGCGTGGCGTGCCGCAGGCAAGCACCTCTCTTTTGAGCAGTGCCTCAAGAATATTGGCAGGCCAATGGTCTGACTGGCAGGGTAGCCCGAATAACCCTTTGGGGTGGCCGGAAGAGAGCTTTTCGGAGGCTATTTACACCCTTGTTTTGTATGTCTATCAATTGAATGTGCGGATTGGTTGAAGCGACCATTCATTCATAAAATTTTTTTGGCATGGACCGAAAAACTTGCAATGCATGTGCTGATCACAAATCATGAATTGCAAAGCCGGGGTGGAACCTCGTTATACACCTATGAACTCGCGTTATTCTTACGGAAATTTAATATAGAAGTGTCTGTTTATTCGCCAATAATCGGACCTTTGGCCAAAGAATTGTCCAAATCAGGCATATCCATCTATGATGATTTGGCTGACATGGATGGTGTGCCAGATATAATACATGGGCACCATCACATTCAGACAGTGCAAGCGATTCTTAGATTCCCCGAGACCCGGGCAATTTTCGTTTGCCACGGTGTGGTGCCTTGGCAGGAAATGCCACCCCTGCATCCCAATATTGTACAGTATTATGCGGTTTCCAACATGACATCGCATCGTGTCTGGTCACACACCCAAAAAATCGGCAAGCATGTGAAGTTAATCCAGAATTGGGTTGATACAGAACGTTTTCGCCCAAAGCCGTTGATCAACAAAATTCCGAAATCTGCCTTGATTGTTACCAACTATAATTATGATACAACTCAAATTGAGAAAGCATGCCTGCAACAGAAAATATCAGTAAAAAAATTTGGCTATGGGTTTGGAAATATCTCTGACCGGCTTGAAGCAGAATTCATGAAAGCGGACCTGGTTTTTGGCTTGGGTCGCACTGCCATAGAGGCCATGGCGGCAGGTTGTGCTGTCATTCTGTCCAGCGCCGATGGTGTTGCGGGGCTTGTCACCAAGGGCAATTTTTCTGCTTACAGAGACAGTAATTTCGCTTTGGAATTTTTGCGACACGAGAATATGACCGAAAAATATATTATAGACCAAATCAAAAATATTGATCCTGATGTAGTATCAGAAATCCGAACCCTCGTCAGAGACTCTCAATCGCTTGAACTGTCAGGAAAAAATTGGATTGCACAGTACCAATATCATCTTTCAACAGATTTCTCCCCAAGCGCCGACCAAGCCTTCATATCAAAATATATCTCGCAGCTGGAATCCATTTTGAAAGAACAGGAAATCAATTTATCTAAGATAGAAGAATTGAACCGGCTAGAATTTAAAGAATTGGCGCGCCTCGTTTTTTCGAAAATCTGGAAATTATTCAGCCTGAGGGCTGGCTAAAATCAGGTTCCTTCGGAGTTGTGCAGGGGCGGACGCGGGTCTTCTGCAAGCAGGCGGCCCAGGCCTTCCGGATCTCGGCAAGCGTCAGGGTGGAAATGAACAGGTCCGCGTCCCGCTGCTCTGCCCACCAGGCCAGCAGGAATGCCGAGGGTTGCGGCGTGACGCTGTTGCTGAGGATGCTGGTGTCGAGAAGATAGCGGGTCACAGGTCAACCTCGCGCCCCTCTTCACGCTGACGCGACAGGTCGAGTTCGGCCCCAACCAGGGGAGAGCGGCGCAGTGCGGCAAGGACGCCACCCGATTTGGGTGTCCCGCCCGTAATGGCTATGGTTACTATCGTGCGGACCTTCTCCGCCTTGGGGCCTTCCTCGGCAAGGCGACGGGCAAGGGAACGGATCAGCGCACGATCCGATTCACGCGCCATGACCTCAAACCGCGTGAACCCGCGCTGTGCCAGGCGCGCGCGGCAGGTCTGCATCGCTCGATTCGGTGGGGCTTTGCCAGCTCCACAGAGGTTGACTGTTGGCGCAAGACGGCCGACAGGCTGTGCGGGCAAGCCCGGTAATCCCGCTGGCCTGGACCAAAGGAGACCCCCCTGATGCCTGAACCCCTGCTGCCTGAACCCCTGATGTCTGAACCCCTGATGTCTGAACCCCTGACTGGCGGCTGCCTGTGCGGCGAGATCCGTTATGCCGTGGACGTGGCGGTAGAGTGGCTGGCGGCCTGCTATTGCACCGACTGCCAGCGCAGGACGAGTGCGGCTGGCTCCATCAACGCCGTGGTGCCGGCCAGCGCCTTTCGGATCACCAGGGGAGAGACCCGGGTTTTCACCAAGCAGGCCGACAGCGGCAATGCCCTGCACCGCCATTTCTGTGGCACCTGTGGCAGCTGGATCTATAATCCCATGGGCGGCGATGCCACACAGGTGGTGCTGAAGGCGGGCACCTTTGACAGCCATGACGGCATGCGGATCGCCCTCAACCTGTGGACCAGCCGCCGCCCCGCCTGGGCGCCACTCGACAGCACCCTGCCCTGCCATGAAAAGAACATCGTCCAGACCCGGCAAGACTGAGGCCGCGAAGATGACAGATGCCTCGCCATGGCCCTTGTCGCTTGATGATCATCAACTGCTGGATGTGCTGGGCCTGAACCCCGCGAGGCTGCCCGATCCAGCCCGCTGGTGCGCCGAACTGCGCAGGTCGTGGGCCGATCATGAGAGGGGTTTTGCCACCTCTGCCGATGTCGACCGCTGGCGTCAGGTGGCCGACAGGCTTGGCGAAGAGGCCCGGGGTGGCTTAACCTGAGCGCCGACAACCAAAACCCATAACCGGCAGGGAGAGCGCCAGATGGCATCAGCAATCGACCAGGTCCTCAGCAAGGCCATAGCGAACAAGGCATCCGCCAATATCGTCGGCATGGCCGCCACGCGGGCGGGCGTCTTTTACAGCGGCGCGGCGGGCACGCGCACCGTGGCGGGCGAAGGCACGGCGGGGCTTGATACGGTGTTCCGCATCGCCTCCATGACCAAGGCGGTCACGGGCGCTGCCGCCATGCAGCTGGTGGAACAGGGCCGCATCGGCCTCGACCAGCCCATGGGCGAGATCGCGCCAGAGCTGAAGGCGGTCAAGGTGCTGGAAGGCTTTGATGCCGCCGGCAAGCCCATCACCCGCGCGCCCAAGCGCCCGGTCACCATGCGCCACCTGCTGACCCACACGTCTGGCCTCAGCTATGACATCTTCAACCAGGATGTGGCGCGCTATATGGAGCACGAGGGCCTGCCCTCCATCACCACCTGCAAATATGACTCCCTCAAGGCGCCCCTGATGTTCGATCCGGGCGAGGACTGGACCTATGGCATCGGCATCGACTGGGCCGGGCGCATTGTGGAGCTGGTCAGCGGCCAGAACCTTGAAGACTATATGCAGCAGCACCTGTTCCAGCCGCTGGGCATGAAGGACACCACCTTCCTGCTGCGGCCCGACATGGCCAGCCGCCTGGTGGATGCCACCTCGCGCACGCCGGACGGCGGGATTACGGCGATCCCCTTTGAGTTCACGGCCGAGGGCGACTTCCTGATGGGCGGTGGCGGCCTGTTCTCCACGGCGCCGGATTACCTTGCCTTCACCCGCATGATGCTCAATGGCGGCGAGTTGAACGGCAAGCGCGTGCTGAAGGCCGAAACGGTCAAGCTGATGGGCGAGAACGCCGCCGGCAATATCGAAGTGCCGGTGATGAAGAGCGACAACCCCGCCATGGCCCTGACGGCGGAAATGTTCCCCGGCCAGATCAAGCGCTGGGGCCTCAGCTTCCTGCTCAACACCGAGGATGTGCCCGGCTGCCGCGCTGCCAACAGCCTGGCCTGGGCCGGGGTGCACAATACCTATTACTGGATCGACCCCACCACGGGCGTGGCCGCTGTCCTGATGATGCAGCTGTTGCCCGCCAATGATCCCAAGGTGCTGGACGCCCTGGTCGCCTTCGAGCAGGCGGTCTACGCCAACCTGCCCAAGGGCTGAGCCAACAACCGGGCCCCCCTTTCAGGCCGCCGTCACCGCCCCCGACAGGATCGGGGGCAGGCGGCGGATGACCAGGGGGGCCTTGCCCTGGGCTGTGCGTTCGACCTCGTCCACCTCGACGAGGTCGATGCGCATCTGGGGCGGAATGCGCAGGCGGGCATTGGCGAGCAGACGACCGCGGCCTTCCTCGCCAAAGCCGGGGCGCACCCGCACCCGGATCGTCAGGGCGTCGAGCGCTTCCTGCACGATCTGGATCTGCAACAGGTCCGGCAGTTCGCGCGGCAGGGTGCTGAGGGCGCAAATGCGCGTGCCCGCCGGCGACAGCACATATTCCTCGATCCGCCCGGCAATCCCCAGAAACGGCCTCAGGCCAAGGCCGATGGCCTGCAGCATCTCATCGTCGGCGTGCGCCGGCACGATGGCCCGGTCGCCCGTCTCATAGCGCACCAGCGGCATGGCCTCGTTCCAATAGCCCGTGCCGATGATCCGCACCGCCCGCCCCAGATCATCCACCGGATCATCAGGCGCCGTGACCAATTCCACCCGGCCATAAGCGGGGACAAAGCGGAAATCATCGGCGGTGCGGGCAATGGCAAGGCTGACACGCTCGGACTGGCCGTAATAGTCGATCACCTCGGCACCAAAGCCATCGGCGATTTCCCGCCGCACTTCGGGCGTCAGGGTTTCCGACGAACTCATCACCAGTGGCAGGTGCACGCGCATGCCCTGGACGCGCAGGAAATGCAGCAGGTTCAGCGCAAGATTGGGATAGGTGACCACCACATCCGGGCGGAAGCTCTGCAAGGCGTGGGCGTACCAGCCGATGGTGTCTGCCGCCAGATGCGGGCTGGAGAGCACAAGGCGCCGGCCCCAGTGGGTATAGGCACCAAACGGCGGCCGCCTGTCGGCAACCGTCTTGATCACCTCCCCGCGCAGGATCGCCACCCGTGCGCCGCCCATGGTGCGCCCGTGCGGCAACAGCACATGATCCAGAAAGGCCTGCTCGGCTGCCACATTCTCGGCCGACCGCCAGAGGCGCAAGGGAATGCCTGTGGTGCCACCCGTGCCTGCCGGAATGCGCATCAC
This sequence comes from Acetobacteraceae bacterium, assembly GCA_947379865.1. Classification (GTDB taxonomy): domain Bacteria; phylum Pseudomonadota; class Alphaproteobacteria; order Zavarziniales; family Zavarziniaceae; genus CANCOY01. The sequence continues at coordinate 6,739 of CANCOY010000079.1, forward strand.
ACCGGGCATGACGAAATCTTCCGGGTGGTCCCGCAGGTCTTCCTTGGTCAGGATGGGCCAGTCGGAGAGCTTGGCGCTGCGCCCCCGGCCATGGGGTGTCTGGCGGGCATGCCTGAGGGTGCGGGCGGTCAGCGTATCCGCCAGCACTTGCCGACCCTGGGGCTCGGCGCCATCAAAGGTCTGCAGCACATTCTGCACGCGATAGCGGGCAAACGGCCAATAGCGCAGGGGCAGGTCGATAAAGGGCGCGTTCTTGGCCCGTCCGGCAAGAGCGATCAAGCGGTCTCTCGGCGCCATCTGCAAGGCACTCCCAACGCAACAATTACTGGGGGCAAAGCTATTTACACCCCGATGCCGCAGTTTAGGGGGAAAGGTGGCGCAGAAACATAACTCCAATGAACAATGCGGGACTTTGTGAATAGGCGGGATGCAGCCACAGCCGGGTTGCAGCGGGCAGGGTTTTCAGGGGCCCGGATTTTTCTGTTTTCCAACCGAGAGAATTACTGTCTTTAAACCGACCCTGATCATCCCGTATCACGGGAAAGCCAGCATCCGGGTGGGTGCCTTGATTTTCCCGGCCACCCGGCATGGGATTGCGCAGCGGTCAGGCACAGGCCTGCCCCCAATGGGAGGAACAAACATGAAACTTTATGACTCGATCGGCCCCAACCCCAAGGTTGTCCGCATGTTCATGGCGGAAAAAGGCATCGACCTGCCCAAGGTCACCGTGGACCTGATGGGCGCCGAAAACCGCCAGGGCCCCTATCTGGGCAAGAATCCCAGCGGCCAGACCCCGGCGCTGGAACTGGATGACGGCAGCTATTTGGCCGAAATCACCGTCATTTGCGAATACCTCGACGAAAAGCACCCCGGTGGCAACCTGATCGGCACCACTGCCGAGGAGCGCGCCAAGACCCGCATGTGGGTGCGCCGCGTCGACCTCAATATCATCGAGCCGCTCACCAGCGGTTTCCGCTATGCCGAAGGCATCAAGATTTTCGAAAACCGCATGCGCGTGCTGCCCGAGGCCGCCGCCGGCCTGAAGGCCGTCGCCCAGGACAAGATCAAGTGGCTGGACGGCCTGATGGCCGGCAAGCAGTGGATCGCCGGTGACCATTTCACCCTGGCCGACATCCATCTGTTCGTGTTCCTTGAGTTCGGCGCGTCGGTGGGCCAGCCCATCAACCCCGAGTTCAAGAACATCACCGCCTGGTTCGAGCGCGTGAAGGCCCGGCCGAGCGCCGCCGCCTGAGCCTTGCCTGCTCATGGGAAAAGGGGGCTGCGGCCCCCTTTTTCTTGGGTCCTTGGAGACCCAAGGTGGCCTTGCCCTTCGGCGAGAATGGGGGGTGAAAACGGAGCGGGCGCCTTGGCTGGGAACCGGCTGCAAGGAGCGCGGAAGCGCGTATGAAGCTGGGCGGAAGGGGCTCCGAAGTGCGCTCGGGGCAAGGCCCAAGGGCTTTGCGCGAGGGATAGATGCAGGATGGCCGAGACGGCGCAGCGGCTTGGTTTACGAGAGCCCGCTCCGGCGCAGTCGGACGCGCCATGTTTATATAACTGCGCGTTAGCATAGTGAGACTACGTATAAAGACCCATTACCAAACTTGCCCCAGGTTTGAATTTACGCTAGTTAGCATAGTGTGCGTATGCAAAACGACGGAAAACTAAACCAACTCTTTCACCTGCTGCCCGAGGGGCTGCTCGTGGATTCCGCGTGGCTGCGCCAGAAGGGCTACTCCACATCGCTGTGCAGCCAGTACGTCGCGGCGGGATGGCTGGAGCGGCCCGCACGGCGTGTCTATCGCCGCCCGACGAAAACCAGACTCACCTGGCAGCAGGTCGTCATCTCCCTGCAAGCACCCCTGAACAAGCTCCTCGTGGTCGGCGGTCGAACCGCACTCGAATTGCAAGGCATGGGGCATTACCTCTCGCAAGAGGTCCGCGAGGTTCATCTCTACGGGCCAGAAGCTCCCCCAACCTGGCTGGGTGATCTGCATCTCGGCGTGCGGTTCATCCACCACACGGGCAAGCGGCTCTTCCGAAACGACCCCATCACGCGCAGCTTAACCAGCCTCGCACGGGACATCGAAACCGAGACCGGAAAATCCGTTGACCCGATCCACGGCAGTTTCAGGCAGATCGAATGGGGCCATCTGAGCTTTCCCTTGACAGTCTCCGCTCCGGAACGCGCTCTGCTCGAACTGCTGGATGAGTTGCCGAAAAACGAGAGCTTCCATCAGGTCGATAAGCTGATGGAAGGGATGTCCACGCTCAGCCCGCGCCGTCTCAAAAAGCTGCTCGCCGATTGCCACAGCGTGAAAGTGAAGCGGCTGTTTTTCTTCTTCGCGGAGCGTCATCACCATCGCTGGCTGAACCAACTCGAACCCGAGAGTTTCGGTCTCGGAACAGGCAATCGTGTTCTGGTGAAAGGCGGCAAACTCAATCGCCGTTATCACATCACCGTGCCAGAGGATCTTGATGGCCTATGGTAACCTCTACCGGCAACAGATCACGCTCCTCATCCGCGTGCTGCCGTTCGTCGCCGAGGAAACCGTCTTCGCCCTCAAGGGCGGGACCGCCATCAATCTCTTCGTGCGCGACATGCCGGAGATGGCCAACCTTCCTGCTGTGAAGTGGCGTCAGCGCAATCTCGACACGCTTTCACCCGAGGGGCGCACCGCCGAAGTGGCCAAGCTGGAGAAGGTGCTGTTCGGAGCTGGGCGTGACGGCTGATCCTCCAGACACGGCGCTGCAAAGTTCCGTTGATGCCAGCTTTGATCTGCACGAGGGCGACCTGATGACCCTCTTCAAACGTATCGTCGCACACAACAAACGGATTGCTGATGGAGACATCCGCGCCGGTCATTGCCGAAATCGCGAATGTATGAAACGTGCGCTACTATCTGCCCGGCGGCGTGAAGGTCAACGGCAAGCCGGTGATGAACATCTACAGCTCCGACATGCCCGCAGCCGCCTCTCCCCGATTGCCTCTGGAGGCAAGGTCACCCCCTGTTCACGGGTGAAGTCTCAGGGATGAAGTTGGGCCAGAAAGGTCGACGCCTGTTCCACGATGGCCGCCCGGCGTCCTGCCTCCATGCGGTCGAGCGCCCCGAAAATCACCCCCATGCGGCGGTTCGGGCGCAGCAGGCGTTCATGGGTGATCAGGAAATTCCAATAGAGCGCATTGAACGGGCAGGCCGTGGAACCCAGGGTTTCCTTCACGTCGTAACGGCAGCCGGCGCAATAATCCGACATCCGGTCGATATACTTGCCGCTGGCCGCATAGGGCTTTGAGCCCAGCACGCCGCCATCGGCAAACAGGGCCATGCCATGGGTATTGGGCAGTTCGACCCATTCGATGGCATCGGCATAGACAGCCAGGTACCACTGCCCCACCTCGGCCGGATCAAGCCCCGCCAGAAGCGCGAAATTGCCCGTCACCATCAGGCGCTGGATGTGATGGGCATAGGCATGGGCTTTTGTCTGGCGCACCGTCTCGGCCACACAGACCATGTCCGTGTCGCCGGTCCAGAAAAAGTCTGGCAGGGGCCGTGTGGCGCCGAGCGCATTGGTGGCGCCATAGGCCGGCATCAGGTGCCAGTAAAGGCCGCGCACGAATTCCCGCCAGCCGAGAATCTGGCGGATAAAGCCCTCGGCCGCATTCAGCGGCACAAGGCCCCCCCGCCAGGCTGCCTCCACCGCCACACAGACGGCGCGCGGATCAAGCAGACCAAGGTTGAGATAGGGCGAGATCACGGCGTGAAACAAAAAGGCCTGCCCCCGCTTCATGGCGTCCTGATAATCGCCAAAGCGGGCAAGGCCGTGGACCAGGAAATGCTGTAGCGCCCGCGCCGCCCCGGCTGCGTCCACGGCATAGCCAAAGCCCTCGAGGGCGCCAAAGCGGTCGGGCCAGCGGGTGGCGACCAAAGCGATTACCTCTTGCGTTACCGCATCGGGCGCCTCGGCAAAGGCGGGGGGCACCACCACGTCGCGGGGCAGCTTCTTGCGGTTCTCAGCGTCATAGTTCCAGGCGCCGCCCGCAGGCTCCCCCCCGTCCATCAGGAAGCCCGTTTCGCGCCGCATCTCGCGGTAGAAATATTCCATGCGCAGCTGGCGGCGGCCCCGGGCATGCTCGGCAAAACGGGCGCGGCTGGCAAGGAAGCGGGTGTCCTCGCGGATCTCCACCGGCACGGCCGTTGCCTGCTGCCAGCCGCCCATGTCTTCGGCCACCCGCCATTCGCCGGGGAAGGTGGCGATGATCTGCTGCGGGCGATGGCGCGCGGCGGCCCGCACCACCTCCCCCCGGAAGCTGCCGGTGTTGGCGGGGTCATCCAGGGCCACATAATCAACCCGGATGCCCCGTTCCCGCAGGTTGGCGGCGAAATGGCGCATGGCAGAGAAGAACAGCACCAGCTTCTGGCGGTGATGGGGCACCTCGTCGGCCTCGGCCGCCACTTCCATCATCAGCACCACATCGCGGGCGGCATCCAGCCCCTCAAGGGCGGCGATGTTGGGGCTCAGCTGGTCGCCCAGCACCACGCGCAGGCAATGGGTGCTGGCCAGCGCGCCTGCGCGGTCTATGTTTGCCGTCATGATGTCCGCCACCTCTTCAAGAGCCCATCAGATAGGCCGCGTTGGCCCGTCATCCAGCCGGGTGCGCCCATGAGGGAGCCGGCCACAAAAGGCCCCATGCGCCGCAAGGGCGACCTGCCGCAGAAACCCTGCGCCACCTGTGGCCGCCCCTTTGCCTGGCGGCGCAAATGGGCAAAGGTCTGGGACGAGGTGCGCCACTGTTCTGATGCCTGCCGACGCGCGCGGAGCAAAGCATGACCCCCTCGACCATGACCAGAGACGAACAGCATTTTGCCACCCGCCTGCGCCGCGACCTGCGCTCTGACCACGCCGGGGAATTTGGCGCCGTGGCGATCTATACCGGCGTGCTGGCCGCCGCCCGCGACCCCGGCGTGCGCGCCTTTGCCCTGCGCCACCAGGCGACCGAGGCAGATCATCTGGCCCGTATTCTCGCCATCCTGCCCCGGAACGGCCGCAGCCGCCTTGCCCCCTTGTGGTGGGTGGCGGGCTTCTTCACGGGCTTCCTGCCGGCACTGGCCGGCCCCCGCGCCGTCTATCTGACCATCGCGGCGGTGGAGCGCTTTGTGGACAGACATTACCAGGACCAGATCGACCTGCTGGAAGGGCGGGCAGACCATGCCGCCCTGCGCGACCTCCTCCTCTCGTGCCAGGCCGACGAGCAGCACCACCGCGACGAGGCAACGGAACTGGCGGCAGCACCCGCCGGCTGGGCCGGGCGTCTGTGGGGCGGGCTGGTCTTCCATGGCTCGGCCGCAGCGGTGGTGGCCGCCCGCCGGTTCTGAGCCTGTTGCCCTCAGGTTGCGCCGCCTCAGGCTCAGGGCCTGCGGAACTTGCCGAACTGCCAGACCGGCGCGCCACCAATCTGCAGGCGGGTTGGCGCCCCTTCGGCCATGCCGGCATAGTCCGCCTCGCTCAGGCTGAAGACGATGCGGCCCGCATCCCCGGGCAGCAGGCGCGAACGCCGGTAACTCTTTTCCCCCACCACCAGGGTTGGCAGGGCATCGGTAATGGGGAAGCGGCGCGATGAGGCAAGCTCCACCTCCAGCCTCATCGGGCCGGGCGGCGAGGGCGGAATGCCTGGGATTACCCTTTGCCTGGCCGGGGCCACCCGGCGCACGGCCACGATCCGGTTTTCCTCTGGCAGTTGCACCCTGCGCAACTTGGGCTGGGGACTGGCGTTGAGGGCCAGCGGCCGGCCAGTCTGGTTCTCGGCCTCAGTTGTAACCAGTCGGATATTGCCAAGCGAGAGACGGCCACGGGCTGTCTTGTCGAACGCAAAGCGCACCCCCCGCAGACTGGCCATGCGGGTAGCGGCAAAGGCACTGAGGGGAATGCGCACCGTCTGGAAGACGGAATTGGTCGAGCCATAAGCTGCATAAGCGCCAACCGGCCGATAGACCTGCGCCACGGAGGTCAACGCAACCGGCGTGGAGAGGCCGCCACGGCCATCCACCAGCCGGATGGACAGATCAACATCACCCCTGGGATTGATCGCCCCATCGCACAGGCTGTCGAAGCATTCGAGCTTGATACGGAATTCCAGGGACCTGTAGGTGCGCCAGTCCACCGCAAGCCCGCTGTCGGAGGCATTGACCTGCACATAGGCGGCCCGGGAACTCCATTCCACCAGCGCCGCCCGCTGGCTGGTGTCGTGGTTGAAGCCGGCATCGCCATGTTCATAGAGATCAAGGCCATAGGCGAGATTGGTTGCCCCCCGGCTGGATGTGCCGGTGGCGCCGTCGAAATCATCAATGACCAGATTATCTGACGCCACCAGCGAGGCCGTCTGGCCCCGGGCGAAATAGGTGCGCAGCGCAAGGGCGCCCGGCAGGCTGGATGAGGGGTCGAACAACGCCGCCGATATGGCGTTTCTCCGCCCCCCCACATGGGCAAGGAAAAACGGGACCACGCTTTTGCTGGCGGTCAGGCGCTGCGGCCCAGAGCCAGCCGCAGTGACCGAAAACAGACGCGGCTGTGGTGCACAGCCGTCGGTGTCATAGACATCCGATTCCTGCCATTCCGAATTGTAGAAATTATGGTTGGCGCCAAACACCTCAAGGCTCGACTTGGGCAGTGCCCGGAGTTCTGGGGTGTCCTGCAGGGCGCGGTCAAGAACCCTGACCCCCTCCAGATCGGAAACATCACCATCGCAGCCGGGCAGCAGCACGTTCCAGGCAACACCCGCGGCATTCAGTGTACGGTCGGTCTGGCCATCCACGGGCCCGATTTCGAACAGCGCCTCGAAATTGACCTTACCGATGCGGCCGGGCCAGGGGCTGTCTGCATCACGATACTGGGCGAGGGCGGCACGCATGCCCTCGCCGCCACGGGAGTGACCAAGAAGGCCGACATGGCCAAAATCCAGCAGCCCGCGCAGGGAAAAGCCGAGGCTTGCAGGCGTGCTGGCGGTGCCGGCATGCCACGCCGCCAATTGCTGCAGATGCCGCAGCACCAGCCGGCCACGCCGCAGATTGAGGCCCCCATCCCCCTCGACACCATAAGCGGCTGTAACACCACGGTTGGCATTGATGGAGACAACGACATAGCCCTTTCCCGCCAGCTCCCTGGCAAGATAGGCATAGCCAAGATGATTGGGCGTCGGCACCCAGCCCTCCGGGCAGGTGCCGCTGTAGGTATAGTCAATGCCATAATCGAGGCGGGCCCGGCGGTCACTGTCGTAATAACCGCAGGTTCCATGGTTTCCATGCAGGAAAACCAGCAGCGGATAGGGCCCGGGGGCCGTCGGACGATAGACGACGGCCCAGAGTTCGGTCTCAAGCTCGGACGAGACGGTCGCATCAAGGCTGGCTGGCAACTTGTATTCGCCCACCAGAATGCCGCGCTTGGCCGCAGGCCCACCCGTGACCGCGCCTTGCGCCGGACTGAACCAGACCGGGCACAGGACCAGGGCAATCCAACACCACAGGGCGGCAGATTTCCTCGTCCACAAGACATGCATCAGGCTGTTTCCAGGCATCGGCCCGCCTCAGACACTCAGAGGAACACGCCTCGGAACAAGGAAAGCCGTTCGTCGGACGTCTGAAAATAATATAGAGCAATTTCCCGCTTCTGGCATATCGCGCTTGACGAATTCTACTCCAAACAACCTGACCGCCGCCAAGGCGGAAGCCGCCCTCGCCAGAGGGAAGAGCCATGGGCCAGAATGCTTGCCCCGGGCAACGACCCCGCTACACTGCGCCCGCCTGCAGGGGGACCATCATGACGACCGAAGCGCCCGAAACCATCACGGTTGAAGACACCATCATCGCCTGCGATGGCGGCGGCGGCGCCCTTGGCCACCCCCGCGTCTATCTGAACATGGCCGACAAGGGCCGCGTCGAATGCGGCTATTGCGACCGCCTGTTCATCCTCGACCCCAAGGCCAAGCCCAAGTCGCATCACTGAAACGACATCAGGAATCCTTGCCAGGATTCCTTGGCGCACGTACGATTCGCCCGGGTTTCTGGGTGAAGCATGGCAGACAAATCCGCAATCGAGTGGACTGATGCGACGTGGAACCCCGTTACGGGTTGCACAAAGCTCAGCCGTGGCTGCGACCACTGCTATGCTGAACGTTTCGCCGAGCGCTTCCGGGGCGTTCCCGGGCATCCCTTCGAGACTGGTTTCGATCTGACGCTGCGGCCCGAGCGGCTGAGGCAGCCGCTGTTGTGGAAACGCCCGCGCACGATTTTCGTCAATTCGATGAGCGACCTGTTCCACAAGCATGTGCCCACCCCATTCATCGATCAGGTGTTCGACACCATGGAGCGCGCCGACTGGCATGTGTTCCAGGTATTGACCAAGCGCAGCTCTCTGCTGGGCGATTATCTGAAGGCCCGTTACACCACGCGCCCTGCCCCAGCGCATATCTGGTGCGGGGTATCGGTAGAGGATGCGCAGGCAAAATCCCGCATCAAACACCTTCGCAATGCGCCAGCCTCAATTCGCTTCCTGTCTCTCGAACCCCTGCTCGGCCCCCTCGGCACCCTCGACCTGTCAGGGATCAACTGGGTGATTGCGGGTGGCGAGAGCGGCCCAGGTGCGCGCCCGATGGAAGCCGATTGGGTACGGTCGATCCGCGACCAATGCCGCGACCAGAGCACCGCCTTCTTTTTCAAGCAATGGGGCGGGATCCGGCCCAAGAGCGGCGGTCGCCTGCTGGACAATCAGGAATGGAATGAATATCCTTTATTTCATGATCGAGGTGTAGCTGCGGAGTAAGCGCAAAACCGTGTCGGATGCCCTGACAGCAGCCAGTTGGCCACTTGAGCCCCACACGGCAGCCAAGCTCAAAATCCTCGGCGCCTACCTGCGCGCTTGGTTCCCGATCATCGCCCAGGGCAGTAGTTTTGACCGCATCATCTATATCGACGGCTTTGCTGGCCCCGGGCGATACAAAAAAGGTGAAGACGGGTCGCCGATCATTGCGCTGAAGGCAGCCCTAGGCGTACCACCGCGCGAAAATCAGATACCATTAGAGTTCCATTTTGTCGAGCGCAAGCGGCGAGTGTCGGCTACACTGAAGGCCAATATCGAATATCTCAAGCAGCATCGGAAAATTCCGCCACACATCGAGATTCATGTGCATGAGCGTCAGACCTTTGCAGAGGCTTACGAGCAGCACATACGTGGGCGTCTGCTGGCTCATGCCCGCGCACCAGCTTTTGCCCTGGTCGATCCCTTTGGCTGGACCGGCATGCCAATGCAGATCCTGTCTGAGCTAATGGAGCGACCCAGCACTGAAATTCTTGTGAATTTTATGTTTGAGGAGATCAATCGGTTCATAAAACACCTCCAACAAGAACAAAACTTCGATTCACTGTATGGCTGCCCCGAATGGCGCAGGGCCTTTGATCTGAGCGGCTTCGACCGCAAGAGGTTTATCCACGACCTTTACGGCGAGCAGTTGCGGAACGCAGCGGGCGCACGCTACGTCCGATCCTTCGAGATGCGTAACAGCCGAAATGCAACCGACTACTTTCTATATTTTGCAAGTAATAACATCCTTGGCCTAGCCAAAATGAAAGAGGCTATGTGGAAAATTGCCCCAAGTGGGGACTTTACATTTTCCGACGCCACAAACTTTGATCAATGCGTACTTTTCGAACCCGAACCGAACCGGCAAATGCTTCGGCACCTCATCGCGGAGCGGTTTGCAAAACAGCGGGCGACGGTGCAGCAGGTGGAGAACTTCGTCGTCGAGGAAACGCCGTTTCTCGCTACCCACTACAAGAAGCAGGTCCTCAAAGAGATGGAGGCGGATCAGGCCTTGAGGTATCTGGATCCTCCCACAAACCGCCCCCGAGGCACCTTCGCCAGCAAGTCGGCAGTGCTTGAGTTTTTGTAACCCGCGCAAGCCCGACTTCGTTACCCCCCTCACCGCTGCAGGCGGGCTGCCGTCGCGGCTTCGTTGTCGCGGTAGCCGTTGAAGGCGTCGAGGACGCCTAGTGGATTGATTCCAACATTTGGTGCCCTCGTCTGACGGCGGCGATGATTTTGTCAGGATCGGCGGTCCAGACAAAGGGCTTTGGGGCTTGATTGTGCTCGGCGACGAAGCGATTGATCGCCGCCTGCAGATCGACGATGCCCCGG
>CANCOY010000080.1 GCA_947379865.1 Acetobacteraceae bacterium
CGCGTTCCACCACCGCCACGCCAAAGCCCTCCAGGCCCGAGACCTTGAGGGGGTTGTTGGTCATCAGCCGCACCTGCGAGAAGCCGAGCAGCGAAAGCATGCGGGCGGCGGCGGCAAAGACGCGCTCGTCCGGCTCAAAGCCCAGACGCTCGTTCGCCTCCACGGTGTCAAAGCCCTGATCCTGCAGGCGATAGGCCCGCAGCTTGTTCACAAGGCCAATGCCGCGCCCTTCCTGGGCCAGATACAGCAGCACGCCGCCGCCCGCCTCGGCGATGGCGCGGATGGCGCCGCGCAGCTGCTCGCCACAATCGCAGCGCATTGAGCCCAGCAGATCGCCCGTAAAGCATTCCGAATGCAGCCGCGCCAGCACCGGCGCCGAGCGCGAGGGATCGCCAATCACAATGGCCAGATGCTCGATGCCGCCGTCACGCGGGCGAAAGGCGACAATGCGGGTGTTCTCGGCATCGGCCAGCGGCACCCGGGCATCGCCCACCATCACCAGGCCATCCGCCGCCGCCGCCGCATAGGCCGCCACGTCGGCTTGCGAGACAGACAGCAGGCCATGGGCGGCGGCCCAGATTTGCCCCCCCTCGTGCCCCCCCTCATGTCCATCCCAGGCGGGGGCGGCGCCGCTTGTGGTCACCACCACCGTCAGGGCCGAGGGCAGCAGCTGTGCCAGCTTGGCCAGCTGCACCGCCGCCAGATCAGCCGCTGTCGGCACCCGCGCATCACGGCGCAGCGGCCCGCGCAGGGGGTTGGTGAGGTCGCCCGTGGGGTCGGCCAGGCTTTGCACCAGCGCCGCATCGAAATGGGGGGAGAGCGCCAGCAGCACCGGATCCTCGCCCTTGGGGGAGAGCTTCAGCACCTCCACCCGCCGGGCGGTAACCGCAATGGCCGGGCGGGCGCCCGCCAGCCGCTCCAGCAGGGCCAGCCCCTCGGCCGAGGCATATTCGGTTGCCAGCACCAGCAGCGGTGCGGCCGCGCCCCCGGTGATGACAAGCGGCAGGCCCCGGCGCAGGTCGCCAACGGCACGGTCAACGGCCACAAGGCCGGGGTTGGACGCGGGCGCGTCAGGGGAGTTGGGCGATGCAGACATCTGGCGTTTCCTTCTGGCCCCAGTCTAGGCCCCGGCCCGTTTCCTGTCATGGGCCCTTCCTGTCATGGGCCCTTCCTGGCCCCTTCCTGTCATGGCCCTGTATGAAGAGGCGGTGCACATCTGCGGGCTGGCACAAATGAAGCCCCACGTTATAAATCACCCCATGTCAGGCGCGGCCACCTCATGAGCACCCCCCGACGGCTGTTGCTGGCCGTGGCCACCGCCCCCCTGCGCGAGGCCCTGGCGGGGGAAGTGGTGCGGGCCGGCTGGCTGGCAACCCCCCTTGCCAATGCCGAGGCGGTTGCCGCCGCTGCCCCGGATCATGACCTGCTGCTGCTCGATGCCGACCTGGGCGAGGCGGCGGCGCTGGAGCTGTGCCGCAGCCTGCGCGCCTCGGGCTTTGCCCGGGGGATCATCCTGATGCTGCCGGCCCCGCGCGCCACCGCCCTTGGCCGGGCGGCGCTGGAGGCCGGCGCCGACGAATGCCTGTCGCGCCCCTTCCGCGCCGGCCACCTCAGCCCCCGGCTGGAGGCCGTCTTCACCCGGCGGGCCGGTGAGCAGGCGCGCGAGGCCGGCGTGGCACTGGGCAGCTGGACCTTCCGCCTGTCTGCCAAGCAGCTGATGGACGCCAGCGGCCGGGCCGTGCGCCTGACAGAAAAAGAAGCGGCTTTGCTGCACCACCTGCACCGCGCCCACCCCGCCCCCGTCGCGCGCGAGACCCTGCTGGCCGACATCTGGGGCTATGGCAGCGGCATCGACACCCATACCCTGCAAACCCACATCTACCGCCTGCGCCGCAAGATCGCCGCCAGCAACCCCGACGCCCCCCTCATCCTGAGTGATGACGGCGGCTACAGGCTGGGCATGGGCTAAAGATCCCGTCGACCACCGCAGGGCCCCAGGACAATGGCGCAAAACATTTGTTGCGTTCATGCAACACTCTGGAGCAGGGCTTTTTGCCGCTGCTGCGGCTGATCTGTTTTCAGCAAGGCAAATACAGCAAAAAATTACCAAATTCCTAATTATGTGCCAAAATGGGTTAACCTTGGATTAAAACAAGAATTGACGAACAAGGACAAGAAATGTTTCTCAGGCGAACCCCCGAAACCAAGGATGGTTCCAATGTATGCAGCAAAGCTGAAGTTCGGTTGCGCAGCCCTTGCGCTGCTCGTATTTTCTGGCACTTCAAATATAGCTAATGCGGCCGACGCGGCAGCTAATAGCTGGAATGGGTTCTATGTTGGTGTGACCACCGGCTATGGCTCAGGTTCGGGCAAGTCGGCGGGCGAGTATCAGGGCGGCTCCACTGACTCGCTCTCGAATGACATCGAATGGCGTGGTGGCCTGTTTGGTGCCCAGATCGGCGCCGACATGGAAGTCGCCCATGGCATCGTCGCAGGTCTGCGTGGCATGTATTCTGGCAGCACGATTCAGGGCAACGGCAATGACTTCTATTGCCAGACCGACGGCGCCCGCGCCGGGAGTTGCTCGGGTGATGACACGGCCGAGCTGACGAGCCTTGCCTCCATCACGGCCCGCCTTGGCTTCGAAGTGAAGTCTGGCACCCTGCTCTACGCCCAGGCCGGCTACGCCCGCGGCAATGCACATCTCACCTATCACCCCAGCACCTATGACTATTCCTATGAGGCCGACAAAACCCTCGGTGGCTACACCGTCGGCGCCGGTGTCGAGACCCAGGTGCTTGGCAACATCTCGGCCTTTGCCGAAGCCAATTACTATGACCTTGGCAAGCCGGGCGTGACCTTTGACGATTCGTCTTATTCCACGCGTCTGAAGGTGGACCTGATGACGGCCAATGTGGGCCTGAACATCCGGTTCTAGGACTGCTTTCTCCTCCCCGGCTTGGCGCCCGTCGCCGCCGGGGAGGGGTTTTTCATCGCCGCCCTGCCCCGTCTCCGGGGTGTTGCCTTGTGGGACGGAAGATCGCCAGCATGTCCAAGCCACCTGCCCCGCAGCCTGGCGCCACCGCCCCCAGCCTCTTCCAGCGCGGCCTTGCCCTCCACAAGCAGAACAATCTGCCGGGCGCCATGGCGCTTTACCGGCAAAGCCTGGCGGACGAGGGGGCCAGTCACAAGACTCTCTATCATCTTGGCCTGGCGCTTTTCACGTCCAACAAGCTGCCAGAGGCGCTGGACTATTTTGGCAAGGCTGCGGCCGCTGATGGCGGGCAGGCGCATATCTTTCATTATCAGGGCCTGACCCACTTCCGGCTCGGCCATCTGGACCAGGCCGTGGTCTCTTTTCGCCGGGCCCTTGCGGTGGCGCCCAAGTCGCCGGCAACGCTCAACAATCTGGCCTTCGTCTTCCAGACAAAAGAGGACTACGGCCAGGCCGAGCGTCTCTATCGCGAGGCACTGGCCGCCAATCCCGTTTACGCCGAGGCCCACAACAATCTGGGCAATACCCTGTTCAAGCTGGAGCGCCCGGACGAGGCGATTGCCTGTTTCAGGCGCGCCCTTGGCATCGAACCGAATTATTTCGAGGCCCATACCAACTGGGGAAATGTGCTGGCGGCGGGCGGCAGCTATGACGAGGCCATCTCGCACTACCGCCAGGCCCTGCGCATCAACCCGAAGGATGCCGAGAGCCTTGCCTCCATTGCCCGCGTTCTCAACAAGCAGGGCCTTGTGGAAGAGGCGCTGACCTATTGGAGAAAGAGCCTGGTCCTCGCGCCGAGCGATGTCGCCACCCTGAACCATGCCGGCGTGGCGCTGCGGGAACTGGGGCGGACAGACGAGGCGATGAAGTATTTCGAAAAGGCCCTGAGCCTGGCGCCGAACAGGGGACTGTCCTACCTGAACATCGCGACCACGCGGCAGTTTGATACCCAAAGTGCCTATTTCAAGGGTGCCCAGGACCTTCTTGACAATCCCTCGGTGCCAGACCTTGACCGCTGCAGCGCCGAATTTGCCGTGGCCCGCGCTTTTGCCAAGGATGAGCTTTTCGCAGAGTCTTTTGCGAGTTTCGCGCGGGCAAACCAGATCAAGAAACGCTCGATCCAGTACGATGAAACCGGAGCGCTTTCTGGTTTTTCCGAACTGAGGGAGGCCTTCACCCCCGACCTCTTCGAGAAGTTCTCGGGCCATGGCCACAGCTCGGACCGGCCCATCTTCATTCTTGGCATGCCCCGCTCTGGCACAACCCTGCTGGAGCAGATCGTATCCAGCCATCCGGAGGTGTTCGGCGCCGGCGAACTGGCCACCATGGGCAATGTGGCGGGCCAGATTGCCGAGCGGGTGAAGCAGCGCTTTCCCGAGGCCATGCACCATCTGCCCCCCGGCGATCTGCGCAGCTTTGCCGAGGCCTATCTTGGCCAGGCCCATTCCAGGGCCCCCAAAGAGGCGCGCCGCGTAACCGACAAGATGCCATCAAACTTTATGATGGTGGGACTGATCGCAACCCTTTACCCCAACGCCAAGATCATCCTCACCCAGCGTGACCCGCGCGACGTCGCCATGTCCTGCTTCTCGATCCTCTTTGCCACAGGCCAGGACCACACCTACAACCTGGCCGAACTTGGCCGATACCTCGTGCGCTACTACGACCTGGTTGATTACTGGAAGCGTGTGATCCCGGCGCACCAGTTGCTGGAGGTATCGTATGAGCGGCTGGTGGGCGACCTTGAGGCCAATGTGCGCCGGGTGATCGACCATTGCGGCCTCGACTGGCATCCGGACTGCCTCGACTTCCAGAACAACAAGCGCTCCGTGCGCACCGCCAGCGTGACCCAGGTGAGGCAGGCCCTGTTCACCTCCTCCATCGGCCGCTGGCGCCCCTATGCGCCTTATATCACCGAACTCCTCGATATCCTCGAAGCCAGCCCCCTCGCCGCCGCCGCCATGCGCGACAGCGAGAACGCGGGCTGATGGGCGGGAGCTAAACCAGCACGATCTTCCCCGCCAGTTTCGCATTGCCCAGCAGGTCTTGGGCGCGGGCGGCGTCCGCAAGGGGGACGCGTTCGGCGATTACGGGGGTGATCTTGCCGTCGGCCAGCAGGGCAAAGAGGCTGGCGAGGTCCTGGCGGTAGAGGCTGCGGCGGCGGTCGCGCCAGGCGGTGATGATATAGGGGGTAATGGCCTTGTTATCGCCGAACAGCTTCAAGGGCGTATAGCGCGGCATGCCCAGCAGGGCGCGGGCCGCACCAATCAGATTGCGGCGGCCGCCCGACAGCGCATCATAAAAGCCATAGCACACCAGCGTGCCCGTGGGCGCCAGCGCCGCATAAGAGCGCTTCCAGTGCGCCCCGCCAATGGGGTCGAACACCGCCAGCACGCCGTCGCCATCGCGCTTTACCCGCGCCACGAAATCCTCGGTCCGGTAATCAATGGGGATGCCGCCCAGCTCTGCCACCAGCTTGTGTTTGCCGGCAGAGGCCGTGCCATAGCAGGTGAGGCCAGCCAGCCGGCCCAGCTGCAACAGGGCCGTGCCCACGCCGCCCGCCGCACCATGCACCAGCACCGCGTCGCCCGCCGCCACATGGGCGCAGCGGTGCAGCATCTGCCAGGCGGTGAGGTAGTTCAGCACCAGGCTGACCGCCTCCGCCGGGTCAAGCCCGTCGGGCACCGGCACCACGTCGTCGGCCTGTGCCAGCACATGGCGGGCATAGCAGCCGTGCACGGTGAGGGCCGCCACGTTGTCGCCCACGGCGAGGCCGGTCACCCCCGATCCAAGGGCGGCGACCGTGCCCACCACGTCATAGCCCGGCGTCAGCGGAAAGGGCGGGGCGCCGGGATAGAGCCCCTCGCGCATCACCACATCCGCATAGGCCACGCCCGAGGCGGCGGCGCGGATCAGCACCTCGCCGGGGCCGGGCACCGGCATGGGCTCGGCAACCAGCTTCAGCATTTCTGGCCCGCCACGGGCGGCGACGATGATGCGTTCGTTCTGCATGGCCGGATCCTTTTTCAGGTGATGGGGCAGCCGTTGTTCACAGGCCGTGGAACGAGACGGTGTCGCCCAGCTCCGCCCGGTCGGTGCGCAGGGTGTTGATGGGATGCGCCATGTCGGCGTGGCCCAGCGCCATGCCGGCAAACAGCATCAGTTCAGGCGGCATGGCAAAGAATTCGGCCACCGTCTTGTGCCACATGGCCCAGGCTTCCTGGGCGCAGCTGTGCAGGCCGTGCTCGCGCGCCAGCAGCATGATGGTCTGCATGTACATGCCAAGGTCCGACCACTGGCCCCCCTGCATGTCGCGGTCGATGGCAAAGAACAGGCCCACGGGGGCGCCGAAGAAATCATAGTTCTTGGCCAATTGGGTAAGGCGGCCGCGCTTGTCCTCACGCCCGATGCCGAGGGTGGCATAAAGGTCCTCGCCGCACTTGAAGCGGCGGCTGCGATAGGGGTCCTTCAGGGTGGGGGGATAGATCTGATATTCCGTGCCCTCGCCCATGGGGGTGACTTGCTGGCGCTCCTGGATCAGGGCCCGGAAGCGCGCCATCTCGTCGCCGGCCAGCACCCAGACATGCCAGGGCTGCAGATTGCCGCCAGACGGCGCCCGCCTCGCCGCCTCCAGGATCTGGCGCACCATCTGGCCATCCACCGGCTTGTCGAGAAAGGCGCGCGCGGAAAACCGGCTCGCCACTGCGTCTGAAACCTTCACGGAAACCCCCCTCATTCACTGGCCACGGTCTGGCCATCGTCGGCAAAGCTTAATGCCATGGGGGGAAGCAGAGAAGGGCGGCCCGCCTGCCTGCCTGCTTGACGCTGCCGCCGCCATCAGCCCCAATTTCCAAAAGGGGGGCGGCGCCATGGAACATGATGTGGTCATTGTCGGGGCAGGCTCCGCCGGGGCGACCCTGGCGGCGCGGTTGACGGAAACGGCTGGGCTCAAGGCGGGCGGACCCAAGACAGGCGGCCTGCGGGTGGCGCTGATCGAGGCGGGGCCGGATTACCGGTCGCATGAGGCGCCAGAGGCGATGGCCCTGGCCAATCCCGCCCGCATCATCATCGATCCGGCCCATGCCGACTTCCGCTATGACGCCCTCACCGCCCGGCGCACACGGGTGCAGGAACCGCGCACCTATTGGCGGGGCCGGGGGCTGGGCGGCAGTTCGGCCATCAATGGCCAGATCGCCATCCGCGCCGTGCCCGAGGACCTGGACGACTGGGCGGCGGCCGGCTGTACCGGCTGGTCCTTTGCCGAGGCGCTGCCCTTCTTCAACCGGCTGGAAACCGACCTGCGCTATGGCAGCGCCCCCCATCACGGCGCCGATGGCCCCATCCCCATCTATCGTGCCCCCCTCACCGCCTGGGGCGCCATGGACCGGGTGCTGGCGGAAGCCGCCCTCGACCAGGGCCATGGCTGGGCGCCCGACCATAATGCGCCAGGCGCGCTTGGCGTCTCGCCTTATGCCATCAATTCCCAGGGCGGGCGGCGCGTCAGCACCAATGATGCCTATCTGGAGCCGGCGCGTGGCCGCAACAGCCTCAGCATCATGGGTGATGCTTTGGTGGACCGGGTGCTGTTCGAGGGCACCCGGGCCGTGGGCGTGCGGGTGCGCCGGGGTGGTGTGTGGCAGGAGGTGCGGGGCGGGCTGATCATCCTGGCGGCGGGTGCCGTGCATTCGCCGGCCATCCTCATGCGCTCAGGCATTGGCCCGGCGGCGGACCTGGCGGCCCTGGGCATCGGCCTGAAACAGGATCTGCCCGTGGGCCAGCGCTTTCAGGATCATCCCATGGCCTTCATGGCGGTCGCCCTGAACGAGGCCCATGTGCCGCCGCCGGGCTTTCGCCACACCAATTGCTGTGTGCGCTATTCCTCTGGCCTCGCTGGTGCCGGGCCGGGGGACATGATGATGGTGGCCATGAACCGCTATGGCGACAGCCTTGGCCGCCACATCAGCCTGCCCGGCACGCCAGAGGCGCCCATGGGGCTGATCGGCGTCTGGCTCAACCAGTGCCTGTCGCGCGGTCGCCTCAGCCTGGCCTCGGCCGACCCGGGCGTGGACCCGCTGATCGAACAGAACATGCTCGACGACCCGTCTGACACCCTGCGCCTGCGCGATGGTATCCGCCGCCTGATCGAGGTGGCGCGCCACCCCGCCGCCCACGCCACCGGCACGCCCCAGACCCCGGGCCTTGATCTTGGCCCCGATCTGGCCCGCGACCCCACGGACGCCGAAATCGACGCCTGGGCACTGGCCACCGCCGGCGACACCCAGCACGCCACCAGCACCTGCCCCATGGGCGGCCCCGACGACCCCTGGGCCGTGGTGGACGCCGACTGCCGCGTGCGCGGCCTCGACGCCTTGCGGGTGATCGACGCCTCGGTGATGCCCTCCGTCCCCCGCGCCAACACCCACCTCACCACCGTGATGATCGCCGAAGCCATGGCAGAAAGGCTGCGGGCGGGCTGAGGGGGTGTAAGGGGACTGCGAGGTGGCGGCGAGACGGAAACTTTCCTTGGCGGTCAGCTTAATAAAGGATATCGCCATATCCTTTATTAGCGGCTGCCCCAAAGAAAGGATTTTGCCTCTGTAGAGGGGTGCGACCCTGCAAACTCAATAGCGCTCGCTGTCCCGCATCGCCCGAACGAAAACGGCGGATGTTTCCTGCTCTGCGGGCATCCCGGCGGTCAGGGCCTTCAGGGCCGCGGCGTCTATGGGTTGGCAGGCCTTGGGTGGGCGGGTGATCGGGCTCGCGGGTGTTTGCCGCTGGGGAATAGGGATTTATAGGAAGTTATAGGCGCATATAGCGCGATCTGGATATAACCATGTCAAAGCGCCTAAACTCTGCCATGCCGACAAGAGGCTCTGTCCCTGCGCTGTCGGGGCTGCGGCCCTACGGATCCGCAGATCGACGCCTCGGTGATGCCTTCCGTCCCCCGCGCCAACACCCGCTTCACCACGGTGATGATATGGCGGCACGGCGGTGGGCCCGCATCATCTGCCAAGCGGCTCCGTCCCCTGGCTGAGGATGTCGAGATAGCCTGTATAGGCAAACATCCTGTCGCGCCGCCTGCCGGTCACCTCCCGCAGGATCCCCAGCTCTTCCATGTGTCTGATCGACTTGGCGACTGTCGGGGCTGACATCCCCGAAAGCCTGACGGCCTCTGGGATCGTGATGAGTGCCTTTTGCTGCAACAGTTGGTGAACGCGCAGCGTGGAGGCGGCGGGGCGGCCAAGGCGTTCAATCTGCTGCCGGTCGCGGGTGAACAGACCCAGGATCTGCTGGGCCGATCTGGCTGCCTCCAGCGAGGTCTCGGTAATCCCGTCAAGAAAGAAGGCGAGCCACGCTTCCCAGTCTCCCGTCTCACGCACACGCTGCAGCAGATCGTAATAGTGCTGTCGATGGGTTTTGAAATAGAGGCTGAGATAGAGAACCGGCTCACTCAGGATTTCCTGCGAACACAGCAGAAAGGTGATCAACAGCCGCCCCAGCCGCCCATTGCCATCAAGAAAAGGGTGCAGGGTCTCGAACTGGACATGCACCAGCCCTGCCTTGATAAGAAAGGGAATCTCCGGCGTATCGGCATGGATGAATTTCTCCAGATCAGACATTAGGTCGAGGAGAAGTTCTGGCGGTGGGGGCACGAAGGCGGCGTTGCCAGGACGGGTGCCACCGATCCAGTTCTGTGAGCGGCGGAATGCGCCGGGCTGCTTCATGCTGCCCCGGCCCTTCGACAGCAGCACGCCATGAATTTCCCGAATGAGCCGAAGCGAGAGTGGAAAGCCTCCCCGTATCCGGGCCAGCCCATGGTTCATGGCCGCCACATAGTTCGAGACGTCCTGCACGTCGCCTATAGGCGCCCCCGGCAGATCCTCGCTCTCGAAAAACAGCAGATCGGACAGCGATGACTGGGTGCCCTCAATCTGGGACGAGAGCAGCGCCTCCTTGCGAATGTACATGTAGAGAAACAGGGGTGTATCCGGCAGGATCGACGCAACACCGCCAAGCTGGCCCAGGGCACGGTTGGCGGCTTCAAGCGGCCGGTAGAGGGCGTCCATCCTTATGGCAGGGACCGGTGGCAAAGGGGGCGGGACAAAAGCAAAAACCTTTTCCCCCGCTGTCGAAATGGCGATTTTCTTCCCAAGGCGCGAGGGGTCCAGCTGTCCTTCCATGGCTGTTAAAGGATCCTTTCTTTCGTGACAGGCTTAAGAAAGGATAAGGCCATATCCTTTCTTAGCGGCAATCCTAACGAAAGGATTGTCGCCCTGTCGAGTGCGAACCCCCCATCCCCGGGTGCCCCCCATCTCCGCTCCAGCTGGCGGTGGATGGCGAGGGGGCCAAGCATCGCCTAGAGTTGCGCACCTGATGCGCCCTTGCCGGAATCCTGCCC
The DNA here is from genome assembly GCA_947379865.1 of Acetobacteraceae bacterium. Taxonomy (GTDB): domain Bacteria; phylum Pseudomonadota; class Alphaproteobacteria; order Zavarziniales; family Zavarziniaceae; genus CANCOY01. Next base: position 10,395 of record CANCOY010000080.1, read on the forward strand.
ATGTCTGCCGAGCTTTATCGACTGCTGCTCTCGTGTGAGAACCGTCCTGGCATTGTGGCGGCGGTGGCCGGGCATCTGCATGCGGCGGGGGCCAATATCCGCGATGCCCAGCAGTTCGACGATGTGGAAACCGGGCGCTTCTTCATGCGGGTGCAGTTCGATGCGGCCGAGGCCCGTTTTGATGCCGAGGGCTTGAAGGCTGGCTTTGCCAGCGTGGCGGAGCGCTTTGGCATGACGTGGACCCTGCGGGCCGCGTCTGAGCGGCGGCGCGTCATGTTGCTGGTCTCGCGCTTTGACCATTGCCTGGCGGATCTGCTCTATCGCTGGCAGATCGGCGAACTGGGGATGGAGATTGCCGCCATCGTCTCCAACCACCCCCGCAGCACCTATGCCCATCTCGACTTTGGCAGCATCCCCTTTCACCACCTGCCGGTCAGCCGCGAAACCAAGCTGGAACAGGAAACCGAGGTCTGGAACCTGGTGAAGGAGACGGGCACCGATCTGGTGGTGCTGGCGCGCTATATGCAGGTGCTGTCGGAAGGGCTGGCGGCCAAGCTTTCGGGGCGGTGCATCAACATCCACCATTCGTTCCTGCCGGGCTTCAAGGGCTCAAAGCCCTATCACCAGGCCCATGCGCGGGGCGTGAAGCTGATCGGCGCCACGGCGCATTATGTCACCTCCGACCTCGACGAAGGCCCGATCATCGAACAGGACGTGGAGCGCATCAGCCACCGCGACACGCCGGACGACCTGGTACGCAAGGGCCGCGATATCGAGCGCCGGGTGCTGGCCCGCGCCGTGCGCCAGCATCTGGAAGACCGCGTGCTGCCCAATGGCCGCAAGACCGTGGTCTTCACCGACTGAGTGGCCGCCCTCAGGCGTGGGTGAACACCTTGTTGGCAATGGCCCAGCGGCCATCCATGCGCAGCAGGCTGAGGGTATCGGTAAAGCGCTTGCCCAGATAAAGGTCGCGCACCACCGCCACCGCCGTATCACCGTTCACCGACAGCGAGACGATCTTCATGTCGTACTCCTCTCCCGTGCTGGCGGGGGCGGGCGTATTGGCCACAAAGCCCGCAAACTCGGCCCGGCTCAGCCACAGGCCGCGGCCGTCGAGATGGCCAACAATGGCCGCCTTTTCGTGAAAGGCCACCTCAACCAGAGTTGGGTCGCTCAGGTACATGCTGTGGAAATAGGACACGATAACGCTCTGGATGGCGTCAATATCGTCAGCCAGGGTGGGGGCAGCTGTAGCAGTGTCGGCCATGTCGGTCTCCTCGGGGGCTTGGCTTAGATGATGCCGGCATAGCTTGGTCTTCGCCATAAGATATGGATCTGGGCAGAGCGCACTCTTGAAATGTTTTGGCTTGCCTGTTTGGCCCTCATAAGCATTAACTTCGACATGCGTAATCCTGATGCACATTTCTGCCCGCTCTCGGCAAAACACCTCCTGTTGATTATGGGGGCGCGGATCAATTACACGCCGGGCCAAAGCGCCGCCGCCTGATCCGACCCGGGCATCCCCCGCCAGAAAGTGATTGCACAGGAGCACCCTCAAATGACCGCGACCCCCGTCAATAACACCACCGCCGCCATCCAGGCCGATGACGCGCGCCACCATCTGCACCCCTTCACCGACCATGCGGGCCTTGCCGCCAAGGGGGCGCGGGTGATTTCCAGCGCCGAGGGCGTCTGGTTGACCGACAGCGAGGGCAACCGCCTGCTGGATGGCATGTCGGGCCTGTGGTCGGTGAATGTCGGCTATGGCCGCCGGGAACTGGCGGATGTGGCCCATGCCCAGCTCATGGAGCTGCCCTATTACAACACCTTCTTCCAGACCACCCATGAGCCGGTGGCGCGGCTGGGGGCCAAGCTGGCGGAGGTGACGCCCAGGGGCGTTGACCTGTTCGTCTATGGCAATTCCGGGTCGGATGCGAACGACACCATCGTCAAGCTGGTGCGCCTGTTCTGGAACGCCCAGGGCCGGCCGCGCAAGAAGACGATCATCAGCCGCTCATACGCCTATCATGGCGTCACCATGGCGGCGGCCTCGCTGTCGGGCCTCACCGCCATGCACCCGCAGTTCGACCTGCCCATGCCGGGTGTCGCCCATGTGGCCGGCCCCTATTGGTATGGTGACGGCGGCGACATGTCGCCCGACGCGTTTGGCATCTGGGCGGCGCGCCAGGTGGAGCGCAAGATCCTGGAGCTTGGCGCCGGCAATGTGGGGGCCTTCATCGGCGAGCCCATCCAGGGTGCTGGCGGCGTGATCATTCCGCCTGCCACCTATTGGCCCGAGATCCAGCGCATCTGCCGCGAGCATGACGTGCTGCTGATTGCCGACGAGGTGATCTGCGGCTTTGGGCGCACCGGCAACTGGTTTGGCAGCGATACCTTTGGCATCACACCCGATTTCATGACCATGGCCAAGGGCCTGACCTCGTCCTACATCCCCATGTCGGCGGTGGGCATTGGCGGCCGGGTCAAGGATCTGCTGATGAACATGGGCGAGGAAGTGGTGCACGGCTACACCTATTCCGGCCATCCCGTGGCGGCCGCCGTGGCGGTGCGCAATATCGAGATCATGCAGGAAGAGGGCCTGGTGGAGCGTGCCGGGCACGACATCGGCCCCTATCTTCAGGCCCGCCTGCGTGAACTGGCCAGCCATCCTTTGGTGGGCGAGGTGCGCGGCATCGGCATGATCGCCGCAATCGAGATCGTGGAACACAAGCCCAGCCGCGCCCATTTCGATCCCAAGCGCGGCGCCGGCATGATCTGTCGCAACCACAGCTTCGCCAATGGCCTTGTCATGCGTGCCGTGCGCGACACCATGGTGCTGGCACCGCCGCTTACCATCACCCGCGCCGAGGTTGATATCCTGGTTGAGACGGCGGCCAGGTGCCTCGACCTTACTCAGCGGGACCTCGGGCGCTAGGCTGCTGTTTCCCTCTGATTGACATCGCAACATTGGGCAGGCTTCAATTCCCACGCAGGTTCCGGCCGGGACCCATGTTTCCGATGGAGGAAGCCAGTATGAAGATCAGTCTGTCTGCCGCTCTGGCCAATCTTGGCCTGATGGCTGGCCTTGCCCTGGGCCTGACGGCGCTCGGTGCGGCAAGCCAACCCGCTTTGGCGGCCGAGAAGGTCGTCAACGTCTATAACTGGTCAGATTACATCGACCCTGCGGTGCTGGAAGACTTCACCAAGGAGACGGGGATCAAGGTGGTCTACGACACCTATGATTCCAACGACATCCTCCAGACCAAGCTGCTGGCCGGCAAGACCGGCTATGACATTGTCGTGCCCACCTCGTCCTATCTGGCCAACGAGATTGCGGCGGGCGTGATCGGCAAGCTCGACAAGGGTGCCCTCAAGAACTACGGCAATCTCGACAAGGACGTGCTGGCGCGGCTTGCCAAATATGATGTCGGCAATGCCCATTCCGTGCCCTATCTGTGGGGCACCACGGGCATTGGCTATAATGTGGCCAAGATGAAGGAGCGCATGGGCGATGCGCCGGTGGACAGCTGGAAGATCATCTTTGATCCAGAGCTTTTGAAGAAGTTCGCCGATTGCGGCGTCACCATGCTGGACGCCCCGGACGAGATCCTGCCTGCCGCCCTCAACTACCTTGGCCTCAACCCGGACTCCAAGGACCCCAAGGACCTGAAGCAGGCCCAGGACCTGCTGATGAAAGTGCGGCCCTATGTCCGCAAGTTCCACTCCAGCCAGTACATCAACGACATGGCCAATGGCGAGATCTGCCTGGCTGTCGGCTGGTCGGGTGACTTTGGCATTGCCAAGACGCGCGCCGCCGAAGCCAAGAATGGCGTGGAAGTGGGTTATTCGATCCCCAAGGAAGGCGCCCTGATGTGGATCGACAGCCTGAACCTGACGGCTGATGCGCCCAATCGCGAAAACGCGCTGATCTTCATCGACTATATGATGCGCCCCGACACCATTGCCAAGTCCACCAACTTCGTCAGCTACCCCAATGGCAATGCCGCCTCGCGCCCCCTGGTGAACAAGGACATCAGCGAAGACCCGCTGATCTATCCGCCGGCTGACGTGTTCGCCAAGCTCTATGCCATCTCGCCCAGCGACCAGAAGACGCTTAAGCTGTTCACCAAGATCTGGACGTCCATCAAGGGCGCCAGCTAGGCTAGGGCCAATCGCCCGACCGGTGCGCCTTGTGCGGGCCGGTCGGGCGGATCGCTTTCTATACAGCTTCTGCGCGGGGTGGGTTGATGACGAACCAGACGGCCGAGAGCGCAAAACCCCGCACGCGGTTCGAGCCCTGGCTTGACCCCAATGCCAAGCCCTTCATCCGTCTCATTGGCGTAACCAAGGCCTTTGGCGACTTTGTGGCTGTGGATGACATCAGCCTCGACATCTACCGCAACGAATTCTTTGCCCTGCTGGGGCCATCTGGCTGTGGCAAGACCACCCTGTTGCGCATGCTGGCGGGCTTCGAGACCCCCACCACGGGCCGGATCGAGATCGATGGCCAGGACATGTCATCCGTGCCGCCCTATGACCGGCCGGTCAACATGATGTTCCAGTCCTATGCTCTGTTCCCCCATATGAGCGTGGAACAGAACATCGCCTTTGGCCTGAAGCAGGACCGGGTGCCCAAGGCCGAGATCGCCGCCCGGGTGGACGAGATGCTGGGACTGGTACAGTTACGCCAGTTCGGCAAGCGCAAGCCCCACCAGCTCTCGGGCGGGCAGCGCCAGCGCGTGGCCCTTGCCCGCAGCCTGATCAAGAAGCCCAAGATGCTGCTGCTGGACGAGCCCCTGGGCGCGCTCGACAAGAAGCTGCGCGAGGAAACCCAGTTCGAGTTGATGAACATCCAGGAAAAGGTGGGCATCACCTTTGTGGTGGTCACCCACGACCAGGAAGAGGCCATGACAATGGCCTGCCGCATCGCGGTGATGAACCAGGGCCGCATCGCCCAGTGCGCCGCGCCCAGCGAGGTCTATGAATATCCCAACAGCCGCTATGTGGCGGAATTCATCGGCGACGTGAACATGTTCGAGGGCCGGGTGGTGGAAGCCGCCGCCGGGCACGTCGTGATCCGCTCCGAGGATGCCGGCACCGACATTTTCGTTGATCGGGGCCTCAGCGCGCCAGAAGGCTCGACCGCCTGGGTGGCGCTGCGGCCGGAAAAGCTTGAGATCTCGCTGGAGCCGCCGGCGGATACCAGCCGCAACTGCATCGCCGGCACGGTCTTCAACATCGGCTATCTCGGCAATCTCTCGGTCTATCACGTCACTTTGCCCGGCGGGCGGGAGGTGAAGGCCACCCAGCCCAACCGCACCCGCATGAAGGAACGGCCCATCACCTGGGACGACCGGGTGTACCTGTCGTGGCAGCCCGATTCCGGCGTGGTGCTGCTGTCGTGAGCGAGGCCGACCGCCCCGTTGCGGCCTATCTGGCGGGCACGGCCCACGCCGGGCGGCTCGACATCCTGCACCGGCGCCTGCTGGCGGTGCCGGGATATGCGCTGCTGCTGCGGCTGCTGGCGCGCACCGGCCTTGGCGGGCGGGGCCTTGTGATCGCCGTGCCCTATCTGTGGCTGATCCTGTTCTTTCTGGTGCCCTTCCTGATCGTCCTCAAGATCAGCTTTGCCGAGGCGGCGCTGGCCCAGCCGCCGTTTACCAGCCTGGTTGACTATGTGAACGACCTGGCCGATGGCGGCACCACCTTTGTCCTGAATCTCAAGTTCAACCTCTATAATTACGCCACCATCCTGTCAGACGATCTCTATGTCCGGGCCTATCTCAGCAGCGTGCGCATTGCAGCCGTCTCCACGGTGCTGTGCCTGCTGGTGGGCTTTCCCATTGCCTATGGCATGGCGCGCGCCAGCGAGGAGACCCGGCAGGTGCTGGTGATGCTGGTGATCCTGCCCTTCTGGACCGCCTTCCTGATCCGCGTCTATGCCTGGATCGGCATCCTGAGGAGCGAGGGGTTCCTCAACAACCTGCTCCTCTGGCTTGGGGTGATCGACACGCCGCTGACCATCATGAACACCGACTGGGCGGTCTATATCGGCATTGTCTATTCCTATCTGCCGTTCATGATCCTGCCGCTCTATGCCAATCTGGAAAAGATGGACTTCACCCTGCTGGAGGCGGCCGCCGACCTTGGTTGCCGGCCCATCAAGGCCTTCTGGGCCATCACCGTGCCGCTTGCCATGCCGGGCATCGTGGCGGGTTGTTTCCTCGTTTTCATTCCGGCGACGGGCGAGTTCGTGATCCCCGATCTGCTGGGCGGCTCCGACACGCTGATGATCGGCAAGACCCTGTGGAACGAGTTCTTCAACAACCGCGACTGGCCGCTTTCCAGTGCCGTGGCCGTGGCCCTGCTGCTGGCGCTGGTGGTGCCCATCGTGCTGTTCCAGCAGCATCAGGC
>CANCOY010000081.1 GCA_947379865.1 Acetobacteraceae bacterium
TACCCCATCGGCTTTGATGACAACGGCCTGCCCACCGAACGCCTGGTGGAGCAGACGCGCAAGATCCGCGCCGTCGACATGAGCCGCGAGGAATTCACCGCCATCTGCCACGACGTGGTGAACGAGGCAGAGGTTGAGTTCCGCAATCTGTTCACCTCCATCGCTTTGTCGGTGGACTGGTCGCAGCTCTACCAGACCGTCAGCGCCGACAGCCGGCGCATCAGCCAGATGTCCCTGCTCGACCTTTATGGCAAGGACCATCTCTATCGCCGGCCCGAGCCGTCCTTGTGGGATGTGGTGGACCGCACGGCGCTGGCCCAGGCCGAGGTGGTGGACAAGGAACAGCCCGGCACCCTGTGGGAGATCCCCTTTGCGCTTGAAGGCGGTGGCGAGGCGGTGATTGCCACCACGCGGCCGGAACTGCTGGCCGGCTGTGGCGCCCTGTTCATCCACGAAGACCACCCCCGCGCCGCCGAACTGATCGGCCGCAATGCCATCACGCCCCTGTTCGGCGTGCCCGTGCCCATCCGCGCCGACCATCGCGCCGACCCGGAAAAGGGCACCGGCATCGTGATGTGCTGCACCTTTGGCGACACGACCGACATTGAATGGTGGCGCGATCACCAATTGCCCACCCGCGTCATCGTCACCGCCGATGGCCGCATCGACGACCTGTCGGGCATTGGCGGCGCCAACTGGCCCAGCCACGACGTGGAGGCGGCACGCGCCGCAGCCAGCGAACTCACGGGCCTGAAGGTGAAGGCTGCGCGCGAGAAGACCATCGAACTGCTGGAGGCAGGGGGCCGCGTGCGCAACCGCACGGAGGTTACCCGCATGGTGCCCTGCGCCGAACGCTCGGGCGCGCCTTTGGAAATCCTGGTGACGCCGCAATGGTTCGTGCGCACCCTCGACAAGAAGCAGGCCCTGCTCGACAAGGGCCGGCAGATCAATTGGTACCCAGACTATATGCGCGTGCGCTATGAGATCTGGGTGGAGAACCTGAAGTGGGACTGGTGCATCAGCCGCCAGCGCTATTTCGGCGTGCCCTTCCCCTTCTGGTATTCAAAGCGGGCGGGCGAGGAAGGCCGGGTGCTGGTCGCCCATCCCGATGACCTGCCGGTCAACCCGCTGGTGGACGTGCCGCGCGGCTATGCCCGCGACGAGGTGGTGCCCGATACGGATGTGATGGATACCTGGGCCACCAGCTCCGTCTCGCCGCAGCTGAATTCACGCGGCATCGACGGCACCCTGATGCTCGACCCCGAGCGCCACGCCAGCCTGTTCCCGGCCGACCTGCGGCCCCAGGCGCACGAGATTATCCGCACCTGGGCCTTTTACACCATCCTGAAGGCGCATCTGCACCAGGACACGGTGCCCTGGCACAACATCGCCATCAGCGGCTGGTGCCTGGCGCAGGACCGCACGAAAATGTCCAAGTCCAAGGGCAATGTGGTAACGCCGCACAGCCTGTTGGAAAAATATGGCGCCGACGTGGTGCGCTATTGGACCGCCACCTCGCGCCTTGGTCTTGATACGGCGCTGAGCGAGGACGTGCTGAAGGTCGGCAAGCGCCTGGTGACCAAGCTGTGGAATGCCGCCCGTTTCGCTGCCCTGCAGCTGGATGGCTTTGACGAGACGCCGGTGGATCCGGCCGCCGATGTGGCGGCGGGGATTATCTCCCAGCCGCTTGACCTGTGGATTCTGGGCCGCCTTGCCGCCACGGTGGAACGGGCCGATGCCTCGTTCGCGGCCTATGAATATGCCGACGCCATGGAGGCGACCGAGCGCTTCTTCTGGGCTGACTTCTGCGACAATTATCTGGAACTGGTAAAGGCCCGCGCCTATGGCGAGGGTGGGGCAGACGAGGCGGGTCGCCGCTCGGCCCGCTTTACCCTGTGGCATTGCCTCGACACGGTGCTGCGCCTGTTTGCGCCTGCCCTGCCCCATGTGACCGAAGAACTCTATGCCCAGATCCTGCCCGGCCGCTTCAAGGCCATGGGCTCGATCCATGCGCGCTCCAACTGGCCGCAGCCAGCCCGCCAGTGGAGCGATGTGGCGGCGGTGGAGACAGGGGCGGCCGCCATGGCGGTGGTTGCCGCCGTGCGCAAGGTGAAGAGCCTGAAGGCCGTCTCCATCAAGACGCCGGTCACCCGCCTCGACGTGGCCCCGGCGCCCGGCCAGACCGCCGCCGCCCTTGGCCCGTGGTTGGCCGACCTGGCGCCGGCCCTGGGCGCCGCCGGGATCACCCTGGTGGGCGCCATTGCCCCCGGTACCGAGACCGTGCTGACCGAAGATGGCCGCCACGCCCTGATCGTCGAACTGGGCGAGACGCCGCCCAAGGCCTGAGACCCCTAAAGCGTCAGCCTGCCCGGGGTGGAGACTGCGACCACCCCGGCACGGCGGGCGCTTCAGGCAATCCGTTCGCCGATGGGCGGGCGGGGATCGCCGGCTTCGGGTGGAGTAACCGCAGGCGGCTGATTGGACCCCAGCGTCTTTCTGATGCCGTCTGCGTGCCGTGCCAGCGTGTCGGCAAAGCTCAGGAAGGCCTCCAGCGGCATGGCAAGCCGCGCGACGATCTCGGCTGATTGCTGACCTTCGACCAGGCGCGCGTCATCCGCAAAAAGATCCAACCGGACAACCTGATGACTGGCGCCGAGGCGGGCCAGGCCTTCCACAAAAATGGTGAGCCCGGCATGACCCCGGTCCACCAGAAGACGTGGACCGTCAGCCGTGTCGATCTTGCCAAGGACGTCTTTCACCCCTGCACCTCTTCTTCGACCAGCAGCCTGGCCGGTCGCCGCGCCACGGCCTCATCGAACAGCCCGAAAGTGCCTGATACGTAACCGACAACATTGCGGATCTGGCGCTGGTAGGCCGCAAGCTCAGGTGTCAGCCGGGCGCGCACCAGGTCAATCCGCTCACTGGGTCTGGTCGTCTCGAACAGGACGGAGAACCATGGATCGCCCCGGCGAAGCACCAGGTCTTCGCCCGGTTTCTCCCATTCCAGTGCCCAGGAAAGGTTTCTTGGCCAGATATTTGTGGGGAAACGCCCGCAGACAAGCGAGCCGGGCAGGTGCTGGGCTGTGCCTGCCACGGGGGGCAGCTGGGTAAGCCAGCATTCCTCATCTGCGATGAACGAATAAGGCGTCGCGATCTGGACAACCGGAACGTTGGGGGAGCGCCACTCCTGAGGCGGCATGAGGGACACAAGACCGCGCGCGCGCTCCGCAGAAACACTTGTCCCATCCGGCACCAGAAAAAGGCCAAAAGAACCACCAGGATCCCTCACCAGCCGGAGCCTGAGGTTGAAGGGAACATCCACAATGAACAGGCGCGCCTCAAGCCCATTCACGGCGGGGCAGGATTGCACAGCCTTTGGCCCAAGTGGCCTTGAGCGCCCTGTCACCACTCGGCGGGGCGCGCCAAAGATCACCTCGGCCTGACCGGATTCGAGGACCCAACCGACACGCACCTGATTACCCGAGACTAGTTGCCGTACCAGGTGTTGCCATAGCGGGTCATCGAGGTGCCATTGCTGCCATAAACGGTGTTACCATATTGGGTATAAGACGAGCCGTCATTGCCGTAGGTGGTATTGCCATAGCGGGTGGATGTTGACCCGTCGTTTCCATAGGTTGTGTTGCCATAGCGTGTGTATGTCGACCCATCGCTGCCATAGGTTGTGTTGCCATATTGCGAATAGGTTGACCCGTCGCTTCCATAGGTCGTGTTCCCATAGCGCGAATAGGTCTGTGCGTCGGCAGATCCTGAGGTGACGGTGAGCGCCGCGATGGCCGCCGCATAGATCATTTTCATAGGTGCCCCCGTTTGCAACGCAGAAGGTGACAGCAGCCGTAAGGGCAATCGGCGCGCCCGTGACAATAAACCTTTGGTTGTATCGTCAGCTTATAACATTGATGAAATCATGAAATTTTCTCTGGTTCAAGCGCTTTGAGGGACAGGCGGTCAGCGCCCCAAGAAAAGGCCTAAAGCTTCAGCGTGCCGGCGGCGGTGGCGGCCACCACCTCGGCATGGCGGGCGGCGTCGAGGGGCAGGTAGCGGCCCGTGGTGGCGTCGCGCATGAACAGGGGGTCGCTGATCAGCGCGGGGTCAAAGCCTTCGCGGGCCAGTTCCACCTTGCGGTGCTTGAAGGTGCCCGTGATCTCGATCTCGGGCCGCAGGCGCAGGAACAGCGGCACGGCATAGGCCGGCAACTGGCGGGCCGCATGCTCGGCCAGGCCGATCAGGTCAAGGCCTGCGTCGGCCACCAGGGCGGCCATGCCGGCGCGGCCATCGGCGCCCGGCACCTGCACGCCATAGACATTGGCCTCGCGTATGCCGGGGAAGACGGAGAGGACTTCCGCCACCTCGCTGGTGGCCACGTTCTCGCCCTTCCAGCGGAAGGTATCGCCAATGCGGTCGACGAACTGGAAGTAACCATCCCCATCGCGGCGCAACAGGTCGCCGGTGCGAAACCAGGAATCGCCCTTCACCAGCACGTCGCGCAGCACCTTGCGGCTGGTCTCTTCGGCGTCGCGATAGCCCTCATAGCGGCCGACGGAAACACGCGGGTCGCTGGGGATAAAGCCCACGGCCTCGCCCGCCTCACCCGGCGCGCAGACAATGCACAGGCCGTCCTGCCCGCGCACCGGCAGCCCCGTGTCGAGGTCGAGGCGCACCAGGCGGACCTTCAGCACGGAATCAAGCCAGTTGGGGATGCGGCCAAGGGAGCCCACCTTGCCGTCCACATTGATCAGCACCACATTGCCCTCGGTCGCCGTATAGAATTCGACGATGCGCGGAATGGCAAAGCGGTTCTGGAAAGCCTCCCAGATGTCGGGGCGCAGGCCATTGCCCACCATCACCTTCAGCTTGTGCGCCCGTTCCAGCGGATGGGGCGGGGCATTGTTCAGATAGCGGCACAACTCGCCGATATACTGCACCATGGTAATGCCATAAGTGGCACAGTCATCCCAGAAGGCGCTGGCGGAAAAGCGCCGGCGCAACACGATGGTGCCGCCCGCCACAAGCATCATGCCCACCGCCACCACCCCGCCTGCCGAGTGATAGAGCGGCAGGATCAGGTACATGCGGTCATCCGCATTGGCCTTTGCCACGCCGCCAAAGGCGGTGGCGGCCTGCATGGCGCGGGCGTGGCTGAAATTGGCCGCCTTGGGATTGCCCGTGGTGCCCGAAGTATAGATATAAAACAGCCCGTCGCGGCCGGTGACCGTGGCGCGGGTGGCCGGGTCAAGCGGTGCCGCCGACAGGCCGGCCAGCAGCGGGTCGAGGGTCTCATGGGTCCCTGCCGGGCCGCCGGTGATCCAGACCCGGGGCGGGGCCTCCAACTGGGGCAGGGCCTCTGCCAAAGCATCGGTGTATTCGGCGTCGGCGGCCAAATGGGTGGCGCCCGAGATGCGCAGGGAATGGGCCAGCGGCCCGCCCGACAGATTGGTGTTGATCAGGGCGCTGACGGCGCCAAGCTTGGCCAGCCCCGCCCAGGCAAAGAGGAATTCCGGCCGGTTGGCGATCATCAGGGCCACCACGTCGCCGTGCCCCACGCCCAGCCCCTCGGCCCAGCGCGCCCAGCGGTTGGCGGCGGCATCATAAGCGGCCCAGGTGATGGTCTGGTCCTCGAACAGGATGGCGGTGCGCTCGGGCGTGGTGCGGGCCCAATGCTCGATCCGGGCGACGAAGGTGTCGGTTCCGTCCATGGTGTGGCGCTTGGCGGCCAGCAATGGCGGCAGCAGGCGCTTAGCAAAGGAAACATCCCGAACCAGTGACGCGATGATGCCCATGACCTGCTGTCCCCCGAGGTTTTGTTCAGTCTCTCTGGCAGAGCGTAAACGAAACGCAAACGTTCTGCCGTCTTTTGGCATCCGGGATCTGCATAAAAAAGGGGAGGGCTTTCGCCCTCCCCAGAAAGCCCGGGACCGGATGGCTTCGGTCCCGGGGTGATATGACCAGGTTCAGGGAACCGTCTCGCCGTGCAGGGCCAGGTCGAGGCCTTCGCGCTCGGTTTCCTGATCCACCCGCAGGCCAATGGTCCAGTCGATCAGCTTCAGCAGAACCAGGGTGGCAACGCCCGACCAGATCACGGTCGCAAGGCAGCCCTCGATCTGGATCAGGACCTGGCCCGGGTTGCCGTCGATCAGACCCTTGGCAGCATCGCCACCAACGGCACCCACCGCGAACACGCCGGTCAGCACGGCACCCACCAGACCGCCGACACCATGCACGCCAAAGGCGTCCAGGCTGTCGTCAATGCCCAGCATGTGCTTGAGGCTGGTGGCCGACCAGAAGCAGATGACGCCAGCCGCAAGGCCGATGGCAACCGCCCCCGTGGGCAGCACGAAGCCTGCCGCCGGTGTCACCGCAACGAGGCCCGCAACAGCGCCAGAGATAACGCCGAGCACGCTCGGCTTGCCCTTGATCATCCATTCGGCAAGCATCCAGCCCAGCGCCGCGGCAGCAGCCGCCATGTGGGTGGCGGCAAAGGCCATGCCGGCGCGGCCATCGGCGGCCACGGCAGAGCCCGCGTTGAAGCCGAACCAGCCCACCCACAGCAGGGAGGCGCCGATCAGGCTGTAGACGAGGTTGTGCGGCGCCATGACGTCCTTGCCATAGCCGACACGCTTGCCCATGACGATGGCCGCAACCAGGCCCGCGACACCGGCATTGATGTGCACCACGGTGCCACCGGCATAGTCGAGCACGCCCAGCGAACCGAGGAAGCCACCAGCCCAGACCCAATGGGCGATGGGCGAATAGACCACGATGGACCACAGGGCCATGAACACGCACATGGCCGAGAACTTCATGCGGTCTGCAAACGCACCCGTGATAAGCGCCGGCGTGATGATGGCGAAGGTCGCCTGGAACATCATGAAGGTGCTCTCGGGGATGGTCAGCGTGGTGCCGTTGACCGTGGCGAGATCCGCCACGCCCATGCCGTTCAGGAACAGACGGCTGAAGCCACCAAGATAGGCGTTGAGGTCGCCGCCAGGGGTGAAGGCCAGCGAATAGCCCAGCACCATCCAGACGATGCTGACGATGGCGCAGGTGGCAAAGCTCTGCATCACCGTCGACAACACGTTCTTCTTGCGGACCATGCCGCCATAGAACAGCGCCAGGCCCGGGATGGTCATCATCAAGACGAGGGCGGTGGAGGTCATCACCCAGGCATTGTCACCCTTGTCGAGGGTAACGGCAGGGGCGGCCGCGGGGGCGTCCTGGGCCATGGCAGGGTCAATAAGGGCGACGGCGCCCAGCAGTGCCAGCCCAAGGCCGATAAGCGCCTTGTTCGAGGTTTTCATGGGGGGATACCTCACAGAGATTCGGTGCCGGTCTCGCCGGTCCGGATGCGAACGGATTGCAGCAGGTCGAGGACAAAAATCTTGCCGTCGCCGATCTTGCCGGTGTGGGCGGCCTTCTGGATCGCCTCGACCACCTGGTCGACGATCTCGTCCGCCACGCCCGCCTCGATTTTCACCTTGGGCAGGAAACTGACCGTGTATTCAGCGCCGCGATAGATTTCCGTATGGCCTTTCTGACGGCCGAAGCCCTTGACTTCGCTGACGGTCAGTCCGGGCACACCCAGAGCCGCCAGGGCTTCGCGCACATCATCCAACTTGAACGGCTTGATGATGGCCGTGACGAGTTTCATGGTCACTGTTCCTTCTCTCGCCGTTTCCCCCCAGCAGGACCCCTGGAGGTGAAAGCGGTCATTAGTCAATGCCGTCAGGGACATCGCCCCCCGGCTATTACGTGGTGTACTCAAGAAGCGTGCCAACCGCTTTTGGTAGCGCTTGCACCCCCATTTTCATTAGAGAGACGGGCATGTTGCATCAAAATTAGGCAGTCATGGGAAAACAGGCTAAAAAATAGGCGTGAATGGGCTGTCGCAAGATGCGCCACGGCGGCTTATGGTCCCAACCCATGACCCAGCGCCGCCCCCCCATGCGCCAGAACGCCCGCCCTGGCACCTCCCGCAGCGCCGCAGACCCGCGTATGGCCGGGGGGGGCGCCCCGGTGGTGCGCGCCACCTCGCCCGCCGCCGTCTGGATGCGCGCGATCATCGTCCTCACCGCCATGGAGGGGGGCCGCCCCGCCGACCGCGCCCTGGGCGACCTGTTCGCCGCCAAGCGCACGCCCATGGCAGAGCGGGCCGATATTGCTGAAATCGTGCAGGGCATCATCCGCCTGCGTGGCCAGCTGGACTGGTGGCTGGCCCATCTGCACGCGCCCATCGATCCCCGCCATCGCCTGATTGCCTTCATGGCCCTGGTGGCCGGCATGAAGGCCGATGACATTGACGATACCTTCGGCCGCCATCCCGACCTGCCGCCGCTGGACCGGGACGAGACGCAGCTGGCCCGCGCCCTCACCAAGCGCACCCTGTTTCATCCCAATCAGCCGCCGGGCACCCAGGCCAATGTGCCGGAATGGATCCTGCCCCTGATGGAGGCGCGCTTTGGCGCCAACATGGCCGAGGAACTTACCGCCCTTGCCCGCCCCGCCGGCCTCGACATCCGCATCAACGCCCTGATGCTGACCCGTGAGTCCGCTGCCAATGCGCTGAAGGGCGATGGCATCCGCGCCCAGCCCACGCCGTTGTCCCCCTGGGGCCTGCGGGTCTCCGGGCGGCCGCCCATTGCCCGCAGCCGGGCCTATCAGAAGGGCCTCGTCGAGGTGCAGGACGAGGGGTCGCAGCTGGTCGCCTTCATGGTGGGGGCAAAGCCGGGGGAGCGGGTGCTGGACCTGTGCGCCGGCGCCTGTGGCAAGAGCCTGGCCATGGCGGTGACCATGGAGAACAAGGGCCGCATCGTTGCCTGCGATATTCATGACCGCCGCCTGGCCGATGCCGCCGTGCGCCTGCGCCGGGCCGATGTGCACAACGTCAACCGCCGCCTGATCACCGGCGCCCGCGACACCTGGCTTGACCGCCACAAGGCCGACTTCGACCGGGTGCTGGTGGATGCGCCCTGTACCGGCACCGGCACCTGGCGCCGCAACCCCGATGCCAAATGGCGTCTGGTGGAAAACGACCTGGTGGAACTGGTGGTCCTGCAGGCCAGCCTGATCGACGCCGGCGCCCGGGCCGTGCGCCCGGGCGGCCGTCTGGTCTATGCCACCTGCAGCGTGCTGGCGGCCGAGAATGCCGAACAGATCACCGCCTTTCTGGCCCGCAACCCGGCCTTTGAGGTGCAGTCCGTTACCGAGGTCTGGGGCGAATCTCTTGAGACACCCTGCCCGGTGACCGGCCCGTTCCTCGAACTCAGCCCCGCGCGCCACGGCACCGACGGCTTCTTTGCCGCCGTGCTGGTGCGCAAGGGCCCGGCGCCTGTGGCCAAGGCGCTGCCAGAAGCACAAACAGAAACCGAAACCGAAACAGAAGCCGAAACAGAAACCGAAACAGAAACCGAAACAGAAGCCGAAGAGACGTGAACTACGATCACGCTTTCCACGCCGGCAATGCGGCCGACGTTCTGAAACATGCCGTGCTGGCCCTGCTGCTGGACCGCCTGCGGCAAAAGCCGACGCCGTTCTTTGTGCTCGACAGCCATGCCGGGGCCGGGCGCCATGATCTGGGCGGCGAGGCGGCCCAGCGCTCGGGCGAGGCGGCGGCGGGCATCCTGCGCCTGTGGCCAAAGCGCGGCGATTTTCCTGAACTTGCCACCTGGCTCGACACCATCGCAGGCCTTAACCCGCCACCCGATGGCGAAGCCGGGGAATTGGCGCCCACCCTCTATCCCGGCTCGCCCCTGCTGGCGGCGGCAGCACTCAGGCCCGACGACCGGCTGGTGCTGGTGGAGGGGGCAGAGGCGCCTTCCATAGCCTTGCGCCGTCTGTTCGGGCGCGACCGCCGGGTGGCGCTGCACCGCCGCGACGCCTGGGAGGCGCTGGGCGCCCTGCTGCCGCCGCGCCCGCCCTTGCCGCGCCGTGGCCTGGTGCTGATCGACCCGGCCTTTGAGGCGGCCGACGAATTTGCCCGCCTGGGCGAGGCCGTGGTGACCGCCGCCCGGCGCTGGCCCGGCGGCATGATCATGGCCTGGTACCCGGTGAAGGAGGGCAACCAGGTGCGCGACTTCATGGTGGATCTGGCGGCCTCGGGCCTGACGGCGGTGTTGCGGGTGGAGATGATGTTCCGCGCCGTCAGCCGCGATGGCTGGCAGGGGGCGGGTCTGGCGGGCTGTGGCCTGATCCTGGTGCGGCCGCCCTGGCAGCTGGACAGCCAGATCGCCGCCCTGCTGCCGCGCCTGGGCAAGGCCATGGGCCTGCCCGTGGGTGGGGGGTGCGTCGAATGGCTCGTGCCCGAGGGGCCTGCCGAGACCGACTGAGGCATGACGCCAGCGTCATCAAACGGCATACTCTCTCCAGGCATGGCCGGGCAGGGAGTTGGACGATGCGTGATCTGGAACTGGGTGGCCGCTCCACCGTACATGGTGTCGAGGGCGCCGCCGCCACCTCCCAGCCTTTGGCCAGCCTGACCGCCATCGAGATTCTGAAACAGGGCGGCAATGCGGTGGACGCCGCCGTGGCCGCCTGTGCCGTGCAGGCCGTGGTGGAACCCATGTCCACTGGCCTCGGTGGTGATTGTTTTGCCCTGATTGCGCCGGGCAAGGGCGGGCCGGTGATCGGCTATAATGGGTCGGGCCGGGCAGCGCGCGGGCTGGATGCCCAGATGCTGCTGGCCGCCGGCACCAGATACATCGCCACCGAAAGCCCCCATGCCGTCACCGTGCCCGGTGCGGTGGAGGCCTGGGCGCGGCTGGTGGCCGACCATGGCCGACTGGACCTGGCGCAGGTGCTGGCCCCGGCGATCCGCGCGGCAGAGCAGGGCTTTGCCGTGGGGCCGCGTTGTGCCTTTGAATGGGCGCGGGATTCGGCCCGCGTGGCAGCCCAGCCCCATTTTGCCCAGCATTTCCTGCCCAATGGCACGGCGCCCGTGGTGGGGGACCACATGCGCTTTCCGGCGCTGGCGCAAACCATGCGGGTGGTGGCAAAGGCAGGTCCCGACGCTTTTTATTCAGGTGCCATAGCCTCCGACCTGACGGCTGCCGTTGCCGAGGCAGGTGGCCTGCTGGATGTGGAAGATCTGGCCGCCCATCGCGGGGAGTATGTCACGCCGATCTCCACCACTTATGGCGGGCGCGAGGTCATGCAGATCCCGCCCAATGGCCATGGCGTGATCGCCCTTCTGATCCTGAACATCCTGGCCGCTTTGCCCGCCCGTGGCCTCGACCCCCTGGGGCCAGAGCGCCTGCACCTGGTGGGGGAGGCCACGCGCCTGGCCTGGGTGGCGCGCGATGCCCTGGTGGCGGACCCGGCCCAGGTGCCGGTGCCGTTGGCGGGCCTGCTGGACCCGGCCTATGCCGCGCGCCTGGCCGCCCTGATCGATCCTGCCCGCGCCATGGAGTTACCTCAGCCGCCGGTGCTGCCGGGGTCGGACACGGTCTGCCTGACGGTGGTGGACCGCGACCGCAACGTGGTCTCGTTCATCAATTCGATCTTCTATCACTTTGGTTCCGGGATCACCGGGCGCAACAGTGGCGTGGTACTGCAGAACCGGGGCGCCGGCTTTGTGGTGCAGCCGGGCCATCCCAATTGCATCGCCGGGGGCAAGCGGCCGCTGCACACCATCATCCCCGGCATGGTCTGCGAAGGCGGGCGGGCCACCCTTGGCTATGGCGTGATGGGGGGCACCTATCAGCCCGTGGGCCACGCCTGGTTCCTGACCAACCATTTCGACCATGGCATGGACCTGCAACAGGCGCTGGATGCGCCGCGCGCCTTCCACGAGGCCGGCACCTATTCCCTGGAAAAGGGCAACCCTGCGGCCACGGTGCAGGCGCTCGCCGCCCTTGGCCACAGGGTTGCCCCCACGACGGAGGCCCTGGGGGGCGGGCAGGCGGTGGCGGTGGACTGGCAGCGCGGCACGCTGACGGCGGCCTCTGACCCGCGCAAGGACGGGCTGGCGCTGGCCTATTAGGCAGCGCCAATCAGTTTGCCAGTAAGTTTGCCAATAAGTTTATCAGGCCGTTATTCGGGCTTGCGGGCGAGTGCGTCGAGCTGGCGCTGGATGGCGTCGAGCTTGGCCTTCATCTCCGACATTTCAGCCTCGGACTGGGGGGCGGCCTCTGCCTCGGGGCGGGGGTTGATGCCAGCGGCGGCTTCGGCCTCGCGGTCGGGGCCGATGCCGGGGCCGCTGCCAAAGGGCGAGAACAGCCGCACCGTGCGCTCGAACAGGGCGAAGTTCTGGCGCGCCATGTCTTCGAACTTGCGGAAGGGGTTTACGCCTGTGAACGCCTCGGTCATGTGGTCGCGCATCTGTTCCTGGTTGCGCGTGAAGCTTTCCATGCTGACGTCCAGATAGCCCGGCACCACCGCCTGCAGACTGTCGCCATAAAAGCGGATCAACTGGCGCAGGAAGCGGATGGGCAGCATGTTCTGCCCCTTGGCCTCTTCCTCGAAGATGATCTGGGTCAGGACAGAGCGGGTAATATCGTCGCCGCTCTTGGCGTCAAAGACCACGAAATCCTCGCCCAGCTTCACCATCTGGCACAGATGTTCGAGCGTGACATAGCTCGACGTCGCCGTGTTGTAGAGGCGGCGGTTGGCGTATTTCTTGATGGTGACGGGCGGCTTGCCGCTGTTCTGCTGGTCTGGCACGCGTTCTTGCACCCTGTTGCCTGTGTATGAACCATCATCACCCCCATGGGCGCCCGGGGCAAGCGCCATTGCTGGCTCGGCATTGGGCCATGTGGCAATGGGACGTATGAATAAGGAAATCCCAATAATCCGGGGTTTACCTGCGGCTCAGGTTGAGGCATGTTCGCCGGGTTTTGGCGAAGCCCGGCATGCCCTGTACTGGTTGATCTGCCGCCGACGCCCAATTTCCCGCATGCCCAGCATCGTCAAACAGGGAGGTCCTCCATGACCGAAGTCGTCATCGTATCCGCCGTCCGCACCGCGGTCGGCTCGTTCAACGGCGCATTTGCCGACGTGCCCGCCCATGTGCTGGGCCAGACCGTCATCACCGAGGCGCTGAAGCGCGCCGGCGTCGACGCGGCCGATGTGGCCGAGGTCATCATGGGCCAGATCCTGACCGCAGGTCATGGCCAGAACCCCGCCCGCCAGGCGTCCATCGGTGCCGGCTGCCCGGCCGAGGTGCC
The DNA here is from genome assembly GCA_947379865.1 of Acetobacteraceae bacterium. Taxonomy (GTDB): domain Bacteria; phylum Pseudomonadota; class Alphaproteobacteria; order Zavarziniales; family Zavarziniaceae; genus CANCOY01. The sequence continues at coordinate 13,176 of CANCOY010000081.1, forward strand.
CGCCTGGGGCGTGAACCAGCTTTGCGGCTCGGGCCTGCGCTCGGTGGCGCTGGGCTTTCAGGCGGTGCAGAACGGCGACAGCGCCATCGTGGTCGCCGGCGGCCAGGAGAGCATGAGCCAGGCCACCCACGCCTCCTATCTGCGCGCCGGCTCCAAGATGGGCGACGTGAAGTTCGTCGACACCATGATCAAGGACGGCCTGTGGGATGCCTTCAACGGCTACCACATGGGCAACACTGCCGAGAACGTGGCGCGCCAGTACCAGATCACCCGCGAAGAGCAGGACAATTTCGCCGTCGCCTCGCAGAACAAGGCCGAAGCCGCCCAGAAGGCCGGCCGCTTCAAGGACGAGATCGTTTCCGTCACCCTCAAGACCCGCAAGGGCGAGGTGGTGATCTCGGAAGACGAATACATCCGCAAGGGCGTTACCATTGACGCGGTGAACGGCCTGAAGCCGGCGTTCGAGAAGGACGGCTCGGTCACCGCCGCCAATGCCTCTGGCATCAATGACGGCGCCGCCGCCCTGGTGCTGATGTCGGCCGAGGAGGCCAAGCGCCGTGGTATCACGCCGCTGGCCCGCATCGTTTCGTGGGCCCAGGCCGGCGTTGACCCCAAGGTCATGGGCACCGGCCCCATCCCCGCCAGCCGCGAAGCCCTGAAGAAGGCCGGCTGGGCCATCGGCGACCTCGACCTGATCGAGGCGAACGAGGCTTTCGCCGCCCAGGCCCTGGCCGTGAACAAGGACCTTGGCTGGGACACGTCCAAGGTGAATGTGAACGGCGGCGCCATTGCCATCGGCCATCCCATCGGTGCCTCTGGCGCCCGCGTCCTCGTCACGCTGCTGCACGAGATGCAGCGCCGCGACGCCAAGAAGGGCCTCGCCACCCTGTGCATCGGTGGCGGCATGGGCATCGCCCTGACGGTTGCCCGCGACTGATCTCAATAATCTGCCCCGCCCCCCCTCAAAAGGGGGGTGGGGCGCTCTATCTGGCTGACGCGCGAACCGCGTTGGTCGTTCGTGTGTCTGCGGCAGGGCTGGTGGCCCACCGCCAATCCAGATATGGGGAAACCTCCAGATGTCAAAGGTTGCAATCGTTACCGGCGGAACGCGCGGCATCGGCCACGCCATTTCCGTCGCCCTCAAGAATGCCGGCTACAAGGTGGCGGCGAATTACGCCGGCAATGACGCGGCGGCGGCCCAGTTCAAGGCCGAGACCGGCATCCATGTCTACAAGTGGGACGTGGGCAATTTCGACGCCTGCAAGGCCGGCATCGAAGCCGTGGTGGCCGAACTTGGCCCGGTTGACGTGGTCGTCAACAACGCCGGCATCACCCGCGACGCCATGCTGCACAAGATGACGCCGGAACAGTGGAATTCGGTGATCGCCACCGACCTGACCTCCGTCTTCAACATGTCGCGCCTGGTGATCGACAGCATGCGCGAGCGCACCTTTGGCCGCATCATCAACATCACCTCCATCAACGGCCAGAAGGGCCAGATGGGCCAGACCAACTATTCCGCCGCCAAGGCCGGCCTGATCGGCTTCACCAAGGCGCTGGCCCAGGAAGGCGCCAACAAGGGCATCACGGTGAACTGCATCGCGCCGGGTTACATCAATACCGAGATGGTGGCCGCCGTGCCGCAGCCGGTGCTGGACAAGATCATCGCTTCCATCCCCGTCGGCCGCCTTGGCACCGCCGAGGAAATCGCCCGCGCCGTGCTGTTCCTGGCGGCGGACGAGGCCGGCTTCATCACCGGCTCCACCATGACCGTGAACGGCGGCCAATACATCACCGGCTGATCACCTTCCGGCTGGTTACTGTCCCGATCCTGATGGCCTTTCCCTGACCGGGGGAAGGCCATTAGTCTGTGGGGCATGAGCGACACATCTCCCCCCTCACCGCCCCCTTCCTCACCGCCCCCTTCCTCACCGGCACCCTCTGGCCGCGCCACCCTGATCGGGGCGGGCGCCATCGTGCTGTGGTCGAGTCTGGCCGCCTTCACGGCGGCGGCGGGGCCGGTGCCGCCCTTTCAGCTGACGGCGCTCAGCTTTGGCATTGCCTTCCTCGCCACCCTGGGTGTGTGGGCGGTGCAGGGGCGCCTGCAGGTGCAGCGCTTTGCCCTGCCGGGGCCGGCCTGGCTGCTGGGGGTGGGGGGGCTGTTTGGCTATCACGCGCTTTATTTCGCGGCGCTGAAGCTGGCGCCGCCTGCTGAGGCCAGCCTGATCTGCTATCTCTGGCCCTTGCTGATCGTGCTGGGCTCAACCCTCGTCACCCGCACCCGCCTGCACGGGTGGCATGTGGCGGGCGCCCTCATGGGCCTTGGCGGCACCGCCTTGCTGATCGGGCCGTCGGGTTTTTCGGGCGCCCATGCGGCGGGCTATGGCGCGGCCCTGCTGGCGGCCTTTACCTGGGCCGGCTATTCCATTCTCAGCCGCCGCCTGGCCCATGTGCCGTCCGACGCCGTGGGGGCCTTTGTGGGCGCCACGGCCCTGCTGGCGGGCCTTGCCCATCTGGCACTGGCCCAACTGGGGCTGGAGGCCTGGACCAGCCCCGGCCCGGCCGGCTGGGCCGCCATCATGGCTTTGGGCCTCGGGCCTGTGGGCCTTGCCTTCTTTGTGTGGGACCACGGCGTGAAGCACGGCGACGTGGCCCTGCTGGGCGCGCTGTCCTATGGCGCCCCCCTGCTCTCCACCCTGATCCTTGTAACCCTCGGCACCGCCCCCGCCACACCAACCCTGGCCGCCGCCTGCCTGCTCATCGTCGGCGGCGCCGCGCTGGCCTCCCGCGACATGCTGAGGGCAGGGCTGCGGCGCTAGGGAGCGGGGGGGGGGGGCGAGAAGGAAACCGAAGCCACAACCCGGAGAAATAAAGCCTGGCCAGCAAATCCGGGGCACCCGGGCCGCGATGTCTCCCATGCGCCGACGCTTGTCGGTGTATGGGAGACATCGCGGCTTGAGCTGCTCTCCAAAACAGCCCGTGCTACAGTATCGCCTTGCGATAGGCGCCAATCCAGGTGACTGTAGCTGCTCTCCAAAACAGCCCGTGCTACAGTTTCAGCACCCCGCCTTTGTGAGGACGCCGGCACTGTAGCTGCTCTCCAAAACAGCCCGTGCTACAGTCCAAGGAGCGAATAGCTAACTACGCGCCGCACTGTAGCTGCTCTCCAAAACAGCCCGTGCTACAGTTGGACGAGAAATTTCTGGCGCGCCTGCAGCACTGTAGCTGCTCTCCAAAACAGCCCGTGCTACAGT
>CANCOY010000082.1 GCA_947379865.1 Acetobacteraceae bacterium
GCATGACGGCGGCTGAGATCGCCGCTGCTGCCCTTGCGGGGGACGCTGCCTGCGCGGCCAGCCTGGAACGCCTGTGCCGCCGAACGGCGCGAGCCCTCGCTTCGGTGATCAATGTGCTCGACCCCCATGTCATCGTGCTGGGAGGGGGCCTTTCAAACATAGAGACCCTCTATGCACGGGTTCCGGAACTCTGGGGATTGCACGCCTTTACCGACCGGGTGGATACCCGGTTGCTGCGCAATGTACATGGCGATTCGAGCGGGGTGCGCGGCGCCGCCTGGCTTTGGCCTGACGGACCATCCGTCAACTCACCCTAGGGTGGGCACATGGCCATGCCATCGCCCCCTGCCCCCCTTGCACCAGGCCCCCCTGCCCTTTGCCGTGACTGCTTTGCCAGTTTTTCCAAGGGTGTGGGCCTGCGGTGCCCGCGCTGTGGCAGCCCACGACTGAAACGCCACGCTGAATTGTTTGACCTCAGCATCGCCCATGTCGACTGCGACGCCTTTTATGCCGCCGTCGAGAAACGCGACAACCCCACGCTCGCCGCAAGACCGGTGATCGTGGGGGGCGGACAGCGGGGGGTGGTCTCCACCTGCTGCTATATTGCGCGCACCTATGGCGTGCGTTCGGCCATGCCCATGTTCAAGGCCCTGGCGGCCTGCCCGGACGCCGTGGTGATCCGCCCCGACATGGCAAAATATGCTGCCGTGGGTGGAGAAATCCGGGCCCTCATGCGCGAGCTGACACCACTCGTCCAGCCGCTCAGCATCGACGAAGCCTTCCTCGATCTCTCTGGAACCGAGGAACTCCATGGGTGCAGCCCGGCCGAAACCCTGGCGCGTCTTGCTGCCGAGGTAGATCGCCAGATCGGCATCTCCATCTCGGTCGGCCTCAGCTACAACAAGTTTCTGGCCAAGGTCGCAAGCGACCTCGACAAGCCAAGGGGATTTGCCGTGATCGGCAAGGCAGAGACCCTTGCCTTCCTGGCACCACGACCGGTGCGAACCATATGGGGCGTGGGCAAGGCCTTTGAGCAACGCCTGGCCTCCGACGGCATCAGCCGGATCGGCGACCTGCAGGGCCGTGAGTTGCATGCGCTGGCATCCGCCTATGGCGCCATGGGGCATCATGTCTGGCACCTTGCGCGTGGCATCGACAACCGCAAGGTCGAGCCCAATGGCGAAGCCAAGAGTGTTTCGGGCGAGACCACGTTCAACACCGACATCGCCGAACTTGCCGCCCTTGAACGCGCGCTCTGGACCCTTTGCGAGACCGTGTCGCGACGGCTAAAGCGCGCGGGCGTCGCCGGTCGCACGGTAACCCTGAAGCTGAAGGATGATGGTTTCCGCCTGCGCACACGGGCCCGCCGCCTTGGGGAACCAACCCAGCTGGCAGAGACCCTGTTTCGCACTGGCCGGGACCTGCTGGCCAGTGAGGCAGATGGCACCCGCTTTCGCCTGATTGGCATCGGGGCCTCGGGCCTTGGCCCGGCGGAAGATGCCGATCAGCCAAACCTGATCGATGTGGTCAATGTTTCCAAAGCCAAAGCCGAGCGGGCCATGGACAGCATGCGCGCCCGGTTCGGCACAGATGCGGTCTTCAAGGGCCGGGCCTTTGGTGAGGCGGCCCCGGAGGAACCGGACGACAAGACCTAGCAGCCGGGATCCGGCAAGGCCTCGATCTGGTTCAGCACACCACCCACGGTGAAATCGCCATAGTCGAGTTCAAGATTGGATGAAACACCATTGGCATACATGCGAAAGCCGATCTCGTACTCGGGCAGGCCATCGCTGTTGCCTACCGGGAAATAGGCCAGCCGCATGGGCCAGGAGCGTATTCCCTTGAGCAAGGCTGCCCCCGCCCCTGGCGAGGTGCCGTCATCCAGCGGTTCTTCCTTGCCGATGGCGCCAACCGCTTCATAGGCGGTGTCGGGTCCGGAGCCGTCAAAGACCTTGGCGGTGAGTATGGACTTGCCAGCCATGCCAGCCTTGATCATGGCCGCAGTGTGCTGGCTGGGGAACAACGTCCCCGCCCCCAGCTTCAGGGTGCCCTGTGGTGGCTTCGTATAGGTAACATCGCCCGCGCCCTTGTCGTCCTTGACGCCACGGCCAATGAATTCTTCAGTCGCCTGACCATCCGTCTCCTGATGGGCATTGAAGCGGAATGACGAGCCGTCCCGCGCCTCCCAGGTGGAGATGCGGAAGTCCGTGACCATGGCATTGCCATCGCTGTCATAGGTGCGCGTCTGGATGCGCTGGTTCAGCGTCGACCCGTCGCAGGAGTCGGTCCACTCCATGACCATGCGGCCCTCAAGGGCAGAAACCCCGGAGTTGGAGCGGGCTGACTTGAGTTTAAGGTCATAGACCGCGCGGTGGCTGAGCAGCTTGAAGACGCCGTTCGGCCCGGATGGCGGCAGGGCCTGTTCGACGGGCGCGGCTCCCTTTTCAGGCGCCATTCTCTTTTCAGGCGAGGGCGAGGGCGCAGGCGTTGCCTCTGCCACGGCGAGCGGTTTGGTCGGCGCATCCGGGTTGCCGCCAACAAAAAGGCGGCCTACGAGGAAGACGCTAACGATTCCGACGACAACCAGCAGAGCCCGGCGACGCGTTTCCATTCAAACCTCAAAGGTTCCCGCGAACCGGGCAACAAACCGATAATACAGCGTACAGGGCCGTGCAAGATGGCCACAGCAAGATCCCCTTGAAAGCAGATCCTTTGTCTGAGGATGATACAAAAATGCTACGCTCACGCCCCCGGATCGTGGTTTCCCGGCATCTGCCGGACGACGTCGAAGCACGCGCCCTGCGCCTCTTTGACAGCCATCTCAACACAGGGGACCAGCGACTGGACTCAGCCACCCTGCATCAGTTGGCCGGGACAGCCGACGGGCTTCTGGTTTGCCTGACAGACCGTCTTGATGCCGAGGCCATCAAGGCCCTGCCGCCTGGCGTGCGCATCGTCGCCACCTTTTCAGTGGGGTACGATCATATTGATCTTGGCGCGGCGCGGGCGCGTGGGCTGGTTGTAACCAATACGCCGGACGTCCTGACCGAGGCGACTGCCGACATTGCGCTGCTGCTGATGCTGGGCGCCGCCAGGCGGGCCACCGAGGCGCAGACCATGCTGCGCGAGGGGCGCTGGGGCGCCTGGACACCCACCGGACTGCTGGGAACCCATCTTGGCGGCAAGCGCCTGGGCCTGGTGGGCCTGGGACGCATAGGCCGGGCCTTTGCGCACAGGGCGCGGGCCTGCGGCATGGAAATCCATTATCACGGTCCCCGCCGCCAGCCCGCCACGCTGGAGGAAGGGGCCGTCTTTCATCCCAGCCTTGAAAGCCTGCTGGGCATCAGCGACGTTCTGAGCCTGCATGCCCCCTCAACGCCGGAAACCCGTAACCTGATCGATGCCGCCGCCCTTGCCGCACTGCCGGCCGGCGCCATTCTGGTGAATACGGCGCGCGGCGATCTGGTGGATGACGAGGCGGTAATTGCCGCCCTCACCTCTGGCCGGTTGCGTGCCGCCGGGCTTGACGTCTTCAGGGGGGAGCCCCAGTTGCACCCCGCCTATGTCAGCCTGCCCAATGCCTTTCTGCTGCCCCATATGGGCAGCGCCACGGAGGAAACACGGGCCGCCATGGGGCACCGCTGCCTCGACAATCTGGAAGCCTTCTTTGCCGGCCGCGAGCCGGCTGACCGGATTGCCTGAGGGGCTGGCTCACTCCCTGCGGCCATCCAGCGACAGCAGCGGGCCATAGAGATCTGCCCGCCGGTCGCGGAACACGCCCCAGGCCCGGCGCTGGGCCGCAACCGCATCAAGGTCGAATTCGGCCACGATCACGCCCGACGTGTGATCGTCCATGTCGGCCACAACCTCGCCCGTGGGGCCGGCAATGAAAGAGGTTCCATAGAAGGTGAGCGCGGTTTTCTCGCCAGGCTCCACACCAATGCGGTTGGAGGCAACCAGCGGCATCAGATTCGCCCCGGCATGGCCCTGCATCACCCGGCGCCAGTGGGCCCGGGAATCGAGCGAGGCATCCTGTGGCTCAGAGCCGATGGCGGTGGGATAAAGCAGGACTTCCGCCCCCAGCAGGGCCATGGCCCTGGCGCTTTCGGGAAACCACTGGTCCCAGCAGATGCCGACGCCAATGCGCCCAAAGGCAGTCGACCACACACGGAAGCCCGTATCGCCGGGATTGAAATAATACTTCTCGCTATAGCCCGGGCCATCGGGGATGTGCGACTTGCGATAGACCCCCAGCAGCGCGCCATCAGCATCGACAATGGCAACCGAATTGTAATGGGCCTGGTTTGCGCGCTCGAAGAACGACAGCGGCAGGACAACCCCAAGCTCCCGCGCCAGGGCCGACAGGCGGCCTATCATGGGATGGTTCTCGACAGGCCGGGCCAGATCGAAGAAGGCCGGGTTCCGGTCCTGACAGAAATACGGTGTCTCGAAAAGTTCCTGAATCAGGATCACATTGGCGCCATCGGCTGCCGCAAGGCGGATCAGGCGCTCGGCCTCCGTCACATTCGCCGCCGTGTCGGGCGAACAGGCCATCTGGGTGGCGGCAATCCTGACCTTGCGCATGCAAATTTCCCCTCTGAAGGTGGCCAATGATGCCGCAAAGGTCCGCCGCCCGGAAGCCCACCTTGCCCGAACATCGGGTCTGCCTTGATGCCTGGCCGGCTGGACGGCATGCTTTGTCGGAGGAGACGAAATGTCCGAGACCCTGAGCAGCACCCCCCGCGACGATGGTTTCCGGATGCCGGCCGAGTGGGAGCCGCATCAGGGATGCTGGCTGCTCTGGCCCGAGCGGCCAGACAATTGGCGGCTGGGGGCCAAGCCGGCCCAGCAGGCCTTTGTGGCTGTCGCAACCGCGATCTCCGAGGGAGAGCCGGTGACCGTTGGTGTCTCGCGCGCGCAGTTCGAGAATGCACGGGCCCGCCTGCCGGCGCGGGTGCGGGTGGTGGAACTCAGTGCCAATGATTGCTGGATGCGCGATGTTGGCCCCACCTTTGTGACCAATGGCCGCGGCCATCTCAGGGCCATCGACTGGACCTTCAATGCCTGGGGCGGCCTTGAGGGCGGCCTCTACTTTCCCTGGGACCTGGACGACCAGGTTGCTGCCAAGGTGGCCGAGCTTGAGCGGGTGCCGCGCTATCGCGCGCCCTTCGTGCTGGAGGGCGGGGCGATCCATACCGATGGCGCCGGCACGCTGCTGGTGACCGAGCAATGCCTGTTGAACCCCAACCGCAACCCCGGCCTCGACAAGGTCGAGATCGAGGGGCTGCTGCGTGCCTGGCTGGGGGTGGAGACTGTGATCTGGCTGGGCGCTGGTGTTCACCTGGACGAGACCGATGGGCACATCGACAATCTGGCCTGCTTCGTGCGCCCCGGTGTGGTTGCCCTGACGTGGGAGGAGGATCCGGCGGATCCCCAGCATGCCATTTCCACCGATGCCCTGGCCCGCCTCCAGAAGGCGCGTGATGCCCGTGGGCAGCCGCTGGAGATCGTGCGCATACCCCAGCCCCGTCCCCAGTTCATCAGCGAAGCGGAGAGTGCCGGCATCGACCTGTCCGCCGCCGCCATGCCCCGGCCTGCCGGCGGCCGGCTGGCGGCCTCTTATGTCAATTTCTACATCGGCAATGGCATTGTGGTGATGCCAGAACTTGATCCGACGCGCGACGGAGAGGCCGCCGCGATTCTGGCAAAGCTGTTCCCCGAGCGGCGGATTCTGGCCGTGCCCGGCCGCGAGATTTTGCTCGGCGGTGGAAACATTCACTGCATCACCCAGCAACAGCCTGTGGGCACACCGGGCTAAGCCCCGTGGCTTGAGGAGCAGATCATGGCAGGACGGATCGAGGCGCGCTTGGCAGAGCTTGGCATTGTGCTGCCCAAACCGGCTGCGCCAGCCGCAAATTATGTTCCCTGGGTGATCAGCGGCACGCAGGTCTTTGTGGCAGGGCAGGTTACAATCGGCGCCAAGGGAATAGAATATGTCGGCAAGCTTGGCCGCGACTTCACGGTCGAGGAAGGACAGGCGGCAGCACGCCTGTGCGCGATCAATCTGCTGGCCCAGGTGGCATCGGCCTGCGGCGGTGATCTGGACAGGGTCACACGCTGTCTGAGGCTTGGCGTGTTCATTAACTGTACCGATGATTTTGTCGAGCAACCAAAGGTTGCCAATGGCGCGTCGGATCTGATGGTCGCGGTGCTTGGCGATGCCGGCCGTCATGCCCGGGCGGCCGTGGGCAGCAACGCCCTGCCGCTTGGGGTTGCCGTGGAAGTCGACGGCGTCTTCGAGATCCAATGACCTTTCAAGCAATCGGCTGTCAGTGACGGGCGTCTGCCATAAGAGACATTCCGTTAACGTGATTTTTAAACTCTGGATTTAGTCATGCAGGGCTTATCAAAAAAAGGCCCGCCATGGTTGAGTCTGCCAAGTTCTTTCACGGCCGCAAATTAACCTACGAGATCTATGTGCAGTCCCAGGGCCGCTGGCAATTGCGCCAGACCATGGATGATGGCCGCGAACCGGGCCAGGAATTCACGGAGCAGGATTTCGAGCGCGTCGAAAAGAATGTGATCAAGCTTGCCTCTTCCTTCCTCAGCGTGACCGGGGTGGAAAGCATCAAGGTTGTCCGCGAGCGGGAGAACCCCAACGGCAACAGCTTTGCCACCGAGATCTACCGGCGCGATGCCCCGCCAAAGAAAAGCACTGCAACACCGAAGGTGCTGGCGGATCCCCTGCCATCAATTCAAACCGCTGACGACCTTTCCAGCCGGCCGGTAGCGCGGGGCCTTTCTGTCATCCTGCGCGAATTCCTGAACCAGAGCGGGGTTACGGCACTCGAGTGCCTGCACCACAATTCGGTCTTCAAGAGAATCAATGCCAACGACATGCTCTATCAGTCGCTGGTGCATCAGGTGGCCACAAAGCAGGTGGAGGCGCGCAAGATCTCCCTCAAGACGGCCACGCAGGACATGCACCGGATCCTTGACGCCGTGCAGGCCCGCTGCCGGACTGCGTCTCAGGACACGCGGTATGCTGAACTCTCCCGGCTTTCCTACCCTGAGATCTACAAGCAGATCAGTTCAAAAGCGTCAGGGAATGACCGTCGCTTTCAGCTTTTCACCACCATGACCCGGCGTCTTGAAGGCTCATCCGGCCCTCTGGCGCGGTTGGCCCTGGGCCTGCAAGCCTGCGAGGCTGGCGCCACGGGAGAGATGGCCGAGCCGGTGGACGAACTTGTGGCCAACTGCCTCGACGATCCCCAGTTTGTCATGGACATGCTCGGGAACCAGCCGAGTTTGGCCGCCGCCGTGACCGAGATTGCGCACTTTGCCGAAGGGTCCTTCAAGCCGGCACCCATGATCGACAAGGAAGTAATTCAACTGGCCGAGGCCATTGGCGCCGGACACCTGCCGCTCAGCAAGGCAGAACTCTGGAGCCGTGTTGTGCGCACCGTCGATAGTGGAGCGCCCCTGATGCGGAAAGACCCCTCGAAAGAGGCCAAGGTTACACGCAGCCTCGCGGCAACGCTCAAGGAAATGGCGCCGCCAGATATCTGGCAGCAATTGGTCCCTGCGGTGGCACGGCGGGTTGAAAATTTGAAAAATAATTACTGATTTTACGCCCGTCATTCAGGCAGGATCGCGCCCTTCAGATTGGCATCGTCAAGCTTGGCGTCGGTAAGGACGGCGCCGGTAAGATCTGCGTTGGCAAGATTGGCCTTGCTAAGGTCGGCACCTGTGAGGTTGGCGCCATTCAGCCGCGCCCCTGTCAAATCAGCCCCCACAAGATTTACCCCCGCAAGGTTGGTTGACCACAGGCGGCCCGATTCCTTGCCGTCACCGCCATTGCGCAACGCAAGGGGCACAAGCGAGGCGCCCCGCAGGCTGGCACCCGCCAGGAACGCGCCTGCCAGATTTGTACCGTTAAGGATCGCACCATCCAGACGACATGACGCAAGATCGGCGCCTGACAGATCCGCGAAAAGGAAGACCACCTGTTGCAGGTCCATTCCTGCCATGCGGGCACCCTTGAGGCTCGCGACGGAGAGGTTGGCCCCCTTCAGGGCTTGCCCCCTGAGGTCGATATTATGGAGCTGGGCCACCGCCCCATTGGCGCCATTGTACTCAAGCCAGAGCGCGTGTGCGGCAAGGGCCGCCTCGATATCGACCTTGGGCGCCTGATAGTTCGGGTCGAGCAGGGTGCCGGCCAGCCGTGCCCCATCCAGATCAGCCTGGTCGAAGGTGGCACCCGCGAGATCAGCATGCTCAAGATTGGCATCTTTAAGATAGGCCCGCCGGAAGTTTGCCCCCCTGAGGTTTGATCGAGACAGGTCCGCCCCTGCGAAATTGGCGCCTTCGGCGACAACCTTCACAAGCACGCATCCAGCCATCTGGGCGCCGGCAAAATTGGCGCCCCGCATGATTGCGCCCGACAGATCGGCATCGATAAGCTTTGCCTGTGTGAAAACAGAGTTGGTCATATCGGCCATCTGCAGGTTTGCGCGGACATCGGCTGAAGAGCCCTCGCCGCTGCTGCTCATCAGGCCACCTGGCCGAAAGTCGGCCTCGGCAAAATTGGCACCCATGATGCGGACCTGGCGCATCATGGCGCCCCGCAAATCCGCCTTGGCAAAATCCGCGCGCCGCAGGTCCGCCCGCTCAAACCTGGCGGCCAGCAGATCACCGTCGCGCAGGCTGCTGCCCGCCAGAACCGCCCCGGTGAAATTGGCCCCCGCCAGCCTGACGGAAACCAGACGTTGCCCGGGCAGGTTTGCCCTTTGCAGGTCGGCAAAGGGCAGATTTAACTGTACGCCCCCCTTTCCACCTTCAAGCCAGCGCCTGTGCTTGCGCAAAGCGTCAAGAAATCCGGGAGGAAGTGTGATGTCAGATGGCGTCGTCATAGACTGAATATGCGTTCAAGAACGTTTTCGTTCTGTTAATAGGGTTGGTTAATCAGGCACCGCTCAATCCTGACTTCCCCCGGGGCGCGGCAAGGCGCAAAGTCGGTCGGCAGACATGCCTCTGCCCTGTCTTGGCTTATACGGACCTTCTTCATGCGCTGGCTGGTTGATACTCCGGTGGCCCATCGTGGCCTGCATGACCTCGACCGGGGGATTGCTGAGAATACCACCTCGGCCTTCAGGGCTGCGCTGCGCTCTGGCTATGCGATCGAGTGCGATGTTGGCCTTTCCGCAGATGGGCAGCCTGTGGTCTTTCACGACGACACGCTTGGCCGTCTGACAGGGGTCGACGGGGCGCTTGAGTCGCGGTCGGCGGCCGAACTCATGGCCCTGCCCGTGCTGGGAACCCGCGATACGGTACCGCGCCTGTCCGATCTGCTTGGTCTTGTTGCAGGCAGGGTTCCCCTGCTGATCGAACTCAAGGGCGGGCCCGGTCGGCGCGGGCGGCTTGAACCCGCCGTGGCACGCCTGCTGGCAGACTATCGTGGCCCGGTTGCCATCCAATCCTTTGATCCTGCCATGGTTACCTGGTTCCGGAAGAACGCGCCCGACATATTGCGTGGCCAGATCTCCATGAACTACGCCATGGACGATGATGATGAGGCGCCCCCGGCCGCCCTGCGCGCCCCCCTCACCAACCTCGCCTTCTGGGCGCAGAACCGCCCTGATTTCATTGCCTATGATATCCACGCGCTGCCCAACTGGGCGGTGGCACGCCATCGCCGCGCCGGCGTCCCGGTGCTTGCCTGGACGGTACGCAGTGCCTCGGACCGGGCCCGGGCAGCACAGCATGCCGACAATGTGATCTTCGAGCACTGGCGGCCCTGAGGGTGGGCGAAGGCGCCCGAGTGGCTTATCTTTGTGGCTTATCTTTGTGGCCTATCTAGTTTGCCGCGCCCCCGTTCCTTAACGCAGAGAGTCAACGGAGCCCATGTCTGAGCCGGACGCCGTCACCATCCGCATCCTGACATCGCTCGATCAGGTTTCAGCTGCCGAGTGGGATGCCTGCGCTGGCGGTGCCAACCCCTTTGTGAGCCACGCCTTTCTTTCGGCGCTGGAAGAAAGCGGCTCGGCCACGGGGCGAACCGGCTGGGCGGCCCAGCATCTGGCGATCATGGGCGCTGACGGCAAACTGGCTGGCGCCCTGCCGCTTTACCTCAAGAGCCATTCCTATGGCGAATATGTCTTCGACCATTCCTGGGCGGCAGCCTATGAGCGGGCGGGCGGCAGCTATTACCCCAAACTGCAGTGTGCCGTGCCCTTTACCCCGGCAACCGGCCCCAGACTGTTGATCCGCCCGGATGCGGAACGCGAGACGGTTGAAGCGGCGCTGATTGCTGGCACCCAGGAAGTGGCGCGCCGCGCCGGTGCCTCCTCGGTCCACGCCACTTTCCTGCCAGAGGACCAGGCGGCACGCTTTGAAGCCATGGGCTTTCTGGTGCGCACCGACCAGCAGTTCCATTGGGAAAACCGGGGCTATCGCGATTTTGACGACTTTCTTGAGAGCCTGAACAGCCGCAAGCGCAAGCAGACCCGCAAGGAACGTCGCGACGCTCTTGAGAACGGCGTCGAGGTGCATGCGCTGACAGGCGCCGACCTGAAGGAAGAACACTGGGACGCCTTTTACCGGTTCTATGTGGATACCGGAAACCGCAAATGGGGCTCGCCCTACCTGAACCGGAAGTTCTTTCATCTGATCCACCAGACCATGGCCGACCGCATCCTGCTGGTCATGGCAAAGCGCGAGGGCCGCTGGATTGCCGGCGCCATCAATCTGATCGGCACCGACGCCCTTTATGGCCGCAACTGGGGCTGTGTGGAGGATGTGCCGTTCCTGCACTTCGAGTGCTGCTATTATCAGGCGATCGATTTCGCCATCGCCCGGGGCCTGTCGCGGGTTGAGGCGGGGGCGCAGGGCGCCCACAAGCTGGCCCGGGGCTATCTGCCGAAACTGACCTACAGTGTCCACTGGCTGCGTGACCCCGGTTTCCAGGAGGCCGTGGCGCGTTACCTTGAGCGCGAGCGTGCCCAGGTAGAACAGGACGTGGCCTTCCTCACCGACCACGCCCCCTTTCGCAATGCCGAGCCGGAATGATGGCTGCCTGACGTGGAAGGGCTTGCTGGCGGGGGATCTGCTGCCTAGGCTCGGCTTCTGGGCCGGGCTTCTGGGCCGGGCTCCTGGGCCGGGATCTGGGCCGCCGAAACTTTGCACTTAGCGATGACTGGGGACTGAGCGATGATCGTCGATCCGGATTGCATCTTCTGCAAGATCGTGGCGGGCACCCTGCCTGCCTTCAAGTTGCACGAGGACGAGCACACGCTTGCCTTCATGGACATCAACCCGATTTCACCAGGTCATTGCCTGATCATCCCCAAGACCCATTTTGCCAACGTCTTTGATGGCACCGATGCGCCGCTGGCCGCCGTCATGGCGACAACAAGGCGCGTCGCCGTGGCGGTGCGTGATGCGCTGCAGCCCGATGGGATGAACCTGTTCCAGGCCAATGGCCCGGCCGCTGGCCAGACCGTCTATCACTTCCACATGCACATTCTGCCGCGCACCGCAGGCGATGGCCTGCTGCGGGGTGGCCATGGCATGCAGGCGGGCGACAAGGCGGTGATCGCGGGCCATGCGGACCGGATCAAGGCGCGCCTCTGACGCGTCTCAGCCGCTGAGTGCCGCCAGCGCCTCTTGCAGCAGCGGGTGGGGATGCGGGAAGGCCAGTGCCGCCTCGATGGCAGAAGCCACCCGCAGCACCAGGGCATCGCCATGGCGGGGCCCCACAATCTGCAGGCCAATGGGCAGGCCACTTGCCGAGACGGCACAGGGCAGGCTGGCGGCGGGCTGCCCCGTGAGGTTGAAGGGGACCGTAAAGGGCACCGCATGGCGCCAGCGGTCAAAACCCTGGCTGTGATAGACCGTGTCGGCAGGCGGCGGCAGCGTCGGCATGGTTGGCGTCAGCAGAACATCAAAATCCTGATGAAAGTGGTTCATGGTTTCGGTCAGGGTGGCACGCGCCACAATGCCGGCCTCAAGCGCCTCGACGCCCACTGAAAGGCCCCGCTCGGCCACGGCCCGAAAGCCGGGGTCCAGCAGATTACGCTCGGCCTCGGCAACGGTGCGCAGCGTCGCGGCAAAGCCCGCCAGCCAATAGTCCTCGAAAAGCGGGCGCAGGGCCGGGAAGATCGGGCCTACCCGGGTGATTGTTGCCCCAAGGCCTTCGAGGCGGCCGACCGCCGCCGCAACCGCCGTGGCAACCTCCGCCTCGCAGTCGGCCTCTCCCAATTCAGTGGTCCAGGCAATCCGCAGCCCCTTCACGCCGCCATCCAGAGCCTGGCGCCAGTCCCGCCGCTCATGGGGAAGGGCAAAAGCATCGCGGGGATCGGGCTGGGCCAGCACATTCAGGGCAAGGGCCGCGTCGGCCACATCGCGCGCCAGTGGCCCGCCTGAGACCAGGGTTGCAAAGGCGCTTGCCTGCGGGCCATGGGGCACGCGGCCAAAGCTTGGCTTGAAGCCGACCACACCGGAATAGCTTGCCGGGATGCGGATTGAACCGCCCCCGTCATTGCCAAAGGCAAAGGCCCCGATGCCAGCAGCAAGCGAGGCCCCCGCCCCACCGGAAGACCCGCCAGGAGAATGCCCCGTGTTCCAGGGATTGCGGGTGGTGCCAAACAATGGCCCGTCGGTAATGCCCTTCCAGCCAAATTCCGGGGTTGTCGTCTTGCCGATGATGATGGCGCCCGCCTCGCGCAGGCGCGCCACCGCCGGCGCATCGGCCGCCGCAAGCCCGGGTGCGCCCGTCAGGCTGCCAGAGCGGTTGGGCGTGCCCGCCACATCCACGATGTCCTTTATGGTGATCGGCACACCATCAAGCGGGCCAAGGGGGCGCTTTTTTGCCCAGCGTGCTGCCGCCGCCGCCGCTGCCTTGGTTGCGCCGTCAGGGTCGAGGGACATGAACGCGTTCAGGGACGGCTGCAACCGTTCCGCCCGCACGAGATGGGCGGCGACAAGGCCAACCGGTTCAAGGTCACCAGCCCGATAGGCCGCAAGCAGCGCATGGGCGGGCATGAAAAAGACGGCGTCGGTCATGGCCCATCCTATCACGCTCTGCCGACCTCGACTCAATCCCGAGAATATACAAAATTTGAGTGTTTAATTTTTATATTAACTGTAATTTCTTTGAAACCTGATTGACGCCGCGCCGCTTTGGGTAGATTGATACATTTCCCAGTCGGAGTAGCCACCTTGACTGCCCTATCGACCGCTGTACCGACCAAAGACGCAGTTTCCACAAATTCCACAGTTCCGGTGACGCAAGCAGCCGGCCTGGGCGCCCAGGCGCGTGCAGAAGCCCTGCGATCGAGCCATGGCGGGCTTGAGGGGCCGGATCTGCTCAGGGCCATGATCCTGGAGGCCTTTCCGGGCCGGATTGCCCTCGTTTCGTCCTTTGGTGCCGAGGCGGCGGTACTGCTGGATCTGGTTGCCGCCATTGATCCGGCGACCCCGGTCATTTTTCTGGATACGGGCAAGCTGTTTGGCGAGACGCTGCGATATCGCGACCGGTTGATCGCCCATCTCGGCCTGAGCGATGTGCGCTCCATCCGCCCGGATACGGTTGCCCTGCTGGCCCGCGACCCCGAGGGCCTGTTGTGGAAACAGAACCCGGACGCCTGCTGCGCCGTGCGCAAGACCGAACCAATGCAGCGGGCCCTCGCCCCCTTCGACGCCTGGATCACCGGACGCAAGCGCTATCAGAGTGCCTCCCGCGCCGGGCTTGAGACGATCGAGGCCACCGGCACCCACGTGAAGATCAATCCCCTGGTTTCATGGACCGAGGCAGATCTGGAAGCCCATCTGGTGGCCCGCGACCTGCCCCGGCACCCCCTCGTGGAAGATGGCTATCTCTCCATCGGCTGCATGCCCTGCACCGACCGGGTGCCCGTGGGCGGCAATGCCCGCGACGGCCGCTGGGCCGGCCTCGACAAGACCGAATGCGGGATCCACATCGGCGAAGTGGACGGCAGCGGCATATGATGCTGCTGGCGCGGAACGGGTGTTCGTTCTAAGCAACCGGGCATGACAACGCCCCCATCCAGCCAGACGCCCGATTCGGGCGATCATGCGGCCCTTATCACCCCCTCCAGCCCCGAGGTGCGCAAGCGCGCCTTCCGGCTGCTGTTTTTCTGTCTGCTGTGCCTTGGCATGGGGCAATCCCTGATGTTCAGCGTGCTGCCACCGGTGGCGCGCGAACTGAAGCTGGGGGAGTTTTCTGTCGGCATGATCTTCGCCACCTCAGCCACCATCTGGGTGCTGGTAAGCCCCTGGTGGGGTCGGCGCAGTGACGTGTGGGGGCGGCGGCCGGTGATCCTGATCGGTCTGGTGGGCTATGCGATATCGACCGTGCTGTTCACCATTACTGTGGACCTTAGCCTTGCCGGCCTGATGACCGTTACCCTGGCCTATCCGCTGATGATCGCCACACGCTGCATCTATGGCGTGCTTGGCCCGGGTGCCATGACGGCGGCCCAGGCCTATGTGGCCGACCGCACCAGCCGGTCCGAGCGCACCCAGTGGGTGGCAGCCCTGGGCGCTGCCTTCGGGCTTGGCGCCACCATCGGGCCGGGCTTCTCGGGCGCGCTGGTGGTGTTTGGCCTGCTGGCGCCGTTTTATGCCGTCTCTGTGCTGGCGCTGGCGAGTGCGGTGGCGATCTGGTTCCTGCTGCCGGAGCGCATCCGCCCCCTGAACAGTGAGCGCCGCAGCAACCTGAGCCCGCTCGACCGGCGCATCCTGCCCCATCTGGTGGTGGGCACGCTGATCGGCATTGCCCAGGCGATCACCATCCAGACCGTGGGCTTCCTGTTCATGGATACGCTGAAGCTGCCGCCCGAGCAGGCTGTGCAGTTTGTGGGCGTCGGCCTGATGGCCTCATCCCTTGCGGCCATTGTGGCGCAACTGGTGCTGGTGCAGCGCTTTGCCATGACCTCGACCCAGCTGCTGAACTGGGGCTGTGGCACCTGCGTGGGTGCCTTTGCCCTGTTCCTTGTCTCGCACAGCTATGGCCCGCTGGTCAGCGCCCTGGTGCTGACGGGCCTTGGCTTTGGCCTCGCACGCCCGGGGATCACGGCGGCGGGCAGTCTGGCGGTGGAGCGGCACGAACAAGGTGCCGTGGCCGGCCTGACGGGCGCAACAGGCGCCTCCGGCTTTGTCTTTGGCCCGCTGATCGGCATGCCGCTCTACCAGATCAATCCCATGTGGCCTTATTGGCTGAACCTTGCCCTGGTGGCGGGTTGCTTTGTCTATGTCGGCACCAGCCGCCGCATCCGCGCCGCCGATGCCCCCCACGAGCCCTCGGGCGAAGCGGACGTGAATGCTGAATCCGGCGTGCCCAAGGGCTGAGGCAGGGCCGCGTTACGGGCGCACCTGCCCGACAGCGTTCTTCAGCGGTCGGGTGGGGAGATAGCCGGGGCCACGCGACTGATCGATACGGCTTGCCACCCCACCGTTCAGCGTGCGGCCTGGCCCCGGGTGGTAACCAGCCGCCCCGCCGACCGCCAGGCCCACACCCTTGCCATTGCCCGCCTCCCTGCCCGGTATCTGCCGGTTGGGCTGGCGGGAATTGGGCAGGGGATTGGCGGCACTCGGCGCCTCAAGGTCGGGCGGCATGGTGAAGAGATAGGGTTTTGGCCCGACAGGGTCCGGCGCCACCCCCCGGTTCTGCGCAAAGGCGGCCCCGCCTGGGACGCACAGCGCCACCGCCATGGCGAGCGCCATCATCAAGTATCCTGCTGATCCGCGCATGCCACGTCCCCCATTGCCAAACCCGCCCCCCGACGGGCTGGCGCATTTGGCCGCGTCTACGCGCGCGTAGACAAGCAGAAGATGGCCGATTGCTAGGTCTGTAGGGGGCAAGGCCCGGGGAAGGCCATCAGGGGGCTTTGGCGCGGAAAAGGTGATCAAGGGTCGGGCGCAGGGCCTGGCGCCAATCGGGCAGCTCAATGCCGAAGGCGGCCCTCAGCTTTGCCGTATCAAGGCGCGAATTGCGTGGCCGTGGTGCCGCCGTGGCATAGGCCGACGAGGGCACCGGGGCGATGTTCTCCGGACGTGCCTTGATCTCAAGGCCCGCCGCCAGGGCCTGTTCGACGATGTAACAGGCATGATCATGCCAGCTGCCCGCCCCTGATGAGGCCAGATGGTAGAGCCCCGGCGACGCTGGCGCCTGGCCGGCGATCATGCTGATGGCCCGGCCCGTCACCTCTGC
>CANCOY010000083.1 GCA_947379865.1 Acetobacteraceae bacterium
ATTCAAAATATGAAAATGAACAAAATTTTAAATTTGATACATATGGATACGTATCTCACATATTTTTTAATTTTCTCCACGAGGAAATCGTCAAAAGAGAGCAAAATACCGAATTTTCGGCATCTCGTTATTTAGAACTGAATCCAGACGTCAAGGCTGCGGGCGCCGATCCCTATCGGCATTACTTGCTCCATGGCATCAGGGAAGGGCGGAAAACCTGAGGTACTCTGCCTTCCGGCGCCTTGGGTCAGTGATGCCCCTTCCTGTTCCAGCCGTGCAGGTCTGGCGCCAGCCATACGCCGGGCCGGCCGTTCGCCTGCGCTCTGACCTTCCTTGCCCATAGGGCAGGATGATTTTTCTGGCCCTCCCTGATGGCGGAGCTATCATCGGCCCAAACAAAAGAGAAAAGGGAGGGTGCCTTAACATGCTTGATCTGCGCATCACTGGCGGTTCCGTCATCGATGGAACGGGCAAGCCGGCAGAGACCGGCGACATTGGTATCAAGGACGGCCGTATTGTGGAGGTCGGCCGCGTCTCCACACCGGCTCATCGTACCATCGCCGCCGATGGCCTGGCGGTAACCCCCGGCTTTGTGGATATCCACACCCATTATGATGGCCAGGCCCTGTGGGATGATGCCCTCGACCCGTCGTTTTCCAACGGCGTGACCACGGCCATCCTTGGCAACTGCGGCGTCGGTTTCGCACCCTGTTCGGCGGCCGACCGCGAGGTTCTGGTGGATCTCATGGACGGGGTTGAGGAGATCCCCGGCAGCGTCCTGGCCGAAGGACTGAAGTGGGACTGGACCTCTTTCCCTGAATACATGGACCGGCTCGATGAGGCCCGCCACAGCTTCAACATTGGCGCCCTGGCAACCCACGGCCCCCTACGGTTCCATGTGCTTGGCAAGAAGGTGATCGACGGTATCCCTGCCGGTGAGAGCGAAATCACTGCCATGCAGGGGCTGCTGAAAGGCGCCCTTGCTGCTGGCGCCTTTGGCATGTCCAGCTCGCGCACGGCGCTCCACGTCACCCGCTCGGGCAAGATGACGCCTGATTACAATGTGGAGTTCCGCGAGTTGCGGGCGCTGGCCGAAACCCTTGGCGCCCATGATTCTGTGTTCGAGTTTGCCCCCGCAGGCGTCACTGGCGACGACGTGGACAGTCTGCGCCGCGACATGGCCTATTATGAGCGACTGGCCAACGAGACCGGGGCGAGAGTGCATCTGCTGATGCAGCAGATCCCTGAGGCGCCCGACTTCTGGCAGGAACAGCTGGTCGGCCTCGAGCGGGTGGCCAAGGCGGGCGGGCGGATGAACGCGCAGGTCCATGGGCGCGGCATTGGCCTGATGATGGGCCTACTGAATACCAACCCCTTCCAGACCCGCGAGACTTTCATCAAGGTCAGCCAGTTGCCGCTCGACCAGCGGCTTGCCGAGTTCCGCAAGCCAGAGGTCCGCGCCCGCATTCTGGCCGACGCCGATCATATCCCCGATACCTTCAAGATCCTGGGCGAATTCATCGACCGCGCCTATGCCTTTACCTCGGCCGATGATTACGAACCCGACCAGAGCAAGCGGGTGCGGGAAATCGCCAGACAGGAAGGTCGCTCGGCCGAGGAAGTGGCCTATGACCTGATGCTGCGGGACGGCCTCTTGTTTACGCCGATCCTCAACTATCATGGTGGCGATCTGGAAGTGGCGCGGCAGATCATCTCCAGCCCGCACTGCCTGGTGGCGGCCTCGGATGCCGGCGCCCATTCCCTGACCATCTGCGACGGCGCCCTGCCCACCTTCATGCTGACCCACTGGACCCGCGACCGCACGCGCGGCGCCCGTCTGCCGGTGGAAAGCGTGGTGCACATGCTCTCGGCCAAGCCAGCCAGGGCCATTGGACTGAGCGATCGCGGCGTGCTGGCGCCGGGCATGGCGGCTGATCTCAATCTGATCGATCTCGCTGCCCTGAAGCTGGGCACCCCAAAGATCGTCAGCGATCTGCCGTCGGGTGCCCCCCGTCTGCTTCAGCTTGCATCAGGCTACCGGGCCACGGTGGTGAACGGCACCGTGACCCGCGAGAACGATGCCGATACCGGCGCCCGTCCAGGCGCCCTGATACGCCGCAGGCACGCCGCCTGAGCACGACAGTTCGGGAGGCGGGCCAGACGCCACGGCCCGCCTCCCCCTCAGACCTGCCAAGCCATAGGCGGGGGTGATGGCTGGCATTGAGCATTGGCGTCTGGCCCCCGCTGGCGGTTGCCGTCACCCTTGCTGACCCGGCCCAGCCAGATGTCCGCCTGTGGAGCCCTGCCATGACCCATCCGTCCCCTGTCACCGCTGCCGATGGGCTCATCACCGAAATCACCACCCAGGCGGCACGACCGCTTGAACAGGCCATTGCGCTGCCACCGTCCGCCTATACGGACGAGGGCTTTCACGCCGTCGAGCGCGAGCGGGTTTTTCGCAGCGGCTGGCTGTGCGTGGCCCATGTCTCGGAAGTGCCAGAGGTCGGCAGCTTTCTCGCGCTCGATCTGGTGGACGAGCCGCTGGTCGTCGTGCGCGGGCGGGACCAGGCCATTCGCGTCCTGTCGCGGGTGTGCCCCCATCGCTCCATGGACATCATGCCCGGCGACAGCGCTTTTCCCCGCCCTGGCGAGGCCCGCCTGTTTTCCTGCCCCTATCACGCCTGGACCTATGAACTGGATGGCAGCCTCAGGGGCTGCCCGCACATGGAACAGGCGGCTGATTTCAACCGGGCAGACTGGCCCATGCCCCTGGTGCGCAGCGACATCTGGAACGGCTTTGTCTTTGTCAATCTGGATGGCTCGGCCGCCCCGGTCAGCCAGCACTATGGCGATCTCGACGACCTGCTGGCCCCCTGGCGCATTCCTGAGATGCAGATTGCCATCAGCATGGACTGGGAATGCGATTTCAACTGGAAGGTGATGATCGAGAACTGGATGGAGTCCTACCACCATATCGGCGCCCATCGCGACACGCTGAACCGCATCATGCCGGGCCAGAACACGTGGATCGAGCCGGAGCACCCCTACTATATCCACGCCCACCTGCCCTATACCGACGACCTGAAGGAACAGACGCGCGCGACCATCGCCCGGGGGGAGCGGGTGCCAGGATTCATGGCCATCCCGGGACTTTCCGAGGAACAGCAGACCGAATGGGGCCTGCATGTGGGCTATCCGTTCTTCATGTTCCTGACCATGCCAGACCGTCTGCTGTGGTATCGCCTGCTTCCCCTCTCGGCGGGCAAATGCCGGCTGCAGACCATGACGCTGGTCAGCCGAGACACCATGCAGTCGCCCGACCTGCCAGCCATGCTGGAAGCCGAGACCCCCCTGCTGCGCGACTTCCACCTTGAGGACATGATGGTGAACACCGGCGTGCAGAAGGGCCTGATGTCGCGCCTTGCCAGAGGGCGCGGCCGCCTTAGCCATCTCGAGGAGCCGGTCTGGCTGATCCAGCGCTACCTTGCAGCCCGTCTTGCCGGACGCCTGCCAGAAAAAGCCGCCCGCCGCCCCTATTATGGTCCGAAGGCCGCTGAATAGAGGTGCGAGGGTCAGGGCAGCGCTCCACGCGTCCACATCACGCTTTTTCTTGCCTTCGGAACAAAACCGGAACAATCTGTGCCGAAGGCTGGTTCAGGGGCTTTTTGGCGCTGATCAACTGACGTGACCGTTTTTGTCATGCTTGGCCCCCATGATGATTCGGGCGGCGCGGCGAAATCCGATCTGCCGGGTTGATTAAAACTGGTGGCCAAACTCGATTGGAGAACAAATCATGAATTCAATCCCTGCAATCGCGGCACGCAGCAAGGCTGCCCGCCCCCTGTCCCTGCATACGCTCTATCTGGCAACCCGCGACGGGGCGCCTTTTTCGCGAGCAGAGCGCGGGGTTGTTGCCACGGCAGTAGCCGCTCGTTTCCCCGGCTTCCGGCTGTCGGACACACTGGGGTCGTTTGGTGGTCGGCCAGTTGCAACCTTGCTGGTCGATGTGGCGGCCGATGATACCCCGCGCGTCATGGCACTGGCACGGGACCTGGGCTTAGCACTGGGCCAGGGCAAAGTAGGTCTTGCCGTCGGTGGCCAATATCAGAACATCAGCGCCTGAGGACAACTGCGGCTCAACCAGCTTTGGCAGTGCCCCAGGTCCCGGTCAGAATGCGCCTGGTCACCTGTTCCACGGGGTCCTCACGGGCAATGAGGCCGGCGACCCATTCGCAGGAACCAGCATTGAACACGGTTCCGCGACCGCGCCGGTATTCAGCCATGCAGCCATTGCCACGGCTGGCGCGGCCCAGGGTCTGGGGCGTGACCGACCCATAGACGAACTGCGCCACCTCCTCTGCATCAAGGCTGCCAATGAAGGCATCGGCGTCATGGGCGCCGGTGGCATGGGCAAGGGTGGTGGCGGGCGACAGGGCGACGATGGTGAGAGCACCTTCAAGACCAACCCCCTCGGCCGCATGGGGCAGGCCGTGGGTCATGCCATAGTCGATCCCGTCTACCTCATAGGCAAAGATGCGGGAGGCAGCCCCCAGAACATCACCATAGCCAAGGCCGGTTTCACGCAGTGCCCAGTGATCTGGGCGATAGACGATGAAGCCACCCGTGCCATGGGCCGCACAGCGGCTCCAGCCCGCATAGACGCCCATGGCACCTGTCAGGCCCATGGTGGCGGCAGCCGGGCGGGCGACCTGAGGATGGTCCCAATAGCTGGTCAGGCGGCGAGGATCCGTGTGCATGGCCGGGTCCTGTACTTCCGCCATGGCCTTGAAACAGGTCTGGGTCGCAAGGTCATCAGAAAGGCGCGTCTGCCAGAAAAAATTGCCCCCAAATCGTGCCAGTTCGCCACCCTGGTCAATCCAGGCATCCAGATGGTCGCGCATCTGCCAGGTCCAGTATTCGTCATGGCCCACAATCAGGACGCGGTCATAACGGGTCAGCAGATCAGGGTCGCGGTGCAGGTCGTGCTGCGTGGCATAATCGAGGGCGATCCCCTGGCCCTCACACCACAGCGCAAAGGGCCGCTCAAAGGCCGCCCAGCCAGAAGAGGCATATTTCTTGGACAGGCCTGCTGACCGGGCGTGTTCCATGTGGGGATAACGGGGTTTCGTGCGCAGCGGTGAGGCATGCGGAATACGCGGCGCCCCCTCCGGCCAGCGGACAAAGCCCGTCGCCCATGGCCGCAACAGGGAGACATGGGGCGCAAAGCTGGCGCCTGTCGGCCCATACAGCCCCTGGTAATGGTTCGACCCGCCCCAGTCATTATAAGCGCACCACGTACCCGTGGTGAGAAGCATGAGCAACCGCGCCGCCGGCTGCCGGGCACGCAGCACGAACATGTGGCGCGACTGATGCCCCGGCACCGTGAGGGTGATGGTGTAGACCCCGCTTCGCCAATCGGCTGGAATGGTCAGGCTGTATCGCCCAGGCCAGCCACAGCCCACCACCGAACAATCAGCAGGGGTGGCTTCAAAGCTGAGCGCAATGCGGGTTTCAAGAACGGTCTCCGGCACCAGCCCATCCCGGGCAATTCTCAGGTCCGCCTCTGGAGCTGATGAGATGGCGTGCAGCACCAGTCGGTCGCCCGGTCCATAGGACAGGGCATCAGTGTATCCCCATACCTGGGGGCGCGACGGATCACCCGAGGCCACTTCAAAATAATGCCCCGACACCGGATCGCCATCATCATGGGGGCCTGCAACGAAAAAGCCCTGCAGGTTCATCTCCCCCCCTCGCCTCGGTCAGGCCGCGTAATCCGGTTTCCCCGCTCCGCATCGATAGCGTTTTTGTGCAGGGCTGGAAATGGCCAACGAGGGCCATTTATCAGCGGCTGCGGGCACTACGCCGGGACTGTTTGGGCTGCTTGCGCGCTTGCAGCAGGGCGCCGTTGAATTCCAGCAGCAGCTTGCCCCTGGACGCTCCCGTGGCACCGTCCCATGCCACCTCGACAACCCTCACCTTGCAGTGGTCGGCGGCGGCATCAATCCTGGCCGCAGTCATGGCATCGTCCCGTGAGGCGAAGTTGCCGACAAGCATCCATCTGCCCGCCAACTCGGCCTCAATTTCATAGCTGATGGTTCGCAAGGAGCTGGTGTGCTGAGCCTCGCGGCCCCTGACCTCGGAAACCAGCCGGCTGCGGCTGAAGCCGGCATGCTTGTCCCACACAACTTCCATCACCCTCACGCGGCATCCCTCTTCCTCCGCCTTCTCCTCGGCGGCGGCAAGGGCTTCCTGGCGGCCTGTGAAGGCGCCGGCAATGGTCCAGGAGCCAGAGGCAAGGCTCTCGATCTTGTAGGTGCCGCTGGTGGAGGCATCGATCTGCCGGGCCTGCGTCGCCGCAGCCCGCCGCAGGGCATCGGCAAAGAAGGACGTCGGCTCAGGCCTTGACTGATCGCGGCTGGCAGACGGGGCGGCCGTGGTGCCCCGGCGGAAATCGACCTGCCACACCGACATCTCATCCCCTGCATCTGCCAAGCGCAGCGAGCCGCATAGCTGCAGCTTCACGTCCACATGGCCCCGCACAACCCGACAAAGGGTATCCGAGAGTGTGATCCCCCCAGGCACTGCAAGGGTTTGGATCCGCGCCACCAGGCCGGCGCCAACGCTGCCCATCTCGGCCGCATCCTGTGGCACCTCGGCAAGATCAAGACCGATGCGCAGATGCACCCCCGGTTTGCCAATGGAGCCGGCATTGCGATCTGTCATCACAAGCTGGATTTCCATCGCAGCCTTGACCGCGTTGACGGCCGACGGAAAGACAAACAACAGGCTGTCACCAATCTGCTGTGCCATGCGTCCCTGATACAGGGCACAGGTGGCCTCGATATGGGCCGTCTGCACCTTGAAGACAGCAAGGGCAAGACGCTCATCCGCCGCCATCATCCGCACGTACCCATCGAAGGTGACGAGCGCAACCGCCGAAACGCGCCTGTTCGTCGAGTCCATCATCATCAAGAAATCCACCCAACCGCCGCAACAAGAGGTTCGCGCCGGGCCAAAACCTTGCGGAATCAGCCGACCAGCCAAAATCTCATGGCGGGGAAAGCCGGGTAATCACACAAACGTGAAGATGATGCAGAGATCGCAAAGATGGGATGCGGGCGGCCGGCACGGGGCCCGGACACACCAACCCGTCCTTGCCTGGCTCTGTGCAGGTTACACGCATCAGGCACGGCCATTGTTCACCCGGGGAGCGTCACCGCCCAAAGCCCGCTGCAGCAATGCCATCGGCAATGCCCTTGAGGGAACCTGCAACCGAAACCTTGTTGCCGGCGCCCTTGCCGGTAAAGGAAAGGTTCAGGGCCGCACCACTCTTCATCGCATCCAAAATCCCACCCTTCGTCTTGGCGGTCCCAAGGCAGCCGGCCTGAACGCAGGTCTCCAGAACAAACTTGAGAGGTATCTTGTCGTCGACACTGCCGCTTACCCCGGCCTGAAGATCAATGCCGAGGGGCACCAGGACCTTGAGTTCGACCTCATCTCCCCCCTTGCTGCGCGCCAGAATAAGGCGGATTACCGGCTGATTGGTCTGCTTGTTGACCAGGGTCTGGGTCAGGGCGCAGTCCGTCTTGCCGTCAGCAATGGCCTGACATTCGAAAACCCAGTCGCCAAACTTGTCGCCAACCTTTGCCCCTGCATGGGCCACGCCTGGCATCGCAACGACAAGCGCAAAAAAGACAGCAGAAATACAGAAATAGATCGCCATTTTGACGTTGGTCGACATTGAAGACATGGGTCTTACACCTTCTATGCTGGCTCGCCCTGACAGGCCTGCCCCCTGAACCTGAGGAAAATGACATGAGAACAGCGCACTCAACAATCAGTCTACGGCTGTTTTCTTTGATTGAAGATTTTCTTCGTGTTGCTCACCAGACTGGCACCCTGACCGCCACCCTGGGCGTCCCCGGCACCCCGGGTCAGCGCTGCCGTACGGGCCAAAATGCCGGTGCAGGCCGCCCACGCCGGCCCTTGTGAGGCCTTGGAGGCGGCACGCAATTGGGCTATCTGGGCTTAACGGGAGGAATTCAAATGCATTATGCTGAACTGAACAGGGCCTGGGCCGAACTGACCGGTCCGGGCGCCCCCTTTGAAATTGCCGAAGTCGCGGTGCATGGCACGCGGGTCAAGGCCTTCAAGGCAGCGCCACCGGATGCCCGTGCCCTCTGGCTGTCCACGACCCAGTTCGGCGACCGCGAGTACCTCATCTACGAAAGTGAGCGCCTCACCTATGCTCAGGCCCATGCCCAGACGGCCGCCGTGGCCAACTGGCTGATGGCAAAGGGCGTGAAGCCAGGCGACCGCGTGGCGATTGCCATGCGCAACTATCCCGAATGGATGCTGATCTATTGGGCCTGCGCCAGCATTGGCGTTGCCGTGGTCGGCATGAATGCCTGGTGGACCGCCACCGAAATGGCCTATGGCATGAAGGATTCCATGCCCAGTGTCCTGTTTGCCGATGGCGAGCGCATCGCCCGCCTGAACGAACAGCCCGACATGCTGGGCGAGGCCGTGCTGGTTGCCACCCGTGTCGAGACCCTGCCCGCTGGCGCGACCGCCTGGTCAGAGGTGATCGCACAGGGCGGCTCCATGCCCGAGGTCACCATCGACCCCGATAGCGACCTTTGCATCTTCTATACCTCGGGCACCACAGGCTTTCCCAAGGGCGCCCAGCTTACCCACCGCAGCTCCATCAACAATCTGGTGAACATGAGTTTTGCCGGTCAGGTGGAGATGGTGGCGATTGCGCGGGCCACGGGTGTTGCCCTGCCAGCGCCTGAAGCCATGCCCGTCCCGGTTTCCCTGCTGGCAACGCCGCTGTTCCATGTGACCGCGAATAATTGCGGCGCCTATGGCGCAACGGCGGCCGGCGGCAAGATCGTTTTGATGTATCGCTGGGATGCGGGCGAGGCGCTGAAGCTGGTAGAGCGTGAGCGCTGCACCGCCGTCTCCGGCGTGCCAGTGATGGCCCGCGAACTGATCAGCCATCCGGATTTTGCCAAGACCGACACCTCCAGCCTGCTGGCCATTGCCGGCGGCGGCGCCCAGCTGCAGCCAGACCTTGTGGACAAGATCGACAGCTCGGTGGCCAATGCCCGCCCCCGCACCGGCTATGGCATGACGGAGACCTCCGGGATCATCACCGCCATCGGCGGCGATTTCTTCGTCGACAAGCCCAAGAGCTGTGGGCGTGCCATGCCAACCTTTGACGTGAAGGTGGTGGATGACGCGGGCCAGGCCCTGCCGCCGGGCCAGACCGGCGAACTGTGGGTCAAGGGTGCCTCCGTCATCAAGGGTTACATCAACCGGGCAGAGGCAACGGCCGAGTCCATCACTGATGGCTGGCTGCACACCGGTGACGTCGCCTATCTCGACGACGAGCAGTTCATCTATCTGGTGGATCGCAAGAAGGACATGGTTCTGCGCGGTGGCGAGAACATCTATTGCGCAGAGGTGGAGGCCGTATTGCATCAGCACAATGCGGTGGCCGAGTGTTCGGTCTTTGGGGTGCCTGATGCGCGCCTTGGCGAGGAAGTGGGTGCCGCCGTGGTGCTGCGCCCGGGCGAGGTGCTGGATGCAGCCGCGCTGCGCGCCCACTGCGGGGCGATCATCGCGCGCCACAAGATCCCGCGCTATATCTGGATCCTTGACGAGCCCCTGCCCCGTAATGCCAGCGGCAAGTTCCTGAAGCGCGAACTGCGCGAGGCCCTGAAGACAGAGCAGGCGGGCTAGCCAGGCGGATCATAAAGACATGAAACTTATCCTGGTGGGGGCCACCGGCCTTGTTGGCCGGCACATCCTGGAGAAGGCCATCGCCGACCCGCGCGTCACCTCTCTGATTTGTCCTGTGCGACGCGCGTTGCCGGCCCTGCCCAAGCTTGTGGCGCCGGTGGTCGATTTCGACCAGTTGCCCAGGGATGCCCCATGGTGGCAGGCGGATGCGGTGCTGTGCGCGCTTGGGACAACCATGGGGGTGGCGGGATCGCGAGAGGCCTTCCGGCGGGTCGACCATGATTACCCGGTCGCCGTGGCACAACATGCCATTGCGGCCGGCACACCAACCTATGTCCTGAACTCGGCGCTTGGGGCCAGCCCCACGTCCCTGTTCTATTACAATCGCGTCAAGGGCGAGGTGGAGAGAGACATCGCCGCCCTTGGATTTGCCTCCCTCACGATTGTTCAGCCAGGCCTGATCGGCGGCACCCGAGACACGCACCGGCCCGCAGAACAGGCGTCGGTCTACGTCGTCCGCGCCCTCGGTCGCCTGCTGCCCCGGCGGCTCAGGATCAATCCGGCAACCAGGATCGCCGAAGCCATGCTTGATGCCGCCATTGCCGGGCGGCCCGGGCGCCATGTGGTGGACGCTGCCAGTCTTTGCTGACCCCCCGGCGCCGCCTCTGTGACACATTGCCGGAACCTCTACAGGAACCACACCGATGAAACCTTCTGACGCCACCCCAGCCGCCTTTGATGACGTGGTTCGCGGCCGCCGCAGCATCCGCGGCTACAAGCCCGACCCCGTGCCCAAGGCGGTGGTGAGGGAAGTGATCGAGATGGCCATGCGCGCCCCCTCGTCCCTCAATACCCAGCCGTGGAATTTCTATGTGGTCGCAGGTGCCCCGCTGGACCGCATCCGCGCCGGCAACACCGAACGCAATCTGGCTGGCGTCCCTGCCTCGCGGGAGTTTCGCAGCCATGGCGAATACGCAGGCGTGCACCGCGAACGCCAGATCGGCATTGCCAAGCAGTTGTTTGCTGCCATGGGCATCGAGCGGAACAATCAGGAACAGCGCACCGACTGGGTCCTCAGGGGCTTTCGCCAGTTCGACGCGCCGCTGTCCATTGTCGTCACCTACGACCGCTCCATTCATGGCGGCGACGTGGGACCCTTTGACTGTGGCGCCGTCACCAACGCTCTGGTGAATGCGGCCTGGTCGCGGGGCCTTGGCTGTGTGATCAACAGCCAGGGCATCATGCAGTCACCGGTGGTGCGCGAGCATGCCGGCATCCCCGAGGACCAGGTCATCATGATCTGTGTGGCCATGGGGTATCCGGACGAGAGCTTCCCGGCGAACGCCGTTGTCTCGGAACGCAAATCAGTGGACGAGGCCGTGGTCTTCGTCGGCTTTGAAGATGAAAACGCAGACAAAGGGAACAGCTGATGAAGAGCTTTAACGGGCGCATTGCGGCGCTTACGGGCGGTGGCACGGGCATGGGCCGCGAACTGGTGCGCCAACTGGTGGCCGAGGGCTGCAGCGTTGCCATGTGCGATGTCTCAGGTGCCAATATGGCCGAGACAAAGCGCCTGTGTGAGGTTGATGGCGTGCCCCAGGGTGTGCGCATCACCGCCCATATCGCCGATGTCTCCGACGAAGCCCAGGTGCTGGGCTTCCGTGATGCGGCTGTCCGCGCGCATGAAACCGACCGCCTGCACCTGCTGTTCAACAATGCCGGTATTGGTGGCGGCAGCAGCATCGTGACGTCCAGCCGCGAGGAATGGGAACGCACGTTCAACGTCAACTGGTATGGCGTCTATTACAACACGCGCGCCTACCTGCCCCTGCTGCTGAAGGCCGACGAGGCGCATATCGTCAACACCAGTTCGATCAACGGCTTCTGGGCCTGCCTGATGCCCGGCGTCTCGCAAAGTGCCTATTCGGCGGCAAAGTTCGCCGTGAAGGGCTTCACCGAAAGCATGATCACCGACCTGCGCAACACGGCGCCCCACATCAAGGCATCCATTGTCATGCCAGGGCACATCGGCACGGATATCGCCATCAACACGCGGCGTGTCTTGACCGGCAGCGACAGCGACGAGATGAGCCCGGCCGAGATCGCAACGGCGCGCAACATGCTGGCCTCCATGGCGCCTGCCATGGCCAATGCCTCGGACAGCGACGTCCAGCATGCCATGCTGGAATTCGGCAAGCGCTTCAAGGAAACCGCCCCCACCAGTGCTGCCCAGGCCGCCAAGATCATCCTTGACGGCGTCAAGGCTGACCGTTGGCGGATCCTGGTTGGTGATGATGCAGAGGCGATTGATGCCCGCGTCCGCTCAGACCCGGAAGCGGCCTATAATCTCGACTTCCTGCAGGGCTTCGGGTCCTACATTGCGCCGGATTCTGGCCAGAGCTGAACACCAGGGTGGGCAAGGCCGCCAAGGCCTTGCCCCCTAAAGCAGGGCGGTGATGGCTGCCCTGAGGTCCTGGGGCTTGGTCTTGGGTGCGAAGCGCGCCACCACCCTGCCACCACGGTCGACCAGGAACTTGGTGAAGTTCCACTTGATCCCCTTGGTCCCCAGAATGCCCGGTGCTTCTGTCTTCAGCCATTGAAAGAGGGGGCTGGCGGCAGGGCCGTTTACCTCGATCTTGTCGAACATGGGGAAGCTCACGTCATAGCTGAGCTTGCAGAAACTGGCGATCTCTGCGGCATCCCCCGGCTCCTGGCTGCCGAACTGGTTACAGGGAAAGCCCAGCACCACAAGACCCTTTTCGCCCAACTCACGGTAGAGCGCCTCAAGCCCCTCATACTGGGGCGTGAAACCACATTTGCTGGCCGTGTTCACGATCAGGATCACCTTGCCACGATAGTCGGCGAGGGGTGCCTGCCGGCCCGCCATGTCGCGCGCCGCAAAGTCATAGATGCTGGTCATGGGGTCGTTCTTCCGTTCCGGGCGATGGTTTTCTCATCATCAGGGATTGGACAGGCGCCTGACCAGCCCCCCCCCAGAGCCTCCCCAAAGCCCCCCGGGGATCAGTTGCTACCAAGAGCCGCCTTTGACGCGGCCACCACCTTGTCCAGCGGGATCAGCATCAGGGTTGAACTTGCCTTGGCCAGCACCACACCCGCGGTATCCGTGAGGCGCCCCTCCACAAAACAGGTGCGTCGGCCGCGCCGTTCAATCCAGCCTTCGGCAATCACCCGGCCGGGCCGGGCGGAGGCAAAGAAGCTGACCTTCAGTTCAAGCGACATGGGCGCCATCTCTGCCCCGGTCATGGCAATGATGGCATGGGCCATGGCCGCATCGATCCACCCCGTGACAAAGCCTCCCTGCACCACGCCACCGGAATGGCACATATGCTGGCCAGCCTCATATTCCAGCGTCGCCCTGCCGGCCGGGTCCATCTCGACCACGCGCACCAGCCCAAGGGTTCTGCTCAGTTCGTGTACGGCTTCAGCCGTCTCTTCGGTCATACCGCTTCTCCGCCAGATCGAGGCCATCCCATGCCCCATCTGGCGGCCGCGGTAAACAGACGGGTGACGCAGACGAATTCCTGCCCAACCTCGGCCCTGCCCTTACTCAACGCTTGCGGACAAACTCTGCCCGCAGCACCAGGCCCCTGATACCGTCGTGCTTGCAGTCGATTTCCTGCGGGTCTCCTGTCAGGCGGATGGAGCGGATGACGGTGCCACGCCGCAGGGTCTGCCCCGCCCCCTTCACCTCAAGATCCTTGATCAAGGTCACCTGGTCACCATCAGCCAGGATATTGCCCACGGAATCCCGCACCTCGACCCGCAGGGCCGCCTCGCTTGAGGCCTTCAGTGCCGAGGCCTCCACCCATTCGCCGGTGGCCTCGTCATAGACATAGTCATCGTCGCCACTCATATGCACTCTCCTTCATGAAGGTGCACCGTCCGCCTTCGCCTACCAAAGGTCAAACGACACCCATGGAGCCATGAGTGGAAGCGGGACCCGGTTTCATTCGGTTGCCAGCAGCGCATTGCCTTGGGCAACAGATGAAGCACCGCAGAAAGTCAGTCCAGGGCTCGATCGACGCGGCTTGCATGAATGTCTTTCCAGCCAAGGCCGACAGTTGCCAATTGGCGGAACAGGCCCGTTGCCGACAGCCAAGGCCCGGGAATGTCGTCCCCATAGGGGCCTGCAGAATGGATGGGGAAACTGTGGGCCTGCACGCCAGATCTCGTGTTGATCAGGTGATTTGCATAAAGGGTGCCCACAGAGGGGCCATTCACGAGCTTGAAGGCCTTGTAGTTCCCAAGGGCTGCAAGCAGGCAGAAAACCTCGACTGAGTGCGACTCGGCCGAGATGTAGTCGGGGAAAATGCCGTGGGTGAACAGGGACCTCAAAATCTCGGCATCATAATGCTCAAGGTCGATTTTGATGTAATGCGGCACGCCATAGGTTTCAATGATCCTATCCGGCGACAGGGCGGGCAGCAAAACCTCTTCAAACATGTGTGCCGCGTCAATGGAGGGTGCGGGAAACTGGCTGAGGACATGATTGGTCTTGTGCAGATAGAACGGAACAGGCCCCTCCTGTTCCCCGGCCGTGATGACACCGCACAGGACAGAAACCCGACGTTCCGCAATTTCGCGGGCAAACCGCGCTTCAATCATCGAACAAAGGGCTGGGCTTGCTTCAACAGCAACGACACAATCCGCTTTTTTCAGGTAATAGCCGATGTCATCGCCATTATTGGCACCAAAATCATAGATAACCCGCGAGCCAGTCACCCTCTTCTCCCATTTATGGCCAGCGATTTTATGGCCAGCGATGCCCCAAGACCTCTGAGGCGGGCGGGCGGGCGGTTTCCTGTGGATCCCCGCTCCGCCGGACGGAAAGTGCCAAGGTGTCGCGCCGCTACGTTTCTGCCACCTCTCTCATCCCAAGATCCCTGAACAGGCTTGGCCGATTGTCATTTGCCGGCGTGTTGCCAAGGGTGCCGAGGGCCTCCAACCATTCACCAGTGGCCTCATCATGGAGATCGTCATCGCCGCTACTCAACCGAATGCTCCTTGATCAGACTGCACCGTCCACCTTCGCATTCCAAAGGTCAAACTGCAGGTCGACTTTCAATGACGCGAGGGCTGCCCGGCAACCGGCGGGAAACAACAGAGCCTGATGAATGGGTTATCGGCACCCAGCACCACTGTCCCACCTTGCCCGTATTTCCCACCTCGAAAAACACCTTGCAGCCGAACGCTCAACTCGGTAGACGGATGAGGGTTTGCCTCATGAACTGAAGCACAAATGTGCGTGCAGCAGAGGGAACCGAAGTGAGTTGATGTTCTGGCGGTGGGCTGTCGCCAAGTTCTTCGGGGGCTCTGGAATGGTTGCTCTTCACATCCACACCTTCAAGTGGGGTAGCATGTACACTGCGGACGACGCCAATCGTCTGTATGCCATGTTTCAGCGCAATCTCACTCTCCCCCACCAGTTTCATTGCTCTACGGACGATGTCGCCGGCTTGAGACCGGAAATCACGGCTCATTTGCTTCCGAGTTACGATTTCTGTGACTGGGACATTGGCCATGGACGAAAGCTGGAGGTCTTCAGGAAAGACTTCCTTGGTCTCGAGGGGCAGCTCCTGGTCCAGACGGACATAGACATGGTGCTGATTGGGAACGTCGACTTTCTCGCCGACCGACCTGAAGAGGATTTTCTGATTGCCCGGGGCAAAAACCAGGCCAGAAACACCAGGGGGCACAGCGCGATTTTCAGACACCGGATCGGGACCAGAACGGCTGTATGGGATAGCATGGTTGCAGATCCCGCCACCGCCGTGGCCGTGGCGCAGCACTTTCGCAGCCCGCCCGGTGTGATCAGCGACCAATGCTGGATCGACGCAAAACTTCCGGAGGTGGAATTCTTCAAGGACGGCCGGATTGTTTATTTCCGCCAGGACTGCAATGCCTTTGCCAAGGTCGAGAACCCCCGCGGCAAAGCCCGGCCGCCCAGAGGGGCGAGAATCGTATCCTTTGCTGGCCGCATCAAGCCAGAGCAGGTAATGCATGGCAGTTATTCCAACTGCCGCCACGCCCCTTTTGTCGCCGAACATTGGCACGATGGCACTGACCAACCGGCAGCGCCCCCCTCCTGGCTCCAAAGGTTGCGAAACTGGGAGTGGTGACCGCGGGATGAGCTGAGCACCGACGCGCACGGCCACCAGCGGTGATCATCACCACAACCCTTGAGCCGTGCGCAGCACATTGTGAACAACAAAAAGCCCGTCTGCTTT
>CANCOY010000084.1 GCA_947379865.1 Acetobacteraceae bacterium
CGCACCCCGCCCGAACCGGCGCCAATGACAAAGAGATCATAATCATGAGCCATGGCGGAGTTCCTGGGTTGGGTGCGCGACGGATTTACGGAGACAGCGTCAGACGCCGCCCATGCAGAGGTATTTGATTTCGACAAAGTCATCGAGGCCGTATTTCGAGCCTTCGCGGCCGATGCCGGATTCCTTGACCCCACCAAAGGGCGCCACTTCGGTGGAGATGATGCCGGTGTTGATGCCGACAATACCGGTCTCCAGCGCCTCCGCCACCCGCCAGACACGGCCGATATCGCGGGCATAGAAATAGGCCGCGAGGCCAAATTCCGTTGCATTGGCCATCTGCACCGCCTCGGCCTCGGTCTTGAAGCGGAAGAGGGGGGCGACGGGGCCGAAAGTCTCCTCGCGGGCCACCATCATCGACGTGGTCACATCGGCAAGAATGGTGGGCTCAAAGAAGGTCTGGCCCAGGGCATGGCGCTTGCCACCGGCGATCAGGCGGGCACCCTTGCCGAGCGCGTCGGCGATGTGTTCCTCGACCTTCTCGACGGCGGCCATGTCGATCAGCGGCCCCTGCCCGACGCCGTCTTCCAGGCCATTGCCAACCTTCAGCTTGGCCACCGCCACCTGCAGCTTGGCGACAAAGGCATCATAGACGCTGTCCTGCACGATCAGGCGATTGGCGCAGACGCAGGTCTGGCCGGTATTGCGATACTTCGAGGCGATGGCGCCCTCGACGGCCGCGTCAAGGTCAGCATCATCAAAGACGATGAAGGGGGCATTGCCGCCCAGTTCCAGGCTGACCTTCTTCACCGTGTCGGCGCACTGGCGCATCAACAGCTTGCCGATTTCGGTGGAGCCGGTGAAGGTCACCTTGCGCACCACGGGGTTCGACGTCATCTCAGCCCCGATGGCGGAGGCCGAGCCGGTGATGACGCTGAAAATACCCTTTGGCACGCCCGCGCGTACGGCCAGTTCGGCGAGCGCCAGGGCCGAGAACGGGGTCTGGCTGGCGGGCTTCAGCACAATGGGGCAGCCGGCGGCGAGCGCCGGACCCATCTTGCGGGTGATCATGGCCGACGGGAAATTCCACGGCGTGATGGCCGCCACCACGCCGATCGGCTCCTTGAGGACCACGATCCGCTTGTCGGCCTGGTGGCCGGGGATGGTGTCGCCATAGAGGCGCTTGGCCTCCTCACCGAACCACTCCAGGAACGAGGCCGCATAGGCAACCTCGCCCTTGGCCTCGGCCAGGGGCTTGCCCTGTTCGCTGGTCATGATCAGGGCGAGATCGTCTTGGTGGGCCATCATCAGGTCGGCAAAGCGGCGCAGGATCTGGGCGCGCTCCTTGGCGGTCCTGGCGCGCCATGGGCCCCAGGCGGCCTCGGCAGCGGCAATGGCACGGCGGGTCTCGGCGGTACCCATCTTCGGCACGCGGCCCAGAACCTGGCCGGTGGCCGGGTTCGTCACATCGATGGTGGCGCCGTCATCGGCACCGGTCCAGGCCCCGTCCACAAAAGCCTGCTGGCGGAACAGGGCACCATCCTTGAGCTGCATCGCATCCTCCATCGCATGAGGCCCCTATATTCCCCGCCGCCGCGCCGCTGGCAAGCGAGAGGAAGGCGGCTGCCTGCGCTTTTGGATCGTGAGCAGAGCTTACAGCCTCGGGCGCCGGGCCTATTCCACCGTCACGGACTTGGCGAGGTTGCGGGGCTGGTCCACGTCCGTGCCTTTGAGAACAGCCGTGTGATAGGCGATCAGCTGCACCGGCACCGCATAGAGGATGGGGGCAACAAACGGGTCAACGGCGGGAAGGGTTACGGTCTCGACCGCACTCTCGTGCTCGGCGGCAATGCCGGCCGCATCCGACAGCAGGATCACCTGCCCACCCCGCGCCACCGCCTCCTGCATGTTGGAGACGATCTTTTCGAACAATGGCCCTGGCGGCGCAATGCAGATCACCGGCACCTGCTCGTCAATCAGGGCGATGGGGCCGTGTTTGAGTTCGCCTGCCGCATAGCCCTCGGCATGGATATAGGAGATTTCCTTGAGCTTCAGGGCACCTTCCAACGCCAGCGGATAGGTTGAGCCGCGGCCGATGTAGAGCACGTCCCGCGCCTTTGCGAGGCCGGCGCACACGTCCGCAATCGCCTCCTCCCCCCGCAACACTTCCGCCACCCGGGCCGGGAGTTCGATCAGCGCCTTCACGGCCTGCTGTATTTCGGCTTCCGCCAGCGCGCCGCGCGCCCGGGCCATCGCGAGGGCAAAACAGGCCAGCACCACCAATTGCGCCGTGAACGCCTTGGTTGAGGCCACACCAATCTCGGGGCCGGCATGGGTTGGCAGCACGGCGTCGCTTTCGCGCGCGATGGTGCTCTCCGGCACGTTCACCACAGAAATGATGTACTGCCCCTGTGAACGGGCATAGCGCAGGGCGGCCAGGGTATCCGCCGTCTCGCCAGACTGGCTGACGAAGATCGCCAGGCCACGCTTGGGCATCGGCGGCTCGCGATAGCGGAACTCCGAGCCGATATCCACTTCCACCGGCACCCGCGCCAGCTGCTCCAGCCAGAACTTGGCCACGAGGCCCGCAAGGCAGGCGGTGCCGCAGGCCACGATGGTAATGCGTTCGATTTCAGCCAGATCCACACCCAGTGCCGGCAGAGAGGGCATCAGGGCAAGCGGGTCAATGTAAGAGGCCAGGGTATAGGAAATCGTCTGGGGCTGCTCGTGGATTTCCTTCAGCATGAAATGCCGATGGTTACCCTTGTCCACCAGGCCAGCGGCAGGGCTGAGGGGCTTTGCGGCGCGCTTCACCACGGCGTCGGTCTCGTCGTGGAACACGGCGCTGCTGCGCGTCAGCTCAACCCAGTCGCCCTCTTCCAGATAGGTGATGCGGCTGGCAAAGGGGGCCAGCGCCAAGGCGTCCGAGCCCAGATACATCTCGCCATCGCCCCAGCCCACCGCCAGCGGGCTGCCGCGCCGCGCCCCGATCAGCAGGTCATCCTCGCCACGAAAGATGAAGGCCAGCGCAAAGGCGCCCTTCAACCGCTTCAGGCCTGCCGCCACCGCAGCGCGGGGGGCAAGGCCCTGGCGCAGCAGGTCAGCCACAAGATGGGCGATGGTCTCGGTATCGGTTTCCGACGTGAAGACATGGCCTGCGGCGGTCAGCTCCGCCCGCAGCTCACGGAAATTCTCGATGATGCCGTTGTGCACCACCGCCACTTCAGGCGCTGCATGGGGATGGGCGTTGCTCTCTGTCGGCTTGCCATGGGTGGCCCAGCGGGTATGTCCGATGCCCAGGGTACCGCCCACAGGCTCGCGCCCCAGCAGATCGGTGAGACTGGAAAGCTTGCCCGCCGCCCGGCGGCGCTCGATGTCG
Source organism: Acetobacteraceae bacterium (assembly GCA_947379865.1). Taxonomy (GTDB): domain Bacteria; phylum Pseudomonadota; class Alphaproteobacteria; order Zavarziniales; family Zavarziniaceae; genus CANCOY01. The sequence goes on from CANCOY010000084.1 coordinate 3,377, forward strand.
CCATCGACCAGGGTGGCGATACCGGCCGAATCATAGCCCCGGTATTCCAGCCGCCGCAGCCCCTCCACCAGACGGGGGGCGACGGGCGTCTTGCCGATGATACCAACAATGCCGCACATGCCCCTACTCCCTGGCCTTGGCCGCTTTCAACCGCGCCTTGGCAGCGCGGAAGCGCGCCGCCCAACCGGGCTTTTCCACATGGTCGCCGCGCGTCACCGCCAGGGCATCCGCCGCCACATCCCGCGCCACCACCGAACCGGCGCCGATGATCGCCCCATCCCCCACCGACACGGGTGCCACAAGCGCCGTGTTGGAGCCGATGAAGGCGCCAGCGCCAATCCGCGTCAGGTGCTTGTCGAAGCCGTCGTAATTGCAGGTGATGGTGCCCGCCCCGATATTCGCCTTTGCCCCGACCTCGGCATCACCGACATAGCTGAGGTGATTGACCTTGGCGCCAGGCCCGATGCTGGCCTTCTTGATCTCAACGAAATTGCCGATGTGGGCGTCCTGCCCGATCTCGGCCCCTGGCCGCAGGCGGGCAAAGGGGCCGATCACCGCCCCCGACGCCACCTGCGCCCCCTCCAGATGGCAAAAGGCCTTGATCTCCACATCGTCAGCCACCACGACGCCGGGGCCAAAGACGACATTGGGGCCAATCACCACATCACGGCCAAGGCGGGTATCCCAAGAGAACTGGACGCTGCCGGGGTCTGTCAGGGTGGCGCCACCGTCCATGGCGGCCTGGCGCAGGCGCTTTTGCAGCACGGCTTCGGCCACAGCCAGTTCGGCGCGGGAATTGACACCCAGCACCTCGTCCGCATCCCCCTCCACCATGGCAACGGTGCGGCCCATGGCGCGGGCCAGCGCCACGGCGTCGGTCAGATAGTACTCGCCCTTGGCATTGTCATTGCGGATGCCATCCAGCAGGTGCGGCAACAATTCAGCGTCAAAGGCCATGGCGCCGGCATTGCACAGGCCAATGGTGCGCTCTTCGGCGGTGGCCTCCCCGAACTCGACAATGCGCTCCAGATTGCCATCGGAATCCAGAACCAGCCTGCCATAGGCCAAAGGATCCGCCGGGCGGAACCCCAGCACCACAACCCCCGGCCGCTCGGGGGCCGCAAGGGCCTGGCGCAGGCGCAACAGGGTTTCTGCGGTAATAAGGGGTGTATCGCCAAACAGGACCAGCACCCCGCCCTGTGCCCCTGCCAGATGTGCGCGGGCCGCCGCAACGGCATGGGCCGTGCCAAGGGCGGGCTCCTGCACGGCCGTCAAGGCCGGGGCAACTTCCGCCGCCACCTGGTCCATGCCGGGGGCCACCACCACCACCGCCAACCGGGGCGACAGGGCGGCAGCGGCGTCGAGCACGTGGCGAATCATCGACCGGCCGGCAAGCCGGTGCATCACCTTTGGCTGGCGCGACTTCATGCGCGTGCCCTGGCCGGCGGCCAGGATCACAAGGGTGGTCGGGGCGGAAACGTCTGGCGTCATCGCGAACACATAGGGGGCCTGAGAGGGGCGGAGACTGCCACGGGCGGGCCTCCCGCGACAGTCACGTAATGTTTCAGTAGGGAATTTGCCCGCCTCACACGCGCCGGGGCACGGCGCCAAGACCCTTGCCGATGGCGCCCCAAGGCGGCATCAAGGGGGCATGCCTCTGCCCATTGCGCCGCCGCTTCCCTCCCATGTGGTCTTCGACCTCGACGGGACCCTTGTTGATACCGCCCCAGACCTTGCCGGGGCGCTCAACCACACCCTGGCCCATGCTGGCCGGCCGCCGGTTTCGGTCGACGAGGTCCGCCATATGGTGGGTCTGGGCGCCGCACGCCTGATCGAGCGGGGCATGGAAGCCACGGGCGGCCTGCCCGATGCCGCCGGCCGCGCCGCCCTGCTGCAGGTCTTTCTGGCGCACTATGGCCGCAATCTGTCGGTGGAAAGCCGGCCCTTTCCCAATGCGGTCGCCACACTCGAAGTGCTGGCCGCAGCGGGCGTCAGCCTTGCGGTGTGCACCAACAAGCCAGAGGCCATGGCCCGCAGCCTGCTGGCCGACCTTGAACTGGATCGCCTGCTGCCAGTGATCCTGGGGGGCGACAGCCTGCCCGTGAAAAAGCCCGATGCGGCCCATCTGCTGACCACGCTTGAGCGCATGGGTGGCCTGCGCACCAGCGCCGTGATGGTGGGCGACAGCGAGACCGACCTTGCCGCCGCCCGCAATGCCGGCGTGCCCGCCGTGCTTGTCAGCTTTGGCTATACGGTGATCCCGGCGGTCGATCTGGGCGCCGATGCCGTGATCGATGACTTCGCCGATCTCATCAAGGTTCTGGCCCGATTCGCCTGAGGCTGCCACCCGGCGCTTGACGCCGCCCGCCTCACCCCTTAAGTGGTGCCCTCCGGCGACAACACGTCGCCGCAAGGTCCGGACGGTTAGCTCAGCGGTAGAGCATCGCCTTCACACGGCGGGGGCCGTAGGTTCGATCCCTACACCGTCCACCAGCCTTCAGGGCGCCACCCTCCAGAGCCCGGTATTCTGGCACATGCGCCCAAAATCCTCCCCCACTCTGGTATCGAAACGGCAGCCCGGGGCGCAAGCGCATCGGGTCTAGGACTTTAATGCAATGGAAGCGGCCGCCTGAGGCTGCAATTTTTCCGCATGAAAGGTTGGCGGGGCAACGTGACAGTTGCAGCGCCTCTTCCGAGCCATCCTGCGGCCCCTGCAGTTTCAGACAGAACGTCTGGCCTCAAGGCGCTGCGGAGATCAGGTCGGGGCGAACCAAGCCAAAGGTCGGGCATCATGAATCACAAAGTTGTGTCGAACCCACCGGATCACCTGCTGACCATGCTTGACCACGCTCTGGACGAGGCCAGGCAGGTTGGCCTGCAGGAAGTCTCGTTCATTGTCGAACTTGCCATTGCCGCGACCCTTGAGGCGGCTGGTGGACTGAAGGGTCGTGGCGGCGCGGCTGCGGCCTGATCTCGCGGGATCGCCCATGGCCCGGTCGCAGATTGGCGCAGTCATTTTTTCTGCTGCCATTCCGACCGGATGGTTCGCGCGATAACCATCCGTTTACCACTTGAATGCTATCCAGCCACATGAACGAGGGGCGATTTTCCCAAAGCGCGGGATCGCACCTTAAACGCCGGAAAGAATTTCTGGCTCATGTGCTGGCCGTTGATCGGTCCGCGTGATCAAGGCAAAGGGGCAAGGCCCATGCGGTCGGAACACATTTCCAATCCGGTTGAGGATCTCATCATCCTGCTCGACCATGTGCGGCAGGAAGCCCAGCGCAATGATCTTACCGAAGTTGCCTTCATCATTGAACTGGCGATCACGGCCGCCATCGACGCGGCAGGCGGTCTGGACGCCAGCGCCCCCGCACTGGTGGGAGCGGCACATTGAGCGGCACATTGAGCGGGGGGCCAAACCGCGAGGCCCTGACCCGCATGATGGCCTATCTGCGCGAGGAAGCGCAGCGCAATGCCCTGCAGCGGGTCTCCGATCTGCTTGATGCAGCCATCCTGGCCGCCTCTACCCTGCCGCCTCAGGGCGAGGCGAACTGTCGCCCGAACTGACTCAGGCCGCCCTGATGGTGGTGCGGTGCAGCAGACGATCGTGGCCGTCATAGCCGCCGGTTGCCGCGTGCAGCACCGAGCGATTGTCCCACATCAACAGGGTGCCCTGCTGCCAGCGGTGGCGATACTGGAATTCCGGTCGCCCCTGCCAATGATAGAGCTCAAGCAGCAGGGGCATGGCTTCCGCCTCGTCCATGCCCTCGATCCCAATGATATAGCCAAGGCAACTGAAGAGGCCGAGCCTGCCGGTCTCGGGATGGGCGCGGATGACCGGGTGCAACTGGCTTGCCTCAGCCGCCGCCGAGGGGCGGATATCCATGGAACGCCGGGCCACGTCCCCCTCGCCATAGGCGCCATCGGGCGCATAGGCCTTGCGGGCGGAATGGATCGCCATGCGCCCCTCAAGCCTTGAGCGCAGGCTGTCGGGCAGGGCGTCGAGGGCGGCGTGCTGGTTGGCGAACAGGGTATCGCCGCCCGTGGGTGGGATGGTGATCCCGTAAAGGCAGGTGCCGGCCGGCGGGCGGGCCTGGAAACTCCAGTCGCTGTGCCAATTCTCGGCAAACAGGGGCGATGTCTCATCGGCCAGACGCTGCACCGCGATGACATGCTTGCGGCCAGCAATCGGTGCAATGAAGGGGTCATCCCCAAAACCGCCAAAGCTGAGGGTGAATCGCTCCAGATCGTCATCGCTCATGTGCTGGTCGGGGAAGGAGAGCACGTGGTGGCTGAGCCAGGCGGTACGGATTGCAGCAACCTGGGCCTCTGTCAGGGGCCGGGAAAGATCGATCCCCGTGACTGTAGCACCACACGCCTGGCCTGACGGCACCACCTTGATGGCTGACGCTTCCATCCTTTGTCTCCCCTTGGCGCGGTCGCATATGCGCCTGTGCCCATGATTGTCGGATACAACCAGCGCAACGGTCTATGGTCCTGCAGCAATGGACCCATCGCCCCCAAAGCCCGTGCCCGGCAGCCGCTCCTCACCCGAGGGCAGGGGGGCCCCATGGTCAAGGGTCCAGGCCGCGATGTCGCGCCAGACAAGTTCCCGCTGCAGATCGCGCAGCAGCATGTGCCACCCCGCCGGATACACCACCTGCCGCGCCACGGGCGCCAGGCGGCGGCTGATGGTGGCGACAGGTTCGGGCGGGATGAGTTCGTCGCGCCGGCCATAGAGCAGCAGGGTTGGCACCCGCACCCTGCCCGCCCCCTGCCAGGCCGTCTCCATCAGGTCGGTCAGGCCATAGACGGCATCAGTGCGGGTCTCCTTGATGACCAGCGGATCGCGCCCAAGGCCACGCAGCACGGCAATATTGTCTGAGGCCTGCACCCGAAAGCCACGGGGCGGCGACAGGGTCTGCCACGGCATGATCTGGTCAGCCAGCCAGAGCGAGGCCCGGGGCAGCAGTGGCAGCGTGCTCCAGCCCCACACCGCCGGCCCGGCAAGAACAATTCCGTCCACCACAAGAGGCTTGGCGCCCGACATGGCGGTGATGATAACCGCGGCACCCATGCTTTCGCCCAGCAGTGTGATCGGCACACCGGGATGCCTGGCCCTGACAGCTGCCACGACGGACCGGAGGTCTGCCACCAGCCTGTCCGTGCCTGGCCAGCGCCCCGCATCCGGCGTGCGGCCAAAGCCGCGCTGGTCATAGGCATAGGTCGTGATGCCGTGCTCAGCGAACCAGGGTCCCGGCAGGGCAAAGGCATTGGAGTAATCGTTGAAGCCATGCACGCCGATGATCACCGCCCGTGGCGCACCCCCAGCCTGCGAAAGAGGGGGCTGCCGGACAGGAGCCTGCCACACACGGGCGGGCAAGCCATAACCATCGCCCGCCAGAATCAGGCCCGATGGTCCGCCTGCCAAGGGTGCCATCAACGAAGATGGCGGCGATATGGCCACCGTTCCCCGGACCACCGGGGCGCAGCCCCACAGCACGCCGAGCACCAGAAGGCCAAGCAAAACCCTGTGCGGGCGCAAGGTGGGGGACTTTACAGGCACGTTCATTCCGGCATCTTGCGGTACCTTTGGCCGAATGCGTACATCTTGCGCTGACCTGGGGCACTGATCGTTGAGAAACATCAGGTCACGGGAAAAACAAAGAAAGTCAAACGCGCATGTCAGGCACCACGGATAGGCCGCAGCGGGCGGCGGACCAAGCCGCTCCCCTCTCCAGGTCAGGGCTGCTGCGCCACGCCATCGAGGGCGCAGAGCTTGGCTTTCTTATGGAAGCGCATAACGGCCTGTCGGCAAAGATTGTCGAGGAAGCCGGGTTTGGGGGCATCTGGGCCTCGGGCCTGACGATCTCCGCCAGCCTCGGCCTGCGCGACAGCAACGAAGCCTCCTGGACCCAGGTTCTGGACGTGCTTGAATACATGAGCGACGCAACGACGCTGCCTATCCTGGTTGATGGCGACACGGGCTATGGCAATTTCAACAATGTGCGCCGCCTGGTGCGCAAGCTTGGCGAGCGCGGCATTGCCGGGGTCTGTATCGAGGACAAGCTTTTCCCCAAGACCAATTCCTTCATCGGCGAGGATCAGCCCCTGGCCGAGATCGAGGAGTTCTGTGGGCGGATCAAGGCCGGCAAGGACAGCCAGGCCAGCGACGACTTTGTTATCGTCGCCCGGGTCGAGGCCCTGATTTCCGGGCGCTCCATGGACGAGGCGCTGCGCCGGGGCGAAGCCTATCGGGCAGCTGGCGCTGATGCGATCCTGATCCATTCGAAAAAGAGCGACGCGGCGGAGATTTTCGAATTCTGCCGGCGCTGGGAAAACCGCGCACCTCTGATCATTGTTCCAACCACCTATTATGCGACACCCACCGAACTGTTCCGGGAAGCGGGCATTGCGGCGGTGATCTGGGCCAATCATCTGCTGCGTTCATCGATGACCGCAATGCGGGAGACGGCGCGCCAGATCCGGGCCGACCAGTCCCTGCGGGAGGTTGAGGGCCGGGTTGCCTCGGTGAAGGACATCTTTCATCTGGTCGGCAATGCCGAACTGGAAGAGGCAGAGCGGCGCTATCTGCCAGAGACGCCGCGCCCGCGTGCCATCGTCCTGGCTGCCTCTGGCGGTGATCTGGGTGATCTCACCCGCGACCGGCCCAAGTGCATGATCGACGTGCGCGGCCGCTCGCTGCTGCAGCGGCTGGCCATGACCCTTGGCGATAGTGGAATTCGTGACATTACGGTGGTGCGTGGCTATTGCAAGGAAGCCGTCAACCTGCCCGGCCTCAAGACAGTCGACAACGACAGCTTTGCCACAACCGGCGAGGTCTTCTCCCTTGCCAGGGCCAGCGCCGCCATGGCTGGCGAAGTGGTGGTTGCCTATGGCGATATCCTGTTCCGCAACTTCATTCTCGACAGCCTGCTCTCCAGCAAGGCCGATGTGGTGATCGCGGTTGATGCCTCGGCCGTTGGCGACGCACAGCCGCGCGCCCGGGATCTGGTGGCGGCCGACCGCCCGTTCACCGGCAATTATCTCGACGATGATCCGGCACATCTGCTGCGCATCGACAATGATCCCGGCAGCTCACAGCCCTGCGGCGAGTGGGTGGGCCTCGCCCGTTTCAGCGCCACAGGTGCGCAGTGGCTGCGCGAGGAGATTGCCGCCCTTGAGGCCGACGGCCTGCTTCAGACCGCAAACATGCCCCTGCTGCTGACCCGCATGGCCGCGCGACACCCGGTGCGCGTAAAGTACTTCACCGGGCACTGGATGAACGTGAACACCCTCGGCGACCTTGCCGACGCCCGCAACTTCACCTGAGCCACGCAGATGATTACGGCCCACGACTTCATGGAAGCGGCCACGCGCGCCGGTTTTGATTTCTATACCGGCGTGCCGTGCAGCTATCTGACGCCGCTCATCAATGGTGTGCTGTCCAATCGCGCCCTTGCCTATGTCGGGGCTGCCAGCGAGGGGGAAGCTGTTGCCATTGCGGCGGGGGCCTGGCTGGCGGGCCGGCAGACGGTGGTGATGTGCCAGAACTCGGGCCTGGGCAATACCGTAAACCCGCTCACCTCGCTCAACGCCCCCTTTGGCATCCCGACACTGCTGATCACCACCTGGCGCGGCCGCCCGGGCGAGCCGGACGAACCCCAGCATGAGGTAATGGGACAGATTACCCATTCACTGCTTGACCTCATGGGGCTGGCGCATCTGCCATTTCCTGCGACCACAGGCGATGTGGCCCCCTGCCTCGCCAGTGCGGTGAGCACCATGAACGCGCGCGCTTTGCCCTTTGCCTTTGTGATGGCCAAGGGCGACGTCGCTGATACCGGCCTCGACCAGCCTGACCCCGTTCAGCCGGTGGCTGGCAAGCGGGCCATTTTCACAAAGGGCGGCGCCCGCCCCGCACGGGCAGAGGTACTGTCACGCTTCCTCGCCCTCACCGATGAGCAGACGGCGGTGATCGCCACCACCGGCAAGACCGGGCGGGAACTCTTCACTTTGGCCGATCGCCCGCAGCACCTCTATCAGGTCGGCTCCATGGGTGGCGCATCGGGCATGGCCCTTGGGGTGGCGCTGAACACCCCGCGGCGCGTGGTCGTGCTTGACGGCGACGGCGCCGCCTTGATGAAGCTGGGCGCGCTTGCCACCATCGGTGCCCAGGCGCCGGCAAACCTGCTGCACATCCTGCTGGACAATGGGGTGCACGATTCTACCGGCGGCCAGGCAACAACCTCTGCCTCGGTTGATCTTGCTGCTGTGGCACTGGCCTGCAATTACCGTTACGCAGCCTCCTGTGATGATCTCCATGGCTTCGAGCAGGCCTGGGCCGAGGCCCAGGCGGCAAAGGGGCCGGCAATGATCCACATCCGTATTGCGCCGGGCTCCATGGACAAGCTGGGGCGTCCAACCGTGACCCCTCATTTCGTCGCCCGCCGCTTCAAGAGCTTTCTGGCTTCGTGAGATATCCCACACCATGACCGAGACGCCCCTGCTGCTTACCCCCGGCCCGCTGACCACCAATCCGGCCGTTCGCGAGGCCATGCAGCGTGACTGGGGATCGCGCGACCCGGCCTTCATTGCGCTTACGGCCGAACTGCGCCAGCGCCTGCTTGGGGTCGCCCATGCACAAGCCAGTCATGTGGCCGTACCGATCCAGGGCAGTGGCACCTATGTGCTGGAAGCCGCCGTGGCAACTCTGGTGGGGGGTGGCGATACCCTGCTTGTGCTGATCAACGGCGCTTATGGCGAGCGCATGGCGGAAATCGCCAGGCGCATGGGGCGCGCGGTTGAGGTGCTGCGCTGGGACGAACGGCAGCCCGTTGACCCGGCCACCGTTGCTGAGGCCCTGGCGGGCAAGCCGCAAATTTCTCATGTCGCCGTGGTCCATTGCGAAACCACAACGGGCATCCTGAACCCCTTGGCCGACGTGGCAGCTGTTGTGGCCAGTGCCGGCCGCCTGCTGATCGTCGACGCCATGTCAAGTTTTGGCGCCCTGCCGATCGACCTGCGCCATATGCGCGCGGCTGCCGTGCTGGCCTCCAGCAACAAATGTCTTGAAGGCACCCCCGGCGTTGGTTTTGCCCTGATCGAGCGTGGCGTGCTTGAAGGCTGCAAGGGGCGCAGCCCCTCGGTCAGCTTTGATCTGCATGCCCAGTGGTCGGGCTTCGAGGGCAATGGCCAATGGCGTTTCACGCCGCCGGTGCAGGTTGTGGCCGCCATGGTGGAGGCGCTGCGGCTGCTTGAGGCCGAAGGTGGGCCGCCGGCCCGCCTGCGCCGCTATGAAGCCAATCTTGAAATGCTGCTTCGCGGCGCGGCCGCAGTCGGCATCGACCTCTATCTGGATCGCGCCCTGCAGGCCCCGATCATTGCCACCTTTCGCGCCCCGGAAAATCCGGCATTCCGCTTCCAGACGTTCTATGACGCCCTCGCCAGCCGTGGCTTTGTCATTTATCCCGGCAAGCTGACCAAGGGAGAGTCATTCCGGATCGGCTGTATCGGGGCTGTAACACCAGCCGACTTCCAGCGTCTTGCCTCAGTTCTGGGCCAGGCACTTGCCGAGGCAGGTGTCTAGCCTGGTTGGCCTTGAGCCTGTGCTGTCAGTTGGCATGACACGGGAACCAAAGCTGAACCACGCCACTGGCTTGCCCTCTACAGTGGAGAGAGGCAGCCAGCACGGGCAGCTGCCGACCGCGATACAGCAGTTTTCCGCCTGCGCACCATCAGCCGCGAGATCAGACCGGATTAATTGTTCTTTGATCCGATAAAAATCCTTCACTCCGGGCGAAGTGCCCGCTTTATGGATTCATCCGATCACGGTACAATGCACCGGCGGAGCGTAACTGCGCGTTCGCGGGGACGATGGGGGCTTGAGAATGGTCATGGCGACTAAGGCGCAAAGCATGCGCATATCAAACTGGCGCTTGGCCATTACGGCGATCCTCGGTCTGTGGTGCCTTGGCACGACAGCCGTAAGCGCGGCCGCGCCAACGCTTCCCGAAAACGCGGCGGAAATTCATCTGGGTGTTGCAAGCTGCGCCGGCAGCACATGCCATGGCGCCGTGGTGCCCTGGCAGGGCTCCAATGTTCTCCAGAACGAGCATGTCACCTGGAAGGAAAAGGACGCACATTCCCGCGCCTACAAGGTTTTGCTGGACCCACGTGGCGTGCGCATCGCCCGCAATCTGGGCCTGGCCGATGCGGCCAGCGCGCCGGAATGCCTCAGCTGCCATTCCGACAATGTCGCCGCCGACAAGCGGGGCAAGCAGTTTCAGCTGTCAGACGGCGTTGGGTGTGAAGCCTGCCATGGCGGCTCGGTCCGCTGGCTTGGCATGCACGCGTCAGGCGTCTCCAGCCATGCCCAGAATGTCGAGAACGGCCTTTATCCGACCGAGGACCCCCAGGCCCGGGCCGCCATGTGCCTGACCTGCCATGTGGGTGATTCGACCCATGTGATCAACCACAGGATCATGGGCGCCGGGCATCCCCGCCTGCGCTTCGAGCTTGATACCTTTACCTGGGCTCAGCCGGCCCATTTCCGCATCGATGACGACTATCGCAAGCGCAAGACGGTGGTGGACGGCATGAAGACCTGGGCCATCGGCCAGGTCATGGCGCTGCAGCTCACCGTTGACGGCATTGCCGATGCCAAGCGTGGCCGCGATGGCGCCTTCCCGGAATTGGTCTGGTTCGATTGCCAGGCCTGCCACCACGTGGTGCCGCCGTCGGGTGACGACAACTGGTCCAATGACCTGCGCTGGCACAAGCGCACCGGCACCGGCCTTGGGCCAGGCGTCCCGCGCCTGAACGATGCCAACTTCATCATGCTGCGCGTGGCGCTTGGCCGGATCGATCAGGGTCTTGCCAACACGCTTCGCGAGCAGACCCTGGCCCTGCATAGCGCCTCGCGTCAGGGGCCAGACGCCCTTGCCAAGGCGGCTGAAACGCTGAAGGGGACGACCACGCGGGCCATCACCGCCATCAATGGCTATGGCTTCGGCAAGGCTGATGTCGCCGCGCTGATCCAGGCACTGGTTGCAGAAGGTCGTTCGGGCGAGTTGATCGACTTTGGCGCCGCTGAACAGACGACCATGGCGCTTTCCGCGCTGCTGGCCGCCTCAAAGGACGCCACCTGGCTGAACGAGGCCCAGTTCGTGGCGATGAACACCGCCCTGAGCCAGTGTTATGACGCGGTCCAGGCTGATCGGAACTTCTCAAGCGAGACGTTCCTTACAGCCCTCAATGGCTTCGCGGCGGCTGTCCCGCAGTTCTAAGCGGATAGCACAGCTTATAGGGTCGCCCGCCACGTCCGGGCGACCCTGACCGAGGCTACAGCCAAACATCGCCTAAACCTGAACGCCCGGTCTGCACCATTGCTGCAGTCCGGGCGTTTGGCGTTTCAGACGGCAAATAACCATATTCACAAATCCAAATAAGATGCACAGTCGTAGATAATATGGGTGGCAATCCACCACCCCTTGTTAGAGCCGCATTCGAAAGCATTCCGTATGCCAACGATTGAGTTTTTCTTTGATTGCTCTTCGCCATGGACCTATCTGGCGTTCACCGGCATCGAGGCCCTTGCGACGCGGGCAAAGGCCGAGCTGATCTGGCGCCCAATTCTGGTGGGCGGCGTCTTCAATACGGTCAACGGCAGTGTCTACGAATCGCGTGCAAATCCGGTTCCGGCAAAGCAGGCCTATTATGCCAAGGACCTGCAGGACTGGGCCCGTCGCGCCGGCGTGCGCATCGGCCAGCCCCCGGTGTTTCCGGTAAACAGCGTCAAGGCCATGCGCGGCGCCTATCTGGCGCTGGATGCAGGTGTGTTGCCACACTATGCCCGGCTGGTCTTTGAAGCCTATTGGGGCAACCTGGCAGACATCTCACGCGATGAAGTCCTCGCCCCCATCGTTGCGGAAGCAGGCCTGAACGAGCAGGCGTTTTTCGCCGGCATCGCCAGTGATTCCATCAAAAACCGCCTTCGGCAGGCTACGGAGGAGTTGATTTTCCGGGGTGGCTTTGGCTCGCCCACCATGTTTGTGAACGGGACGGAAATGTATTTTGGCAACGACCGTCTTGTGCTTGTTGAAGACGATTTGAAACAAAATCCTCGCTAAAAATCAGGCGACAAATGTTTTCTGCATGCCGCACCACCTCGATTGCGTTCATCACCGCATACGCGCGTATAAACAGCTAATAAATTACATATTTTAACTTCAGAAAAAATTGTTGCATTGTCAGGATCGCAACAGGGGAATTTTAATGCGGCTGACAAGCTATACTGACTATGCAATCAGACTACTGATGTTTCTTGCAGTCGAGCCTACCCAGGCCCACACGGTTGCCGAGATAGCCTCGGCCTATGCGATTTCGCGCAACCATCTGACAAAGGTGGCGCATGCCCTGGGACGTGCCGGGTTGCTCGACACGGTGCGCGGGCGCAAGGGCGGTCTGCGGCTGGGCCGGCAGCCCCATCTCATCAAGCTGGGTGAAGTGGTGGGCACCACCGAGGCGGGCATGTCGCT
>CANCOY010000085.1 GCA_947379865.1 Acetobacteraceae bacterium
GCCCTGTTCGCCATGTTGGGCCGGGAGCCGAAATTCAAATCCGCCCCCGTGCGCCTGCTCGACGTCATTGCCGCCTGCCTTGCGGCCCTGGGGCGCGTGGTGCCCAGGCTTGCCGAAAAGGCCGAGCTTGCGCGCATCGGCCGCTATTACGCCACCGAATCCATGCTGGTGCTGGACCCGCAAACCGGCCGCTATGATGCGGCCGCCACCCCCTCCACGGGAAGCCAGACCCTGTTCGACTTTTACCGTGCCGTCCTTGCCGGCGACGCGGCGCCCGAGCGGGGAGACCACGCCGTCTTTTGAGGTGGCGCCGGCAAAAGGAAAAACATGTCGATGATCCTGGGCCATGTGCCGTTCGAGGAAGACCCGGCCACATCCCTTGCCCCGGTAGACGCCTTCCTCTCAGCCGGGGCGCCCTAGGCAGCGCCCGCTGCTGCCACCGTGTCCCATCTGTTGAAATCCTTGCAACACCAGGGCTCTCATAAGAGGAGAAAAAACGGGTGTTGCCGATGGCGGGTGGATTGGGCGATGTCGCGGGCTGGCGGGCCGATCTGGCGGCGGCGCTGCAGGCTGGTGACGGTGATCTGGCCCGGGCGATCTGCCGCGCGGCCATGGCCGGGCCCGAGGCCTGGGATGCCGAGTTTGCGCTGCTGACCATCGAGGTGAATGCCGGCGTTCTTGCCGCCTCGGAAGCACCGCTGCTGGCCCTGGCGGCAAGGCGGCCTGATTCCCCTGATCTGTGGACGCGCATCTGCCATGTCCGCTCCATGCTTGGGCGGTTTGATGAGGCGGTGGTGGCGGGGCGGCGCTCCCTCGCCCTTGCGCCCGACCGGGTTGATGCCCTGCACACCATGGGCACACTGCTGCACAACAGGCGGGATTTCAGGGGGGCGCTTGAGTGCTTCCTGCGCGGCACCTCGCTGCATCCGGGCCATGCGGGCTGCCACCTGGGGCTGGCCGAAGCGCTGCTGATGACAGGCTGGTTCCTGCCGGGCTGGCGGGAATATGAATGGCGTTACAGCCTGCCCGACACCCGGGGGCGCCTGCCACGCACGCGGCGGCCCCAATGGTCTGGTGCCCCCCTCAGAAGCACGCTGGTGGTCATTGCCGACCAGGGCTATGGCGACTGTTTCCAGTTCGCCCGCTATCTGCCCCTTGTGGCGCAGCGGGTGGGGCGCCTGGTGGTGTTGTGCAGCCCGCTGGTGGCAGGGGTTCTGGGTCGCGTGCCGGGTGTGGCCGCCTGTGTGAACTCGCTTGAAAAACTGCCACCCCATGAGTTTCAGATCACGCTCTCGGGCCTGCCGGGCCTCTTTGCCACAGGCCTGCAGAGCATCCCGGGGCCGGTGCCCTATCTCTCTGCCGATCCGGCCCGGGTGGCCCACTGGAAAGGTGCCCTGGCGGCCCTGGCGGGAGACGCCCGTGGCCCCAGGGTTGGCTTTGTGTGGGAAGGGCGGCCCACCCCGCCGCCGCCCTCGCGCCGCCGGTCCATTCCCCTTGGGCAGATGGAGGCCGTCATCCGCACACCCGGGATCGTGCCCGTCTGCCTGCAGGTGGGGCTGGATCCCGGGGTGGTTGGCGGCACGGGCATGATCGATCTGGGTCCTGCCCTGACGAATTTTGCCGAGACGGCGGCGGTGCTGGCAAACCTTGATCTTGTGGTGACCGTGGATACCGCCATGGCCCATCTTGCCGGGGCGCTGGGCCGGCCGGTGTGGATTGCCCTGCCCTGGTCGGCCGACTGGCGCTGGCTGGACAAGCGGGCCGACAGCCCGTGGTATCCCACGGCCCGCCTGTTCCGCTGCCTTGAGCCCGGCGACTTTGCACAGCCCCTGGGGGAGATTGCCGCTGCCCTCAGGCGTCTTGCCGCAGGCGATGGGCCGGGCATGATAGGGGAGGGGCCGTGACCCAGCGTTCAGCTTCCAACATCAACATCCTGCCCAACAGGAGCGCACCATGACGACACCCCCAGACCAGCCCATTATCATCCATCACATAGAGGGCCGACGGTCCGAGCGGATTGCCTGGCTGTGCGAGGAGTTCGGCTGGCCTTATGAACTGAGATATGTGCCGGGGGACCTTGTCGCCTCGCTTGAGGCCCTGGGGGAGGCCCATGTCATGCGCATGGCGCCCATCGTCGATATCGGCGCCACCAGAATGGTCGAATCCGCTGCCATCCTTGAATATCTGCTGCTGCGCCATGGGGATGGACGCTTTCGCCCGGCCCATGACCGGCCCGAGATCGCCGACTATCTGCAGTGGCTGCATTTCGCCGAGGGATCCGGCATGTTCCGCGCCCTGATCGAACGGATGATCCTGCAACTGACGGATTATAAGCCACCCGCCGAGGTGGCCTATGTCTATGTGGGGGGCAGCCGCCGCGTGCTGGACTTTGCGGAAGCGACCCTCGCGACCCGGCCCTATTTTGCCGGGGACGCGTTCACGGCGGCCGATATCATGATGCACTTCCCCCTGCGGGCGGCCGGCCTGGTGCTGGACCCGGAAGCGCCGCTTACGGCGATCTTCAGCGACACCCGCTGCGGCCTGGGCGCCTATCCCCATATCAACGCTTTCCTTGACCGCATCGTGGCCCGCCCGGCCTTTCAACGCGCCATGGCCGCCACCATGCCAAGCGGACCGCCACCGCGCTGATTGCGCCTGCCGGTAGCCCGGGACCTCAACCAATGGGAGGACACATGAAGCTCTTCAACTCACTGGGACCCAACCCGCAGACCGTTCGCATGTTTGCAGCGGAAAAGGGCATCACCCTTGCCTGCGAGGAAGTGGACGTGATGGCCGGCGCCCATCGCCTGCCGCCCTATAGCGCGCTGAACCCGATGATGCAGACCCCGGCTTTCGAGACGGACCAGGGACAGATCATCGTCGAGGTGACCGCCATCTGCGAATATCTCGAAGAGCTGCACCCCCATCCTGCCCTGATCGGCGCCACCCCCGGCGAGCGGGCAGAGACGCGCATGTGGCTGCGGCGGCTGGATCTGAACATCCTCGACAGCCGCTCCCGTGCGGGCCGCGCCACGCTGTACCGGGATTTCTACATCGACAAGATCAAGCTGCTTTCCGTCCCGGCGGCGCAGGAACTGCAGGCCCTGGTGGAGGATCGCATCCTCTGGCTCGACGGGCTGATGGCGGGCCGCACCTGGATCTGTGGCGAGCGCTTCACGCTGGCCGACATCATGTTCTATTGCTTCATGGCTTATGCCCAGGAACCTGGCCAAAGCGCCTTGCCTGCAGGTGCCGCCAATCTTGGCGCCTGGTTTGACCGCGTGAAGGTGCGCCCCTCGACCACGGCCTAGGCCGGGAGACAGCCATGTCGGACATCGTCCTTTTCGAACATCCCCTTTCGTCCTATGCCCAGAAGGTCAAGATTGCCCTGCGGGAAAAGGGGGTTGCCTTTGCCACCCGCGTGCCAGAGGGGCTTGGCGCCCCCGAGGCGGATCCGGCCCTGGCGGCCCTTAACCCGCGCCTGGAAGTGCCCATTCTGGTGGCGGGTGAGGACCGGATCTTCGATTCTTCCATCATCCTCGAATATATCGAGGAGCGTTGGCCAGAGCCCGCCCTGCTGCCCGCAAATCCCGGCGCGCGGGCCTTTGCGCGGATGACGCAAGAGGTCTGCGACAGCCAGTACGAGGCGGTGAACTGGGGCTTTGCCGAGATCCTCTGGTTCCGCCGCGCCGAGGGCGAACAGGCCCGCCAGATCATGGCAACCGCCGCCGCCCAGACCCGGGTTCTGCAGGCCTGGCTCACAGACCGACTGGGGCAGGCAGACTGGTTCGGCGGCGATCATTTTGGCTGGGCGGATGTCTCTGTGGCGGCGATCGTCAACCGCTCTGTCCATTATGGCCTGGGGCCTGATGCGGGCAGTGCGCTGGCGCGCTGGCACCAGCGCCTGATCCAGCGCCCCTCGGTCGCCCAGACCTTTGCGGAGTTTGATGCCGCAGCGCTGGCCATGGTCGAGGTTGGCCGTGCCTATGTGAAAAGCGGACGGCGACGGGAATACCGCGACCACCGGCTGGACTGGATGATGCGCTCTGGCGGGGTGGATATCGTGCTGGATGGCCTGCGCAACCAGACCATCCGCCTGTCCTGGCCCGGGCAGGGCTAAGGTTCGGTGCCTAGTCGACCACGGGATAGAATGGCCGGCCCCAGTCCTGGCCGGGGTTGTCCATCATGATGTCGATGAAGACGGGCAGCAGGCTGCCCAGCACGGCGGTGCCATCGCGCACCTGGTCGCGGTTGACGGCGCTGTTCCAGGTGGCGCCGCCATGGACAAGCTGGTTGCGCAGCACATAAAGCCGGTCGAACAGGATCGAAAGGATACGCGAGGTATCACTTCGCCCCATGGCAAGGGCGATCTGGCGCTGGCTGGCCAACAGGCGCTCGGGCCAGTCTTCATGGCCGTCCATGCCATTGTGATGGTTCCAGAAGGACTGGAAGACGTATTTGTTGTTCAGCAACAGGCGGATCTCGTGGGGGAAGCGCTGCCAGACGGCATTGTAGATCCGCTGGCCCTGGTCGAGGCCCACCAGCATCTCGAAATAGGCCTTGAAGACGCTGCGCTCGCCATCAAGGCCTGTCCCCACGTCGCCGGCATAAGCTGAATTGAAGCCGACCCACAACAGGATGAAACGCACGTCGCCATCCTCGCCCGCCCCCTCGGCGCGGCCCAGCCAGCTGAGCGCCCGATGGACCCTGAGGCCCAGCGCCTCGGGAAAAGCCGGGCGCAGGCGGCGCTGTTTTTCCTTGAGGTTCTGCCACAGGTGGCTGCTGGGTGGGGGAGGGGCGGGGGCAGCCATGATCGGTGATGCAGTCCAAAGGGTGACGTGCCTCAGCCTGCCATGGTGGACAATGTCGCGAAAGGGGGGCCGTCAGGATCCCGGCATGCGGGTAAGCGTTCGGGGGCAACATCGGTGGTCTGGACGCCTCGGGCGCCCTGTCGCAGGATGGCGCCAACAGGCGCACTTTCCGTGGGATTGGAGCCATGAAGATATCAGCTGGCGAACTTGCCGAGGCCCTGCGCGTGATTGGCGCGTGTCCGGAAGCGCGCGACATTCTGCTTGCCGCCCTTCTGCGCATCGAGCCCCTGCTTGAGCAGACGGATTTCGATGTGCGTGAGCAGGTTACAGGCCCCGTCTGCGACGCCCTGCACGTGCCGGCCCAGCCCATCACCAGGACGCTCGCCGACGGCACCGTGATGTCGGCGCGTTATGCCTCGAAGATTGCCCGCGATTTCGTGATGGCGGCCGAGGCGCTGCCCGACCATGTATGGGAGCCGCAGACAACCAGGGCCCTGCTAGCCCTGGGGGCCAGGGCGCGCCACGTGGTGGTTGGTGGCGCCTATATCGGCGATCATGCGGTGCTGCTGGCAAGGCAGATTGCCGGTCGCGGCATTGTGCATTGTTTCGAGCCGGGGGTGGAAAATCTGGCCCTGCTGCGGCTTAACCTTGCCAGCAATGGCATCACCAATGTCGCGGTGAACGGGCAAGGCCTTTGGTCGTCCAGCACCACATTATCTCTGACGGGAAATGATTGCCTTGCCTCTCCCGCAGAGGACGCCGGTGGCAGGATAGACGCCATCTCGATTGATCTTTATGCGGATCAGTGCGGGATCGAAGCGATCGACCTGATCATGCTCGACATCGAGGGGGGCGAGCTTGAGGCCCTGCGGGGGGCCAGCGCCTTTCTGTCGCGCCCGCCACCCGAGGCCCCGGTGGTGGTTTTTGAGGTCCACAGCCTTTATGTGGACTGGTCGCAGGGGCTGAGGGCAGCCGGCCCCGTGGCTCTTCTGATTGCCCACGGATATTCCGTGTTTGCCCTGCGCGACTACCACAGCAATGTGGCCATGGCAGGTGCGCCCATTGAACTGATCCCTGCCGACGACGTCTGGCTGGAGGGGCCGCCCCATGGCTTCAACATGCTGGCGGTAAAGGACGTGAACCTTCTTGACCCCGCGCTGTTTCACTTCGTATCCGGGGTCAGCCCCAAGCTTCTCAGGCATCGCAGCCCGGGATATCACGCACCGTTGTACCCGGAGAGAACGTCAGCAGGTGGCTGAACCATTGTGTTCGCCACCCCATCAGGGTCTGGCCGGAGTTGCCGGGGCTTGTCAAAGCCTCGGACGGTGCTATGGGTACCAAGGTCTTTGTCAGTGACTGCCGCCAACACTCCATGGCGAACCTGAGGCGGCGCTTGTGACCCTGATTGGAGGCAGGCAGGCCAGACATGCGCTTCACCATTTTCGGCGCTACAGGTTTCATCGGCAGTCATCTTGTTCGCCGTCTGCAGCAGGCCGGCCACGACGTGCTGGCACCCTCGCGCCATGACATGCACGCCGCACCGCCGGTGGGTGGCCATGGCCATGTCATCTGGGCCATTGGCCTGACGGGGGATTTTCACAGCCGGCCGTTCGACACCATGGCCGCCAATGTGAGCGAGCTGGCACCCATTCTCAGCCAACAGAATTTTGACAGCTTTCTCTATCTCTCCTCCACCCGTGTCTATGCTGGTTCAGGCAACACGGCAGAGGCGTCATCGCACCTGGTGGTGACGCCCTCGAACCCGTCCGACCTCTACAATATCTCCAAACTGGCCGGTGAGAGCCTGTGCCTTGGCCTTGCGCGCCCGGACATACGGGTGGCCCGGCTTGCCAATGTTACCGGGCCACGGGAAGAGGAGCGCTTTACCTTTCTGGGGGATATCTGCCGTGCGGCCAGGAGTGGCCAGATCTGGCTGCGCAGCGCCCGGGTGAGTGAAAAGGATTACATCTGGATCGATGATGCCGTCACGCTGTTGCTCAGGATTGCGACGGATGGACAGCAGCGGATTTACAATGTCGCTTCCGGGCGGCAGGTGCGCCATCAGGCGTGGCTGGAAGCCATATCGGCCCTGTCCGGCTGCCAGTGGGGTGTCGAGCCCGGTGCGACGGACGCATCTTTTCCGCCGATTGATATCTCGCGCGTGGCAGCGGAGTTTGGTTTTGCTGCCTCGGACGTGCTGCCGAGGGCGGCGGAGGTCTTGAATGGTTGACCCGGCGACAGGCTTGCCCACCGATGCGGATGCTGATGCCCAGTTCCGCAATGATCGCTCGGCAACGGTGGAGGCCTATCAGAAAGACACGGGCCTGCGTGACCTGTCGAGGGACTGGCTGCAGCAGACCATGCAGAAACGCTATGTCTACAATTTCGACTGGCTCGGCCGCCCGATCATTCAGTATCCCCATGATATGCAGGCCCTGCAGGAGATCATCTGGCGCACCCCGGCCTGATGTGATCATCGAGACGGGCGTGGCCCATGGTGGGTCCCTGATGCTGTCGGCCGGACTGCTGACCTTGCTGGATTATGCCGATGCGGTGGCTGAGGGCACTGTGCTGGATCCGCAAAAGCCCGGCCGCAGGGTGATCGGGGTTGATATCGAAATCCGCCCCCACAGCCGGGCCGCCCTAGAGGCGCATGCGATGGCGTCACGCCTTGTGCTGATCGAAGGCTCCTCCATTGCCAGCGAGACGGTGCAGCGGGTAGCCGATACGGTCGGTGATGCAAAGCGGGTGATGGTCTGTCTGGACTCCATGCACACCCATGACCATGTCGTGGCCGAACTCAATGCCTATGCACCCCTGGTCACCCCTGGCTGTTACTGCATCGTCTTTGACTGTTTTGTCGAGGACATGCCGCCCGGGTTTTTCCCCAACCGCCCCTGGGATGTGGGGAACAGCCCGAAGACGGCCGTGCATGCCTGGCTTGCAGGGCGTCAGGATTTCGAGATTGATCGCGACATGGCGACCAAGCTTCTGGTAACGGCTGTACCCGATGGCTTTCTGAGGCGGCTGTGAAGAGGTAATTTACAAGATTACTTAAGGAGAAGCCCCTGCCCGGTGGGCAGGCTTGCAATCAGGCGGTCCTGGGAGGTGGCGAAAGCATCCCACATGTCATGCTGGCGGGCGTGGGGCGTGAAGCCGTAATCATCAATGACCACAACGGCACCGGGCACCAGCTGGGGCCAGAGCGCCTCGATCACGGCCTTCTCTGACGCGGCATTGTTCAGATCCACCGACAGATAGGCGATCCTGAGATCCTGGATGGCTGAGAGTGTGCCGGGCAGTACACCCCGGATGATGTCGATGTTGGGATAGGCCCGCAGCTTCTCTTTGACGAAATCGTGGCAATCGAAATAATAGGTGGTGTTAAGGCTGTCCTTCATCTGACGCTCGGCCTCGGTCATGTCTGTAACATCAGGAATGCCGGCGAATGTGTCAAAAAGGACGAAGCGTCTGGGCAGATTGGCAAAATCAAGATGCCGGGCGATGGCGCCTGAATAGAGGGCCGTATCAACCCCGCATTCGACAAAGGCACCATCCAGATGCAGGGCGTGCCGCGCGGCCCAGACACAGATATGCGTCCGCCAGCGCAGGTCCATCTTGCGCCAGGGGCAGGCCTGCCCGTTCCAGGTAAAATTCATGCTCCATTCATAGGCCTCCAGAAAACCGGGCTCGGCCATGAAGGAGAGGTTTTTTCCCGCGACCCCAAGGCCGTCCGAGGTGTAGTCAACGTGCATCGTGGTCATGGATTTTCCCATTCACTGACGGCTTACAATGGCCAGAAATAAGGTATCTTCCGCAAGGCATGTGTCGCGGCAATCAGTGGGCAGAGGGTTCTGGCATGTGAAACCCGGCTGCTTGTGCGCGGCAGCATGATTACCCGGAAGTGGCGGTTCGGCCTGTGGGTCAAGGGGGCATCTGGGCAATGGCTGTCTTCATTATCTGTCATCAGGATCTGCCATATTATCGCCCGCCGGAAGGCGCTTATATTGTCTGGCTGAATGCCCGCCGGCTTGGCGCCCATGAAACCGGCGGGGCGACGCCGATCCAGGGCTATGACTGGTTCGAGAACCCCGAGACCCTGCATGAGATGGTCTCTGGCACCATGGGGACCATGGTGATCAGGAAGTTTGTCGAGGCGATGTCGCCAAGGCCCGAGCTGGTTACCATCTGGCAGTATCGCAAGTTCATGCTGTTCCAGCGCATCGGCGTTGCGGCGAACAATTTCCCCGGCATGTGGATGGTGCCGCCCTCGGACCCGCGCCTGCAACATCTGCCAAACCCGGAGGCCGGGCTGCTTGCCAATACCGGCCTTCCGGCAGAGCAGAAATTCATGCTGGCAGCCCTGTTCCCGCTTGAGAACATGGCGAGGCAATATGGCGCCTTCAGTCACATTCTTGACCTGTTCAGGTTCACCACCACCGCCCTTGAAATCGGTGCCCTGACAAAGGACGAGGTGCTGTCCTTCTTCAACAGGCCCCATGTGGTGCCCGGCGGTCTGGAGATGGGAACCTATCCCACGGAATGGTGGCTGAGGGAGATAGATCCTCTTATCCGGGCTTCATTGGCCTATCGGCAGCAGTACAGCCCGGTCGAGCCTGAGCATCCCTATCACAAACGGGCGGCAGCATTCTGTAGTGAGCGGTTTGGCAGCCATGCCGTGCTGAAGGTCTGTGATCGCCTGTTTGGCGGCGCCCTGCCGGCCCACCTCCAGGGAACAATGCATACGGTAAGTGATCAGCCTGGATACACCATCGTCACCTGAGGATACGAGGCCAGGTGCCTTGGCCTAGAGCCGGCCCATCGCGCAGGCGACATAAAGCATGATCTGCCCACCCGGGGTCTGACGGAATACCTTCGACCGCCACAGATTGACCAGGCGCAGGGGCAGGCTGCCCTGGTGTGCTGCGGCAAAGGCCGTGAGGCAAGCGATGTGCTCGGGCAGGAGATCATCGCGGCAAGCCATCAGCAGGGCGAGGTTTTTTTCGTTCCAGTTCCGGAAGCGACCGGAGAACAGCATTTTCAGCCGCGCCGCCATGGCAAGAATGCCCTGGTTGGAACCAAATACATTACCCTTGTGCTGACGATAGAGCGTGTCTGGTGTATCTGAATAAATGATCGTGCCGCCGGCGCCGCTGATGATGATATAGGCCCACCAGTCGTGCATGGCAAAGCTGCCATGGGCCGCGGTTTTGCGGAGCAAGGCGAACCCGGCGCGGTTGATAACCATGGTGTTGGCGCCAGCCAGGCTCTGGACAAGCGCATTGCGGAAATGCGGCGCATGCGGGAAATAGTGCGACAGGCCGGCGTCGGCCCCCTGCTCGTCGATGAGGCGCGTGCGGGAGCAGTGCATGGCCGGCACATCATGCGGCAGGCCTTCAAGCCTGGCGATGGCCGCCTCAAGCTTCCCGGGCATCCAGACATCATCCTGATCAGAGAACGCAACGTAATCGGCGTCCAGGTCCGGCGTCAGGATGAGCGAACGGAAGTTCTCGGCAGCCTGGCCAAGCTTGGGCCCCTGCAGCACGACAAACGCGCCCTTGTCCCACCTTGCCTGCTCTGCACGAAAGAAGTCTGCCGAGCCATCGGTAGAGCCGTCATCGGAGATGTAAAGGTCGATGTGGGCGTGCGACTGAGACGAGATCGAGCGCACCTGCTCAGGCAGAAAGCGACAACCGTTATAGCTGGCAAGCAGGACTGCGCAATTTACCACGTTATTCTCGTCTGGAGGTTCGGGGCACTCTTCGGCGAAACCACGCATCTTGTCAAGAAAATGAAGGGTGGGTTTTTTGCTATCTTAGGTAGCGAAAACCACACAGGCTCTCGCTCAGGTCTTGCCGCGGGCGCAGAAGCACGACACCGCCACCGGCAGGTCGGCGCGGGCGGCGGCGAGGTCCACCCGCTGGCGCAGCAGGCGGGCTTCGGCGACCTCGCCCCGGCGGTCAAGGCAGTCGAGCAGGCCGCGCATGGCCCAGAGATTGTCGGGGTGCACCTGGGCGCGGGGCAGGCTGCCCGCCAGACCCAGATCTTCACGATAGACCTGTTCCGCCTCGGCCACCCGGCCCTGTTCGAGCGTCAATGCCCCGAGCGCATGGCGAATGGGTTGCATCCAGCCCCAGGGCTCGTCATAGGGCAGGCCATCCTCCAGGGCGATGGCGGCGCGCAGGCGGGCAAAGGCGGCGTCGTATTCGCCACGCCGATAGGCGATCTCGCCCTCCAGCATCTCCTCGGCTATGGCCAGCAGGCTGAGGCAGGGGACGTTGTGGATATAGCGTGTCTTGGGCACCCGCAGAACGGCGGCCCGGAACAGCACCTGCTCCGCCTCGGCCGCCGCAACCTCTCCCAAAGCGGCATGAGCGACGCCCTTTGCATAGTGCGTCATTGCGATGGTGTTGCGGTAAAGATCAGCGTCGGCTGGCAGCGGCTGCGCGATGATCTCGCGCCATTTGCCAAAGCGCACCAGCACGTGCTGGCGTACCGAGATGTAACCCTCGAAAAAATCAGCCATGGGGGGCGAGGCGATGCGCAAAAAGGCCTCGGGCATGGTCTCGATCAGTTCCTCGGCGGCCGCAAGGGCGGGCGCGAACTGGCCAAGGAACATCGCCCCATAAGCGGCGAAATGGTAGTTGTGGATACGGTAGCCCGTATAGAAATTCATGGCCCCGGCCCGCGCATAATACTTGCGGTCGGCTTCATAGGCCTTCTGGTTCCAGAACAGGGCGTCGCGGTAGTGGCCGCACTGAATGTCGATGTGGGTCGCCATGTGTTGCAGATGGCCCATGTCCGGCGTCAGGCCGCGCAGGTGGTCGCCACTCTGCAGGGCGGCTTCGGGATGGGGCGACATTTCCATCAAATGGATATGCAGGTGCAGCAGGCCCGGGTGCGACAGCGAACCGGGCAGGGTGCGGAAGGCGCCCTCCAGCACCTCGCGCGCCTCCAGCGTGGCGGCCCCGGCTGCGGGTTCCCCCGTCCGCAGGTCCCACATGCGCCAAGGCGTGAGGTTGAGCAGGGCATCCACCAGCATGCAGCGGATGTCGAGGTCGTCGGGATGCGCCTTGTGCGCCTGCCGCATGGCATCGGCAAAAGCCCGGTCCCAGCCGCTCTGGTCCTCCAGCGTTTCGCGCTGGGGAAAGCGTGAGGCCAGCGCCTCGATCAGGGCGCGCTCCGGCGGGGTTACGCGCGCCACCTCGGCCACGGCAGCCCGGACGGCATCATAAGCGCGGGCCAGATTGGCCGCCTTGCCCACCGGGTCCTGCAAGGCCCAGGGAAAGTTGTAGTTGGGGCCAACCGCATAGGCGACGCCCCAATGGGCCATGGCGCAATCGGGGTCCGCCGCCAGGGCCTTTTCAAAACAGGCGATCGCCTCTTCGTGATGAAAGCCGAAACACCAGTTCAGCCCCCGATCGAACCAGCGCTGCGCCTCGGCCGAGGTCGTGGTGACCGTCCGGCTGTAGCGGCCCACATCATAGGGATAGTCCATGGCAGGCCTCTGCTTCCGAATAAGCGCGTCCAAAGCCTAGCAGCCACGCCAAGCAGGGCAAAGACCCATGGCGGCCTCAGCTGCGCAGGCCCGGCGCCTCCTGGCCGGTATGGGCAACATATTCCGTGTAGCCGCCGTCATATTTGTGGATGCCGTCGGGCGTCAGTTCCAGCACGCGGTTCGACAGGGCCGCCAGGAAATGCCGGTCATGAGAGACGAACAGCATGGTGCCGGCATAGTCGGAGAGGGCCGCGATCAGCATTTCCTTGGTCATCATGTCGAGATGGTTGGTGGGCTCGTCCAGCACCAGGAAATTGGGCGGGTCATAGAGCATGCGCGCCATCACCAGCCGGGCCTTCTCGCCGCCCGACAGCACGCGGCACTTCTTTTCCACCTCGTCGCCTGAAAAGCCGAAACAGCCCGCCAGCGCGCGGAGCGAGCCCTGGCCCGACTGGGGAAACGAATCCTCCAGCCATTGCAGCACATTGCGGTCGCCATCCAGCAGTTCCATGGCGTGCTGGGCGAAATAGCCAAGCTTCACGCTGCCGCCGACGGAAACCGTGCCCTCGTCGGGCTCGGTCGTGCCGGTGATCAGCTTCAGCAGGGTGGACTTGCCGGCGCCATTCACGCCCATGACGCACCAGCGCTCCTTGCGGGCGATGTGCAGGTCCAGCCCCTCATAGATGCGCCGTGAGCCATAGCTCTTGTGCACGTTCTTCAGGATGACCACATCGTCGCCCGAGCGTGGCGCCGGGGGAAAATCGAACGAGACGGTCTGGCGGCGCTTGGGCGGCTCCACCCGCTCGATCTTGTCGAGTTTCTTCACCCGGCTCTGCACCTGGGCAGCGTGGGAGGCGCGGGCCTTGAAGCGCTCGATGAAGTTGATTTCCTTGGCCAGCATGGCCTGCTGCCGCTCGAATTGGGCCTGCTGCTGCTTCTCGTTCTGGGCGCGCTGCTGGGCGTAGAATTCATAGTCGCCGGAATAGGTGGTGAGGGCGCCACCGTCGATCTCCACGATCTTGTTGACGATGCGGTTCATGAATTCCCGGTCGTGAGAGGTCATGAGCAGGGCGCCGTCATAGCCCTTGAGGAAGTCTTCCAACCAGATCAGGCTTTCCAGATCCAGATGGTTGCTCGGCTCGTCCAGCAGCATGACATCGGGGCGCATCAGCAGGATGCGGGCCAGCGCCACGCGCATCTTCCAGCCGCCCGAAAGCGCCCCCACATCGCCGTCCATCATTTCCTGGCTGAAGCTGAGGCCGGCCAGCACCTCGCGGGCGCGGCCTTCGAGCGCATAGCCGCCCAATTCATCAAAGCGCGCCTGCACCTCGCCATAGCGCTCGACGATGCTGTCCATGTCGTCCGCCTGGTCGGGATCGCCCATGGCGTCTTCCAGCGCTTTCAACTCCTCGGCCACCACACTGACCGGGCCAGCGCCGTCCATTACTTCCGCCACGGCACTGCGGCCGTGCATCTCGCCCACGTCCTGGCTGAAATAGCCGATGCTCACCCCGCGATCGACGCCCACCTGGCCCTCGTCGGGTTGTTCCTGGCCGGTGATCATGCGGAACAGCGTGGTCTTGCCAGCGCCATTGGGGCCGACAAGGCCGATCTTCTCGCCACGCTGGAGGGCGGCCGAGGCCTCGATGAAGAGGATCTGGTGGCCGTTCTGGCGGGTGATGTTTTCTAGCCGAATCATGGGGCGCTGGACCTGCAATTGTTGTGGCGCCCTTATGCCACGGCACGGGCGCGCTTCACATTGACTCGATTCTAATCGGGCTTAGGCTATTTCCCGTCAGGGGAGGGGATGCCATGGCTCAGGGAACAGGGGCGCCGCCAGTGTCGGTCGCCGCGCGCCGTGCCGCACTGGCGGCCCGCATGCCAATCTGGCGGCCCGACACGCTGGACGGCGCCTTCGCCCGTCTGGCGGCGGAATTCGCCACGCGCCCGCTGGTGATGTGCGATGGTGCGGTTGCCACCTATGGCGAGACCCTGGCGCGGGCAGAGCGGCTGGCCCGGGGGCTGCGGGCGCTGGGCCTGGTGCCGGGCGACCGGGTGGCCCTGATCATGGCCAACCACCCCGCCTTCGTGCCTCTGGCCTATGCGGTCTGGCGCCTTGGCTGCACGCTGATCCCGGTGAATTTCGCCTTTCAGGCCAGCGAACTGGCCTTTGTGCTGGCGCAGTCGCGCTGCCGCATGGTCATCACCATGGGGGCCTTTCGCGGTCTTGATTACCTGCAGATGCTGGATGCCGAGGCGCCCGGCTGGGACAGGGGCACAGCACCCGCCTTGCCAGAGTTGCGCCAGGTGGTGCTGCATGAGGCAACGCGGGCGGGCGTCCCCGATGTCGAGGCGGTGGAGCGGCTGGGGGCGGCAGATGCCACGCCCCTTGCCCCCAGCCCGGCGGCGCCCCTGGACCCGGCGGTGATCATGTACACGTCCGGCACCACGGGGGCGCCCAAGGGGGTGGTGCAGAGCCACGACAATCTGTTGCGCTCGTCATTCTCCATCGCCCATCACCGCGCCTATGAGGATGGACGCCGCATCCTGTTTGCTTTGCCGCTCTACCATGCCTTTGGGCTGGTGGTGGGGGTGCTGGCCTGCCAGTGGGCGGGTGGCGCCATCATCCCCCAGACCCAGTTTGACCCCGTGGCCACCTTTGCCGCCATTGCGCGCCACCGGGCGAGCGACACCCTGTTCGTGCCCACCATGTCCATCGCTTTGATCGACCATCCGGCGGCGCAGGCGCACGACCTGTCATCCCTGTTCAGCGTGCTGATCGGGGCGGCCCCCACGCCTGCCCGCACCTGGCAGCAGATCATCGCCACGCTGGGCCTGAGTGAGGTGAGCACCGGCTATGGCATGACGGAACTTTCCTGCGCCACCGTGCTCACCCGCCCCGGCGACCCCTTGAGCCTGATCGAGAAGACGGTGGGCTGCGTGGTGGAAGGTGGCGCCTCTGGCCTGGGCGGGGAGGGGGGCCGCGTGGCGGTCTATCGCACCGCCGATCCCATGACGGGCGACTTGCTGGCCGATGGCGCCGAGGGCGAACTGGTCTGCCAGAGCCCCATGGCCACCAGCGGCTATTTCGAGCGCCCGGACCTCAGCGCTGCCCTTTTTCTGCCAGGCGGCTGGCTGCGTTCGGGTGACCTTGGCCGTATCCGCCCCGATGGCTATATCGAACTCACGGGCCGCTCCAAGGAACTCTACAAGTCTGGCGGCGAACTGGTGGCCCCGCGCGAGGTGGAAGAAATCCTCGCCAGCCATCCGGCGGTGGAACAGGCCTATGTGGTGGGCCTGCCGGATGAGACCTGGGGCGAGATTGGCGCCGCCTGGATCGTGCCCGCCATCGGCGCCACGGTCGCCGAGGCTGAACTGATGGACTGGTGCCGCGTGCGGCTGGCCAAGTTCAAGCGGCCCCGCCACGTCCTTTTCACCAGCGCCGAGGGCCTGCCCCGCACCCCCACCGGCAAGGTCAAGAAACACGAACTGATCGTGCAGGCAGAACAGGCACTGGGCCGT